>CAZMRK010000839.1:0-8877 GCA_964568355.1 uncultured Solibacteraceae bacterium | reverse complement strand
ACCGCTGTACGTGCTGCTCGCCATGGTGGCGCTGATTTTGCTGATCGCCTGCGCCAACATCGCCAATCTGCTGCTCGCGAGAGCCACGGCGCGCAGGCGCGAAATGGCGGTGCGGCTCAGTATCGGTGCGGGACGATTCCGCGTAATCCGGCAACTGTTGACAGAGAGCGTGCTACTGGCGTCGATCGGCGGCGCCGTGGGAGTGGCATTCGCGGTGTGGGGAATCCGGTTCCTGACGCTCCTGCTGGCGAACGGAAACCCGGACTTCACGCTGCACCCGGATTTGAGCTGGCGCGTGCTGGGCGCGGCTGTATCGCTATCGCTGGTGACAGGGCTGCTGTTCGGGCTGGCTCCGGCGATTCAGTCGACGCGCGTGAATTTGATATCGGCCTTAAAAGAAATGCGGGCGGGAGAGGCGGGTTTGCAGCGTTCCTTGCGCCGCGCGAGCCTGGGCCAGATACTGGTGGCGGCCCAGATCGGCATCTCCCTGCTGATGCTCGTTGCGGCGGGACTGTTCGTGCGGACGTTGTCGAATCTGCAGTCGGTCCAGTTGGGATTTAACCGCGAAAATGTGCTGCTGTTCCGAATGAACGCGCGGCAGGCGGGACATCGGGATCCGGAAATTGTCACGTTCTACATGGATTTGCAGAAACGGTTCAGCGCGATTCCCGGAGTGCGCGCCGCAACCGCCTCTCATTCGCCGCTGGTTGGCGAAGGCACGTCGGCGGGGCCTCTGCTGCCGGCAGGCGCGCAGCCACAGCCGGGAAAGAGTCCTCATATTCTGATGACCGGAGCCGATTTCTTTTCGACGATGCAGATTTCCGTGCTGCGCGGGCGTGGGATCGACGAGCGCGACCGGCCCGGCTCGCTGCCGGTCGCGGTCGTGAGCGAAGCCTACGTCAAGACGTACTTCGGCGATCGGAATCCGCTTGGCCAGCATCTGTCGCTTCGCCGCCCTCCGGCAGGTTTCAGCGGCAAGGATGTCGAAATCGTGGGGGTTGCCGGAAATGCGCGCTATGGAGAAATCAAGGGCGAGTTCCGCGAGATCGTGTATCTCCCGTTCCACCAGCGTTCGTACCGACCGGTGGAGGAGATGACCTTCGCGCTTCGCACCGGCGGCGACCCGCTTCGCTACGTGAATACGGTGCGCGAGATCGTGCGCCGGGCGGATGCGCGCATTCCGGTGACGAATATCAAAACCCAGGCAGCCCAGATCGATCAGATGATGAACCAGGAGATCATCCTCGCGAGGCTCTGCACCGGTTTCGCCTTCCTGGCATTGCTCATCGCCTGCGTCGGTTTGTACGGCACGATGGCCTACACGGTCGCGCGGCGCACCGGCGAGATCGGGATCCGGATGGCGCTCGGAGCGCAGCGCGGTACCGTCGTTTGGATGGTATTGCGTCAGGCCCTTGTGCTGGCGGCGGCGGGGCTCGCGATCGGCGTGCCCACGGCGCTCGGCACGTCGAAATTCATCGAATCCTTTCTTTTCGATGTAAAGCCGGATAGCCCGGCTTCCCTGGTGGGGGCAGTGGCCATTCTCCTGAGCGCCGCACTTCTGGCCGCTTACATACCCGCGAGGAAAGCCTCCCGGATCGATCCGATGACCGCCGTGCGGCACGAGTGAGCCGTCTCTTGCGGTAGCATCGACTGGGTTGGCCGGTTCGGTGCCCGCTGATCCTGACATAAAATGGCTGCATGGACCGGCGTGACTTCTTTACCCGCTTCGGCCTGGGCAGCTATTCCCTGATCGTGCTGGCAGATCGTGCGGGAGCGCAGACACTCGCTCCCACCCCCAGGTTCGAATCCGTCGCCCCCGCGAATGCTCCCTTTTCACCTGCGGAGCGTCATATGCGCCTGGTACACCTGGAAACCGACGTTCTGGTGGCGGGCGGAGGGCTTGCGGGCGTTTGCGCGGCTATCGCGGCGGCGCGCAACGGCGCTAAGGTCGTGCTGGTGCAGGATCGCTCGCGGCTGGGCGGCAACTCCTCCAGCGAAGTCAAGATGCATGTGGTGGGCGCCAATCAGCACACCGGCCGGCCCGGCTGGCGCGAAGGCGGGCTGATCGAGGAGTTGCGGCTGGCCGATGCGGTGAACAATCCGCAGCGCTGTTGGGAGCTTTGGGACCTCCTGCTCTATGACAAAGTGGTCAGTGAACCCAACATCACGCTGCTGCTGGAAACTACGCTCTATTCGGCCACGGTAAATTCGGGCCGGATCTCGGAAGCGCTCGCCCGCTGCGATAAGAGCGAATATATCTATCGCATTCGCGCCCGCATGTTCTGCGATTGCACGGGCGATTCCCGCCTGGCGCTGGAAGCCGGCGCCGACATGCGCACTGGGCGGGAATCCCGCGCCGAGTACGGCGAGCCGCTCGCTCCGGAAACGCCCGACAATCGTACGCTGGGCTCGAGCATCCTGTTCACGTCCCGCCTCCATCACCGGCATATGCCGTTTACCCCGCCTTCCTGGGCGCGCAAAGTTTCGCGCGAGCAGTTGATACACCGGCGCATCAGCAGTTGGGAATACGGGTACTGGTGGATTGAGTGGGGCGGCGACAAGGACATTATCGAAGACAATGAGCGCATCCGGTTCGAGCTGCTTTCGATCGTGATGGGCGTTTGGGATTACATCAAGAACAGCGGGGAGTTTCCGGATTCCTCGTTCTGGGCCATGGACTGGGTCGGCATGATGCCGGGCAAGCGCGGCTCGCGCCGGCTTCTGGGCGACTACGTCCTGAAACAGCAGGACCTGATGGCCGGCGGCTTGGCCGATGCCGTAGCCATCGGCGGCTGGGCCATGGATGCGCACCCTCCGGAAGGATTCGACCGTCCCGATCTGCCGCCCAACACTACGCTCCGCCCGCCTGAGGTGTACGACATTCCCTTGCGGTCGCTTTACAGCCGCAACATCGGCAACCTCTTGATGGCCGGCCGCAACATCAGCGCGAGCTATGTGGCGTTCACCTCGGCCCGCGTCATGGCCACCTGCGCGGTGGAAGGTCAGGCCGTCGGTACGGCCGCGGCGCAGTGCGTCGCGTGCGGGATTCTGCCGCGCCAGTTGGCAGCCGATCCGAAACAGGTCGAGCAGTTGCAGCAGACGCTGCTGCGCGACGACCAGACCATCAAAGGGCGCTCCAACAGGGATCCCCGGGACATTGCCCGTTCCGCGAAAGTGTCTGCTTCGGCCGAGGAAGGTCCGGCCAAGGCGAGCCTGGTGATTGACGGTTCCGTGCGCAACGTTCCCGACCGGCATGGCGATCCGGTGGAACTGCACCAGTGGGCGGCCCCCCTGGAAGAAGGCAAGACGGCATGGATCGAGCTCGCCTGGGACACTCCCCGCCGCCTGCAGCAGGTGCAAATTACTTTCGACACCGGCTTCAAACGCCAGCTCACGTTGAGCGCGCAGGAAAGCCAGAACCGCAATCTGGTGAGGGCGCCTCAGCCCGAAACGGTCAAGGACTACACCCTGATCGGGCGGACCGCGGATGGCGAGACGCATGTGCTGGCAACGGTGAAAGACAACTACCAGCGCCTGCGCCGCCACAACTTCGTGCCACTGGAAGTGCGCAGTCTTCGCCTCGAAATCCACGCTACCCATGGCGACCGCCTGGCCCGCGTGTTCGAAGTTCGGTGCTACGCGTGAGAGGCCGTTCACTCCGGCTCCCAAAAAATCTTCTCTCGTAAATCGCACAACTTAGCGTCAAAGATGGGCCAGTTTCGGCCGGTTCGCTGATGGCGGCGTGTCATGCTGGAATCGGGCAGGAGGGGCCGATTTGGGACAACGTGCCCGCGCGGCCTCCATAACCTCATGATTTCAAATCGCTTGTAAGGAGGAGTTGGGACAAAATGTCCCAACTCTCCCGGTACACTCATATGGACGAACCCATTCAAGAAACCAATCTCACCTCCCGAAATGCCGAGTTGCCAGGCATCGACCTGGGCCGGTGGCTGGGCCGGCGCGAAGCTTTCGGCCTGATTGCGGGGCGTTGTTCCGCCGCGGAAGTGGAGAGCCTCAGGCGCATCCGAGAGGAAAAACAGTACCGGCTGGCAGCGCGAAACTGGAACGAATTCTGCGTTCGCTATCTCAAGGTCAACCGCCGCAACGTGGACCGAGCCATCGGTTATTTGCAGGAATTCGGTCCGGCGTTTTTTCACATTTCGCAACTGACCCACATCGCCCCACAGGATTTCCGCGCCATTGCCGCGCACGTCACCGAAGACGGCGTCCAGATCGACGGCAAGTTGATCGCACTGTTGCCGGAGAACACGGATCAACTCACCGAGGCAATTCACGAACTGCTGCAGCAGATCGAGACGAACGACTCAGCGCCCTCGCCGCAACTGCTGGATATCGCCGTCAAGCGCTGCCGGAATCTCTCTCGCCTGCTGGCATCCATGCCGGCCGATCTCGATGAAAATCAGAAACTCCACCTCGCCGAAGGTCTCCACGAGGTCTGCAAAGCCGCCAGCCAACTGGGCGTGCTGCTTGCCGGCTCCCCGGAATCTTGAACTAAAATCTGAAATTTCATAAGATGGGTCTTCATGACTGCGCACACACTCCGCGGAGTTGTCCCCATCGTGGCTACGGCGTTCCACGAAGATGGCACGCTGGATCTCAAAAGCCAGGCGAAGCTGGTCCGGTATCTGCTTGATCAAGGGGCTCACGGGCTCGGGCTCTTCGGCAACGCCAGTGAGGGCTATGCACTGGCGGATACGGAACGGACGCAGTTGCTCCGGCTGGTCCGCGAGGTAGCCGGACCCAGCGTTCCGCTGGTGGTCAGCACCGGCAGCTCGGGTACTCAGCTCGCCGTCGATCTGAGCCGGACGTCGCAGGAGTTGGGCGCCGATGCCTTGATGGTGCTGCCGCCCTCCTTCATGAAGACCGACGGCGAGGGGCTCCTGCATTACTTTTCCGCCATCTCCGGAGCAGTCAGCATTCCTATCATGGTGCAGGATGCTCCGTTGATGACGCAGGTTGCCATGCCGGCTTCGATGCTTTGCCGGTTGGGGCGAGAGGTTGAGCACGTGCGCTATGCAAAGGTCGAAGCGCCGCCTACGGCCCCCAAAATAACCGCGGTGGCAAAGGAAGGGGGGATCGTCCCTTTTGGCGGGCTCAACGGCAACTTCCTGATCGAGGAGTTCGACCGCGGCGCGGCCGGCACAATGCCGGGCAGTGATATGACCTGCTCTTTCGTGAGAATCTGGAATGCGCTGGAAGCCGGGAATCGGGAAGAAGCATGGCGGATTTTTGCACGCATCCTGCCGCTGATCCGGTTCGAGCTGCAACCGGGGCTTGGCGTATCGGCGATGAAGCATAACCTCCACCGCGCCGGCGTGATTGCATGTCCCGCTGTCCGCCATCCCACCGGCTGCATTGACGCCAAAGGACGCGAAGAACTCAATTTCCTGGTGGATTGGATCGCCTCGCAGGATGCGGTATGAAGCTCAAGAACGTCCGCTGGTACATCGCGGCCCTGCTGTTCCTGGCCTCGGTGATCAACTACATTGATCGCCAGACCCTATCGGTGGTCGCCCCTATCATCACCAAGGAACTGCACCTGACTCCGGTGGAGTATTCGAATATTCTCAATTCGTTCCTGGTCGCCTACACCCTGATGTACCTGGGCTCAGGTTTTCTTGTTGACCGGTGGGGCACCCGATTCTCTCTGGCGGCGTTCATGGTGTTCTGGTCGATCAGCAACATGCTGCATGCCTTCGCGCGGAACGCCTTACAACTGAGCATTTTTCGGGCTCTGCTGGGGATCGGCGAGCCGGGAAACTATATGGCCGGCTTCCGGGCCATTTCGGAATGGTTCCCCGCAACGGAGAAAGCATTCGTCAATGGACTGCTCAATGCAGGCTCCGCAGTAGGCGCGATCATTGCAGCTCCGCTGGTGGTTTGGCTGGCGGTGACCTTCGGCTGGCAGCAGGCATTCGTGATCGCCGGCGCGCTTGGGTTCGTTTGGCTGATCTTCTGGCTGCTTCTATATCATCTGCCCGAACAACATCCGCTGATTACCCAGGAGGAGCTGCAGTTGGTGCGCAAGGCGGCGACCTCAAACGCCACGCAGGGCGGCAAGGCGAAGCTCACCACGCTTCTGCGGGCGCCTCAAACCCTTGGCCTGCTGCTGGCCCGCTTCCTCTCCGATCCGGTCTGGTGGTTTTATCTGTTCTGGCTTCCGAAATACCTGGTGGAACAGCGCCATTTCAGCCTGGTCCAGATGGGCATGCTGGCCTGGCTTCCCTATCTCAGCGCCGACCTGGGGTCTTTCGGCGGAGGCATTCTCTCCGGCTGGCTGGTCAGCCGCGGCTGGGACCCGTTGCGCGCGCGCCGAGCGGTCCTCCTGCCGTTCGCCGCTCTGATGGCACTGAGCTATTTCGTTCCCTATGTTCCTTCATCCGGCGCCCTGGCGATCATCTCGATTGTGACCTTCGCCCACATGGGCTGGAAGACAAACCTGATGACCATCACGAACGACATCTATCCGGTGCGGCTGGTTGGCTCGGTCTCGGGTGTTATCGCGTTCGGCAGCGGGCTCGGGGGAACACTCTTTACCGGACTCACCGGCCAGATCGTGCAGCATTACTCCTACGCCATGATCTTTCTGGTTATGTGCTTTCTTCACCCGATCTCCTGGTTGATTGTGCACTGGCTCGTCCGCGAGCCGCTGCAGATGCCTGTATCCACCGAGGGGCCGTCCTATGCGCCGCCGCGACCTGCTTAAGCTTTCTCCCGCTCTGGCGGGAGCGCCCCTTCTCTCGCAAAATGAAGCGGTCGCCCAGAGCCGCAAGGGCACCAGCCCGCTCAAGATCACGCGGGTGGAAGCGTTCGTCATCCGGACGCCGAACGACAATCGCCGGGCAGATCAGTTGATCGAAATGCCGCCGCTCGGCGCGATGACCGGCGGACCCGGCCTGTGGAACCGGCTGGACCACTCATCCCCTTCCCGGTTCTTCGGCCACACGCAGGCCGTGCTGGTAAAAATCACGACGGATCAGGATCTGACCGGCTGGGGTGAATGCCATGCTCCGGCCGCGCCGCGGGTTCACCAGACGGTTGTCCGCGATCTTCTGACCCCTGTCCTGCTGGGGCAGAACGCGCTGGAGATCGAGCCGCTGTGGGAGAAGATGTACTCCACGCAGCGTCTGCGGGGCTATTCGAACGGCTTCTTCACCGAAGCGATCGCCGGCGTGGACCTTGCGTTGTGGGATCTCCTGGGCAAATTCACCGGACAGCCGCTATACCGGCTGCTGGGGGGAAAATACCGCTCGCAGGTTTCGACCTACACGGGTATCGGCGGACGGGATATTCCCGCACTCAAGGAAAGCGCCCTGAAGGCCGTGGAGCAGGGTTATGCGGCGGTGAAGATGAGCCTGAGCAAGGGCGCCGAGACCAACGATCTCAATCGCGTGCTGTCGGTTGCCGAGACGATCCGGGGCAAGGCGCAGCTTCTGGTGGATTCGCTGGGCGGCTATAAGCTCTACGAAGCCATCAAGATCGGCCGCGAGCTCGACCGCAACGGAAACATCGGCTGGTGGGAAGATGCGCTGACTCCGGACGACACTGAAAGCTATCCGAAGCTGGCGGAAGCATTGGATACGGCCATTGTCGCCGGCGAGGAGCTATCGAATCGCTTCCAGTTCCGGGACCTGTTCGCCAGCAAATCGGTGGATATTGTCAATCCGGATGTCTGCCGCGCGGCGGGAATCACGGAGATGCGACGAATCGCCATACTGGCCGATGCCCACGGAGTTCTGTGGTCGCCGCATGTCAGCACCGGCACGGCGCCTTATGTCTCGGCTTCGATCCATTTAGCCTGCGCCACGCCGAATTTCCTCATCATGGAAGGCGGCAACATCTTTTCCGGGCCGCTTGGGAATGTACTTCTCCAGCAGCCTTTCGAATGGACGCCGGGGCATGCGACGGTTTCGGAACGTCCCGGCCTCGGTGTGGAATTCGACGAAACAGAACTCAAAAAAGTGATCGCGTCGTGATGCCCAATCCCGGTCCATCGGGGACTTTGTAGGCGGAGCCGTCCATAGAGATGGGATCGAGCAGGTGACGGTTGGCTGTTTCGAGCACGGTGGGATTGAATTCCAGCATCGGGCAGTTGGCAAGGGAGGCCGCGAAATGAATCGCCGCGGCAATCTGCGGCCCGAGCGCGATGCTGACGTGCGGCACTACTTCCAGACCCAGCTCCCGGGCGGCCCCGGCGATCCGCAGACCCTCTGTAATTCCGGTACGGCCCAGGTCGGGTTGAACGATGCGCATCGCCTTCGCTTCAAAGAACGGCTCAAGCTCGAAGAGCGTCCGGTAACTCTCGCCGATTGCCACAGGAACCCGGATGCTGGCCGCCAGCCGGCCGTGAGCGCGGGCGCTTTCCGGAGCGAGCGGAGCTTCCAGCCAGCGCACGCCGCGCTTATCCAGCTCCCCCGCGAGTGCCGGCGCTCCGGCATCGGTCAATCGCCATAACGCATCCACGGCTACGCTTCCGTCATCCGGCAGGATCCGGCTCACGGCGTCGGTGTTGCGCAGCAGAGAGGCTTCGTCGGTGTCGTGGAAGATCTTGACAGTAGTAAATCCACGATCGGCGTATTCGCGCACGCGCGTGGGATCGCGTCCGGGAAGACCGCTGAGATAGGCGGGGACCGTCTTCCTCGCCGCGCCCAGCAGATCGCTGACAGAGCGGCCGGCGATTTTTCCGGCGAGGTCCCACAACGCCAGGTCGACGCCGGCAATCGCATCAAGCATGAAACCGCCGGTCTGCCCGCGGACGCGCATGGCGGAGTACATCTTCCACCAGATTGCCTGGATTTCCTCGATCGTGCCCTCGAATTCGTTACCTTCGAGAATGGGCGCCAGGATGTGGGTCAC
>CAZMRK010000838.1:0-3400 GCA_964568355.1 uncultured Solibacteraceae bacterium | reverse complement strand
AGATAGACCTCGCTGAAGCGTCCATGACGAAACTGAAGCAGCGAGGCGGTCAGAATATACATGCGCTCGCGGATGGTCTCGGTCGAAAAGAAGCGGTTGCCGGTGATGCCGATATGGACCAGGCGGTGCATCGTGCCGAGCCGGATGATGTAGTCGATCTCAGCCCGGTTGGCCTGGCCCTTCCGCTCCTGAAACGTGACCTGGGCATCGAAGTACCCGCGCGACTGGAAATAATTCCGGAGATTGCGCTGGCCTTCGGCCAGCAGATCCGGATCCACGGTGCGCTCCTCATAGACCGGCACGAAACGCTTGAGCGTCTTCTGAGAAAGCTTGACGCCGACGCTGCGGACCCGGACTTGAGGGCCGGCATCGACCTCCAGGGTGGGGCGGGCGGTGACGGAAGAGGGGTCGTACTGCATGGATTGGAGCGCGACCTTCGCTTCCAGGCGTCCCTCTTTCTGATAATTGTTGCGAACCTTCTCGAGGCCCCGCATGACGCGGGACTGAGTCACGTCTTTCCAGCCAAGAATCTTCCAGTGCTTCCAGCCGGTGCTGGAGATCAGGGTCTGCGGATCGCTTTGGAGGTCACCGCGGAACACCGGGTCTGTGAACCGGGCGCGCTTGCCGCTCGAAACAAAGAAGGTCAAATGCACCTGCTGCGCCAGAGAGTCATATTCATAGAGCGGTTGAACCGAAGACTCGTAAAGGCCCTCGTTCTCCATGATCTGGCGGATACCGTCGCGCGCCTGCTGGAGCTTGTCATCGTTGAAGATCTGGCCCAGTTCGAGCCGGGTGGCATTGGCGATCTGGCCGGCGTTGGGCGGGCTGGAGATATCGCCGTAAACGGAGATATGGCCCACGAACCATCTGGGCCGCGTCAGGAACCTCACCACGACGTCGTTGCCGCCGAGACTTACGGCGTCTACCTGAATATCGTCATAGCGCCCGGTGGCATACAACCGCTCGATCGAAGCGCGCACCTGCTCCATGGTCAGCGGCGTGTTCGACTTCATCGGCAGAATATCGTGCAATTCGGATGCCTCGAGAGGCTGCTGCTCGGGCTCAAACTGAATCACTGCGATGCGCTTGCCGAGAAATTGCGACGTCTGCGCGCATAACAGAAGAGGGTATGTGCTTGCCAGGCTGAGAATCAAATAGCGGGCACAGCGCAGGCTCACCAAAATTCATCATAACGTAAGTTCCCGAACGGAACTCTGGTACGATCGGGGTTGAAAATGCAGCCTCGAGACAAGGAGCGATATTCGCGGCAGATCCTGTTTACAGGCCTCGGCGAGAAGGGCCAGGAGCGTCTGCTGGCGGCCCATGCGGCTATCATCGGCTGCGGTGCCCTGGGCAGTTTTCAAGCCGCGGCTCTGGCCCGCGCGGGGGTGGGGCGGCTCACGATCGTTGATCGGGACTACGTGGAATCCAGCAACTTGCAGCGGCAATGGTTGTTCGAGGAGGCGGATGCGGAAGAGGCGCTACCCAAAGCAGCCGCGGCCGAGCGGCGCTTGCGGCACATCAACCGGGATGTAGCCGTCCGCGGGCTGGTGGCCGACGTCACCCCCGCCAATATCGCCGAGCTGGTGGGCGATGCGGAGTTGATTCTGGACGGCACGGACAATTTCGAAACGCGCTATCTGATCAACGATTTCGCCCTAAGCCGCGAATTGCCCTGGATTTATGGCGCGGCGGTAGGTAGCTACGGCCTGGCGATGCCGGTGATTCCGGGGCAGACCGCCTGCCTGCGCTGCGTCTATCCGGATACTCCCGCCGGCGCGCAACCCACCTGCGAGACCGCCGGTGTGCTGAACGTGATCGTCTCGATCATTGCGTCGCTCCAGGTGGCGGATGCGTTGAAGATTCTTTCCGGGCAGCGGGACCGTGTGGAGCCGCACATTACCACCGTCGACGTGTGGGGCGGAAGCATCCGCAGGATTCCGCAGCCGGCCCGGGACCCGCAATGTCCCGCCTGCGCCCGGCACGATTTCGTTCACCTGGAAGGCGAGAATCGCCCGCCGATCAGCCTCTGCGGGCGCAACGCGGTACAGATTCACGAGCGCGCCCGCCCGCTCGATCTGGCCGCGCTGAAAGCCAGCCTGGAGCGGCTGGGAGAGGTGAGGGCCAACGAGTTTGCGCTGCGCTTTTTCCTCGCGCCCTACGAAATGACCATCTTCCCGGACGGCCGAGCCATTATCAAAGGCACCACTGACGTAGGAATGGCGCGCAGCCTTTACGCGCGGTACGTCGGCAACTAAAACCAAGGGGGTTGGGGGTTAGGGGTTAGGGGATGGGGGTTGGGGCTTTGTTGCTTGCGCCTTCGGCGCTCGCTTGTTTTTTCCCAACCCCCTGTATTTATTGCTCCAGCACTACTACCGTATCGGCGGGGTCGCGCCCGGATTCGGGGAGGTGCAGCACGAGGCCGTCCTTCAAATGCGTGACCGGTACGCTGGCTCCGGTGGCTAACAGCTTGGCACGGCTGACTTTGGGCATCTTGGAGAGGGCCAGGAGGTCCTGTTGCCAGTCGAGAATATGGACGTAGATCTTTCCCGGACGGCTCGTCATGGCTCCCCAGGCTTCGGGCGGATGCGGGCCGCCGCGCGTGCCGTAGATGGACTCGCCGTTGCGGCTGAGCCATTCTCCTATGGCGTGCAGGCGCTCTACGAATTCCGGCTGGATTTTGCCGGTCGGCATCGGCCCGATGTTGAGCAGGAAATTGGCGTTGTGCCCGGCGGCGCGCGCCAGGTAGCGGATCAGGTCCTGGCTGCTTTTGAATTTCTTGTCGTGGCTGTTGTAGCCCCAGGCCAGGTTGATCGTGTCGCAGGTCTCCAGCGGGAGCTTGCCGATTTCGGACTTGGCGTTGAATTCCGCCGTCTTGCCGCCCGGCAGATCCTTTTCGAACATCTGGAAGTCTTCGCCGTCGAAGGGCTTCAGGTGATGGTTGCTGCCCACCATCGCAGCCGGTTGCAGGCTATGAATCAGCCCGTAGGTGCGAGCGAGGCGCCAATCGGCGTCGGGCTTGTCCCACATCCCGTCGAACCAGATGCCGCCGATCTCGCCGTAGCCGGTGAGCAGTTCCTTGAGCTGCGCATCCATGAAATCGAGGTAGCGGTTGAAATCGCCGCTCTCCGGACGGCCGCTGGTCTGGCCGGTGCGGCCTCGCGGATAGTAATCGGGATGATGCCAGTCGAGCTGCGAATGATAGAAGAACAGCTTGATCCCCTGCCTGTGGCACTCATCCGCCAGCATTTTGAGCGGATCCTTGTGGTACGGAGTGGCATCCACGATGTTCCACTTCGTCTGTTGCGTGGCCCACATGGCGAAGCCGTCGTGGTGTTTGCTGGTGATGGTGATGTACTTCATGCCGGCGGCTTTGGCCAGCCCCACCCACTCGGCCGCG
>CAZMRK010000837.1:0-5729 GCA_964568355.1 uncultured Solibacteraceae bacterium | reverse complement strand
TGCGCTGGCTCTCCAATCTGGTCTGGGGCCGCTACTACATCGAAATCACTCGCGACGCTCTTCTGCAAGGCGGCGGCTGGCCGGCCACCTGGTTCAAAATCGCCATCATCGCCGCGATCGGTGCGGTCTTCTATTTCCTCGCCTGGCGCAAAATGCGCCGCATGCAACTGGAGGCGTAACGCATGCGAGACTTCACCGCCCGCTTCTTCAACTATCGCGTCCGCGCCCTCATCCGCAAAGAATTCGGCCAGATCCGTCGCGACCGTCGCCTGGCCGTCTCGCTCATTCTTCCCCCCACCTTGCAGCTCCTGCTCCTCGGCTTCGCCCTCAGCGCCACTGTTTCGAATGTGAAGCTCGGCGCTGTCGATGACAGCCGTACGCCGGAGAGCCGCGAACTGATCGCCGTGTTGAGCGAGAGCAAAAGCTTCCGCCTGGTCAGCTATTTCGATTCGGTCGGCCAGCTTGGCGACGCCATCAGCCGCGGCAAGGTCGATGCCGGCGTCGTCATTCGCTACGACTACGCACGCAACCTCCAGCGCGGCCGAACCGCCGAGGTGCAGTTTCTGCTGAATGCCATGAACGCCAACACCGCGGCGATCAGCCAGGGCTATGCCGAGGGCGTGATCGATACCTACAACGACGGTCTTCCCGGCCGGGGTCTTCGCGCCATCTTCGCCCGCATCGCTGCGCCCGACCTGAGCCGGCGCGGCCAGGTCTCGCTCCGCCCCGCCTACCTTTATAATCCCGGCCTGGAGGACTCCTGGTTTGTCGTGACCGGCGTCTTCGGCATGCTGCTGATCCTGAACAGCTCGCTGGTCGCCTCCGCGGCCATGGTCCGGGAACGCGAAGCCGGCACCATCGAGCAGTTGCTCATGTCTCCCGCCGATACTTCGGAAATCATCATCGCCAAGATCACGCCGCTGTTCGTGCTTCTGTTCCTGATGTCGCTGCTGGCGGTCGGCACCATGAAATTCATCTTCCAGGTCCCCTTCCGCGGGAACCTGCTGCTGATCTTCGCCGGCGCCGCCCTCTGCATCCTTTCCGGCATCAGCATCGGAACCGTCAACGCCACCTTCAGCAAATCGGCGCAGCAGGCGCAACTGACCAGCTTCTTTATCAATCCGCCGCTCTCTTCCCTGTCCGGCGCCTTCAGCCCCATTGAAGCCATGCCCCAATGGCTGCAGCCGCTCACCGTATTCAACCCGATTCATCACTTCGCCACCATCGTGCGTTCCATCCTGATGAAGGGGAGCGGCTTCTCGACACTCTGGCCCAACTTTCTGGGCCTCTCGATTTTTACGTTGATCCTGGTCCTGCTGAGCGTCTGGCGCTTTCGCAAGCAGCTCAGCTAGTGCCGGAAGGTTCGAAAAAATGAGAAGAGAAACTCTATTCCTCGCTGGCACGGCCGCCTTCGTGGCGCTTGCCTGTTCTCCCTCGGCCTCTGCCCAACTTCTGGGAACCGGCAGTCGCGGCCAGACCACTCAGGCCAATCAGGTCCAGCTCTCCGGCCGAAGCTCCCAGCAGGGCTCCGTCAACGCCGCCGAATCGCCCGTGCCCGGCGCCACCACCAGCGTCAACACCATCAACCCGACCGTTCAAGTCCAGGGCGCCTATTCCGGTAGCGTTCCCTCCACCGCGCAGCCGTTCTCCGGCAAGCTGTCGTTGCGTGAGGCCGTCCAACGCGCGCTCCAATACAACCTGGGGGCCGTCGGCTTCCATCAGGCCGTCCGGCAGGCGCACGGCCAGGCCCGATCGGCGCGAAGCGCCCTCCTGCCCAACCTCAACGGCAACCTCTCGGAAACAGTCGCGCAAACCAACCTCCAGGCGCAAGGATTTCGCTTCCGCTCGGCCTTCCCCGGCATCGCCATCCCCTCCGTGGTCGGCCCTTTCAACTACTTCGATCTGCGGGCCACCCTCTCGCAGACCGTCGCCGACCTCACCGCCTGGAATAACTACCGCTCGGCCCGTGAGAGCCTGCGTGCCAACCAGCTTTCCGCCCAAGGCGCCCGCGACCTGGTCGTCCTCGCCGTGGGAGGAGCCTACCTGCAGGTGATCGCCGCGACTGCTCGCGTCGGGTCCGCGCGGGCCCAACTCGAAACCGCCGATGCGCTCTACCGCCAGGCCTCCGAACAGCGCCGTGTCGGCCTGATCGCGCAAATCGACGTCAACCGCAGCCGCGTCGAGCAGCTCACCCAGCGCCAGCGCCTGCTCTCCCTGGAAGACGACCTCGCCAAGCAGAAGGTCAACCTCGCCCGCATGGTCGGCCTGCCGCCCAACGACCGGTTCGAGCTCACCGACGAGCTGCCCTTTGCCGCGGCGCCGTCCCTCCAAATCGAGGATGCCCTCAAACAGGCCGTAGCAAAGCGCGCCGATCTGCAAGCCGCCGAAGCCCAGGTTCGCGTTGCCGAGCACGCCCGCTCCGCCGCGCGAGCCGAGCGCCTCCCCTCGCTTTCCGTAAGCGCCGACTATGGGGCCATTGGCCTGAATCCCTCCCAGTCGCACGGCACCTTCACCGTCGTGGGGACGCTCCGCGTACCCATCTGGCAGGGCGGCAAGGCCGAAGGCGATATCGAGCAGGCCGAAGCCGCCCTCGTCCAGCGCCGCGCCGAGCTGGAAGATCTGCGCGGATCCATCGAAGCCGATGTGCGCAACGCCTGGCGCGATCTCCAGGCCGCCGCCAGTCAGGTCGAAGTCGCCCGCCAGAACCTCGACGTCTCCCGCGAAAACCTGAAACTCACCCGCCAGCGCTTCGATGCCGGAGTCAGCGACAACGTACAGGTCGTCCAATCCCAGGAATCCGTCGCCGAAGCCGAACTCGATCTCATCAACAGCATCTTCGCCCACAATCTGGCCAAGCTCACCCTGGCGCGATCCATAGGCCAAGCCGCTGAAAGCCTCCCCCAATTCCTAAGCATGCGCTGACCGGTCCAAAACCAGGCGGTCGCTTGCTGCGGAGGGAGATGTTCTGAACATGTTCAAAAAAACTTGACGGGCCTCCCGGAGGAAGCGTATTCTGTTATTGAACGCGTTCAAAAACGACGATGACGCCCGCCAAAACCAGTTCCAAGGCCGAGGAAACAGCCGGCCGGATTCTCGATGCCGCGTTGGCGTCGTTCCGCCAGGACGGATTTGATACGGCCACGATGCGGGAGATCGCGGCCAGGGCCGGTGTCGCCACCGGCGCGGCCTACTACTATTTCCCGTCCAAAGATGCGATCGTCATGGCGTTTTACCAGCGCGCCTGCCAGGAGATGCAGCCGCTTCTCGCCGAAGCTCTGGGGCGGAGCACCGGACTCGAACAGCGTCTCCGCGAACTGATCCGGGTAAAACTGGATTACTTTGCTCCCGATCGCGGCGTGCTGCGCGCGCTGCTGCGCAACGGGGCCGACCCGCAGCACCCTTTGTCGCCGTTCAGCCCGGAGACCAAAGAGATCCGGGATATCGACATCGCCTGGTTCCGGCGGATGCTGGTGGACTGCGGGATGCGCATCCCCCGCGACCTGGCGCCTCATCTTCCCGGCGTGTTGTGGTTTTTCCAGATGGGGGTGATTTTTTTCTGGGTCATCGACGGCTCGCCGGGGCAGGCCCGCACCTTCCGGCTGCTGGAACGTAGCGCCCGGTGCGCCGCGTTTCTGATCAAGTTTTCCGGGCTGCCCTTGATGCGGCCTCTCCGCAAGACCGTGCTGGAACTGATCGCCATCGTTCAAGGGGACTGAGCGGCCCGGACCTTTCAGGGGGGAGGATCCAATCGTGGGAACCACTGCGCGTAGAATCACCGGACTATTGTGCGGCGCCGTGCTGCTTTCGACCGGCGCCATGCTGCTGCGGACAGGAGTCTATGGCCTGACGCTCTTTCTGGTCATGCCCGTTCTGCTGGGAGTGCTGGCGGCCTGGACGCTTCAACCGCAGACCGCGGGCGGCGCCGCGGCGGCCGGGATCTGGACGACGCTCGCGGCCAGCGGCGCGCTGCTGTTGCTGGGAATGGAAGGGGCGATCTGCATCATGATGGCCTTGCCCCTGGTGCTGCCGCTGGGAGCGCTGGGCGGCTGGCTGTTCTGGCGCGCAGAACCTTCGCGGATGGGCCGAGGAAGCCTGGCGTCCCTGCTGCTGCTGGTCCCTGGCGGGCTTACCTTCGATACTTCCGCCACTCCACCGGTGTTTGAAGTCCGCACGGAGATCGAGATCGCCGCTCCACCGGAACGGGTTTGGCCCAACGTGGTGGCCTTCTCCGACCTGCCGGAGCCGAGGGAGTGGCTTTTTCGTACCGGCCTGGCTTATCCCCGGCGCGCCCGCATGACCGGCTCCGGTGTCGGGGCGACCCGCTATTGCGACTTCTCGACGGGCTCTTTCGTTGAGCCGATCGAGGTTTGGGACGAACCGCGGCTGCTGCGATTCGGTGTGACCGCCAGCCCGCCGCCCATGGAAGAATGGAGTCCTTACAGGCACGTCGCGGCCCGGCATCTCCAAGGCTACCTGGTTTCCAAGCGAGGCCAGTTCCGGCTCATCGCACTGCCCGGCGGGAGGACTCGCCTGGAAGGCACGACCTGGTACCAGCACGGGTTGTGGCCCGCGGAATACTGGCGGTGGTGGTCCGATGCAGTGATTCATCGCATCCACCTGCGGGTGCTCCGCCACATTCGCGAGCGAACGTTGCGCGCCGCGGGGGCATGACGGCTTACTATAAGCTGATAGTTCATGCCCGTTCTCCCGGAAGTGGACCTTACCTGTTTTGCGGAACAGATTCTGCTGGCCCTTCAGGTTGCGCCGGATACGGCCCGACTGGTGGCGACCTCCCTGGTGGCGGCCAACCTGCGCGGTGTCGACTCGCATGGCGTGCAGTTGCTGCCCTACTACGTCGCGCAATTGGAATCCGGCGATATGGATCCGGCGGCGCGCGGCCACGTGGTTTCGGAGACCGGCGCGTGCCTGCTTTACGATGCCGGGAACGGGATCGGCCAGCAGATCGCCGATATCTGCTGCGGCCACGCGACGCGGCTTGCCAAGGCGCACGGGGCCGGGCTGGTCTCGGTGCGCGAGTCGAACCATTTCGGCGCGGCGGCATTTTGGGCACAGAAGATCTCCTCTGCCGGGCAGATCGGCATTGTGATGTGCAACGCTTCCTCGCTGGTGCCGCCGTGGCAGGGGAAACAACCCCGGCTCGGGACCAACCCGATTTGCATGTCCGTACCAGGTCCGTGGCTGCTGGATATGGCCACGACCACGGTGGCGGCGGGCAAGATCTACAAAGCCATGATCAATGGACAGGATACGCTGCCGGCGGGGTGGGCGATGGATTCGGAGGGCGTGCCGACCACCAGCACGGAGGCGGCCCTGAAGGGCCTGCTGATGCCTCTGGGCGGATACAAGGGCAGCGGGCTGGCCATGATGGTGGAGATTTTATGCGCGGTCCTGAGCGGCGGGGCCTTCTGCAACGAAGTGGGAGGCATCCGCAAGCGCGGGCGCAAACTGCGGGTAAGCCAGATGTTCCTGGCTATCGACATTGCGCGTTTTCTGCCGGTGGAGGAGTTCTCGGCGCGCGTGGAGCACCTGACCGGCATCATGAAATCCACGCCTCCGGCCCCCGGCTACGATGAGGTTCTGGTGGCCGGAGAGCCGGAATGGCGCACCGAAGCCGAGCGGCGGCGCGGCGGCATCCCGCTGGGCGAAGGCACCTGGGAGACGCTTGCGGCCGCGGGCCGGCGCCTGGGAGTGCCGGTCCCCGCAGTTTG
>CAZMRK010000836.1:0-4651 GCA_964568355.1 uncultured Solibacteraceae bacterium | reverse complement strand
TTGGAGGCATATTCGATGGCTTGCATGACCTCCGGACGCATCAACGATGCGGTCAGCGTGGTGTAGGTCCCCGCTGCGTTGATGAACGGACGAACGCCCAGTTCCTTAAAATAGTCGCGCTTGGTGGTGGCGCTCAGGCCCAGTTTGCCGAATAGCGGAAGCGTGCTCAGGCTCTGCAAGAAGTTTCGACGGTTTGGCAAGGGGGTGACCTCCTGTTTAAGGCTTTCATTCTAGCGCAGGCGCGAACAAAAAAAGGGCCAAACCCGCACTTGGCGGGCCTGGCCCTGTCGCATCCCTCGACACACCCGGTTAACGATGGCGTCCGTAATAGAAGCCGCGGCCTCCGTAGAAGCGTGGTCCGTAGTAGTAGCGCGGCCAGAAGCTCCAGCCGAACGCGAAGCTCGGCCCCCAGTAGGGATAGTAGCCCGGACCGTAGTAGCCGTAGTAATAGGGGGGCGGGGCCGCGCAGCCATAGCCGGCGCACCCATTCGGCGGCGGAGTCATCCGCGTCTGCATCTGGGCCGGCCGGTCATAATCTCCAGGCCGGACCAGCCGGAACGCCTGCGGCGCCCGCTCGGTAGAGAACGTAACGGGCGCTTCGATCCGGAAGGTCAGGACACTTTCGGGATAGATGACGCTGGCATGGCCTCGGGTCAGAAGGACGCCGATGGTGCTCGCCACCACGCCGGCGGCCGCGCCCACTCCAGCGCCGACGCCACCATTGACCGCCGCACCGATCGCCGCGCCAGCCGCGGTTGTGCCCGCGATGGCGCCGGCGTCACGCCCGGCAGAAGTATTGCCGCTGCGGTTGATCAGTTGAGCCTGAATCGGCACCTGCTGGCCATCCGCCAGGGGCAGATCCGTAAGCTGAACCCCCAGCCGCGCTACCCCTTCGACCCGCCCGGCCTTCTTCGCCTCGACCACCCGTCCACCCAGCGTCTGGCCCTGTTGCGCTACCACCACGCCGTCCACGATCACCGGACGGACCAGCGTTGCGGTAAAGGCATCGCCCGGCTGGTTCACATCCGAAGACAGCATCTGATTGAGCCGTACCGTCACATAGGTACCGGGCTGAATGGTCAGATGGCTGGGCAGGACGTAGTTGGAAGGCTCATTTTCCGGCGGGCGGTTGGCCTCCTCCGGTGGATTCTGGGGATCGACAGGCTCCGCCGCAGGATCGCCAACGTCCGGGGCGTTCGCCTGCTGCCGGGTGGCCGGAAGCGGTTCACCCACGCGGCGCCACTTTCCAGGAGCGGGAGCCTGCTGCTGGGATGCATCTGGCGGCGGTGGAACGTCCGCGGGTTCCTGGGCGAACAGGAAGGCGGCAGCGAACAACCCGGCGGCGGCGCGCGTCACGCCGCTGCCAATGAAGTGACCCAAAGTGCTGTTCATAACGAGTGCCTCAACAGTCTCGACGAGATCTCTCTTGCACCTGTTTCACCATTCCATAAGGATAGGCTAACCTATTGAAAACAAAATCCTGTAGTCTCCCGATTGCATGGTTGCAAAGCACCGCCCGATGGTGCTTTTCGGCCACTTGGCTGATCGCAGCCAGCGCCTGGATAGAATGAGGAATAATGGACCACCACACATGAGAGACCTGGCGAAATGGGCCGGGCTGTCGATCCTCGTCCTGGCGATCCTGGGATGGGGTGCCGGCAAAACCACAATCGCCGGACCTTTCAGCGACCCGATCAGCGGTTTTCGCGCGCAGGACGAAACCATGTACGCCTCGAGCGCCCTCGACCTGGTGGCACACGACGGCTGGCTCACCCCCAGGGTCCTGGGACGCTACCTGTTAGTCAAGCCTCCCCTGCTGATCTGGCTGGCCGGGTTCTCGCTCAAAATGATGGGCCAGTCTTCATTGGCTCTTCGCCTGCCGGTGCTGTTGGCCGCCGTCTTTGCGACCGTTCTGCTCATCTTCTGGTCTCGCTCGCGGCACTCGCGATGGATCGCTTTTCTCACCGGATTTCTGCTGGTGGCGAATCCCCTGTGGCACATTCTGTCGCGAGTTTGCTATACGGACATGCTGCTGGTGGCGGCGATGGGAGCGGCGCTGTTCACGCTGCTCCGCGATCCCGCGCTCGCCGGCCGCAAAAGCCTCTGGATTTTTGCGGCGGCCACCTGCGCCGGCGTGATGGCGAAGAACGTGGCGGGCCTGCTGCCGCTTCTGATCCTGCTGCTGTCCTCGCTGCCGGCGGTTCCGGGCCAGCGGCCAAAGATCGCGCGCCTGGTTCAGCTTGCCGGGGCCATCGCGCTGCTGGCCGCCCCCTGGCATCTCTACCAGCTCGCCGTCCATCCGCAATGGTTCTGGACGGATTACGTACAGATCCAGCTCCTGCAGTTCGGCCTCAAGCCACCCGCGCAGACCTCCGCGGAAGGGCCGGTATGGTTTTATGCCCGCCGGCTGTTCCTCATGGATCCGCTGCTGTGCGTGCTGGCGTTGGCGGCCGTGCCCGCGCTCGTTCGCGATCTGCGGCAGCGCAAGACCGAAGCCATCCTGCTGCTGTGCTGGCTGCTGGTCTGCGCCGCCGCGCTGCTGGCGTTCCGCTATCGCAATCTGCCCTACCTGGTTTATGCGATCGCCCCGCTGGCTTTGATCGCCGCGATCTATAGCCCGCTGGCATCGATCCGCTACCGGGCTCTTTTCGCCGGCCTGCTGGCAGCGGTTTTCTGCGTCAAAATTGCCATGGCCGAGCAACCCTGGGGCCTCGCCTACGGTACCGAGCGGCCCATTCCCTCTGCCGCCGCTTTGCGCCACTATGCCGAACAGGGCCGGCCCAACGAACTGATCGCGGTCGCTCCCGACGACGAATTCTACGCCGCCGTGCTGCCGCTGCCGCGCGTGCGCTATTGCTATGTGGATCCGGATGGCGTCGTCCGGCGCTATGCGCCCCATTATGCCGATCTGGGGATCACGCTCTCGGTCGCCGAGTTCAACGATCTGGATCGCCGGATGGCTCAGTTCCGCGACCGGCTGCGCGCCTGGGGCCTGGACTCAGCGGCCCCGATCGGCACTACCATCGCCGCCCGGTCCACGGCCGAAGTCATGGAGATGATCGAAAAGCATCCGCACAGCGATTTCTACCTGCCCGGCGACATGCGGGCGCAAGTCGAACGGCTGGCGGGTGGCAAGCGCCGAATCGAGCAGACCTCGACAGGCCGCTTTTTCCTCCTGGATGCCACCTCTGCGGGAGATTTCCCGCGCCGGCACTTGCCCGAGCCCTGGTAAGCGCTACTCGATCGGCAGGCTGCTGCGATTGCCGTATACGAAGTGGCCATCGATCACCGCGGCGATGGCCAGGGGCACGCTCATCCCGGAGGGAGCGTCGCGCGGCACCTCGAACGTCACCCGGTCCACGCCGATCAGCGAGGGCGCGCGTTCGGACCGGACCAGCCGCACGCCGCGATGGTTGACGCCTACCACCACCGAGTATGGGCCGAGGCCGGTCGCAAACAGGCTCAGGATCTCGCCGTGCCGCGCCGGTTTTTCCGGCAGGACCATCGTCCCGTCGGGATGCAGGAGAATGGCATGCAGCCCGGCGTCCGATGTGCGCATCTGAAAGATACCCGGCGCGGCGCGTAGAATGCGCACTTTCCGCGTAGCGATGGCCCCGCCCGCCTGCAGCGTGACCGTTGTCCAGCCGGCGCGCAGGCCGGCTGGCACCTGCACCGTCACCGCTTCCTGCGTCTCAAACCGCGCCAGCCCGAACAGCGGGGCGGGGATATCGCCGAATTTCACCGACACTCCACGAATGCTCATCGGCAGAGGAGAAGGCGCCGCGCTCTTCTGTTCCCGCTGCCTCTCGCGAGCTGGAGCGAACGTCGCGCCGAACTCCGCCGATACCGCGGCCATCTGCACCGGCAGTGAGCCCAGAATGGCGCGGGGATTGATAGGACCGCTGATTTCATGCGCGAAGTTCTCGCCCAGAATGGTCGCCACCTGTCCGGGCGCCAGGCCATCCCGCACATCGTCTCGTTTTCCGGGAGCGCCCACAAAACCAGAGATATGGGGTTTTCCCGAAAACGGCACCAGACGGACGGGGTCCTCATCGGGATTCAAAAGCCAGAAATCGCGATTGGGGAAGTATCGGGTCAACTCCTGATTAGAGGCCGGATCCATCTCGCGTGCCCACACCACCGGAGAATGATCGATATCTGCATCGTTATAGACCACCCCGTAATGAAAGGAGTGAACGCGGCTGTAGTGAACCAGGACCACGTGCTGCCCTCCGCGCTCCTCCAACTCTCGCAGCGCCTGGGCGCGTGGAGTGAAGTTCGCGGAGACGGTCCAGGGAAGGAACAATCCGCCCAGGCTGGTGAGCCCGATACTCACGCAAATCAGCACCCACGCGTAGCGGCAAATGGCGGGTCCCACCCGGCGCGAGCGAAAGCGAATCGTGCGCAGCCGCCGCATGCCTTCCATCACCACCAGGATCAGCAAGCCGCAGAGTGGGGCCGCGTAGTGAGGGAAAAAGAATGGATACAAGCTGTTCCCTGCCATCACCACTGCGATCGAGATCAGCACGATGCGCAGGCGCCGCCTCCTCCACAGCAGCGGCAGAAAAAACAGAGGCAGCGTCAACAGCGGTTGCAGATAAAAGTGCCAGAAGGCCCTCAGCCGCTCGCCTTGCATGCCCCACTGGAACTG
>CAZMRK010000835.1:0-4291 GCA_964568355.1 uncultured Solibacteraceae bacterium | reverse complement strand
CTTTCTGCCCGCTCAGGCTGGATAGCGAAGCTAGCAGGTCCACCTGGCTGATCAGTGCCGCAGATACCGAATCGGCGGCGATATGCCCGGGCCACCGCGCCACCATGGGTACACGGGTACCGCCATCGAAAATACTGTACTTGCCGCCCCGCAGTCGGCCCGCCGGCTTGTGGGCGCCGAGTTTCTCGACCGCCTGGTCGCGATAACCGTCGTCCACCACCGGACCATTGTCACTGGAGAAAATCACCAGCGTCTCCTGCGTCAGCCGGTTCCGGTCCAGGCAAGCCAGGATCTCACCCACCGACCAGTCCAGTTCCGTGATCGCGTCGCCCCGCGGCCCCATGCTGCTCTTCCCCGCAAACCGCGGGTTCGGCAGCCGCGGCACATGAATATCGTGCGTGGCGAAGTACAGGAAAAACGGCTGCGCCTTGCTGCGCTCGACAAAGCCGACGGCCTTGCCGGTAATGGTGTCGGCGATCTTCTCATCCACCCACAGCGCCGACCGCCCGCCGGTCATATAGCCGATCCGGCTCACCCGGTTCACAATTGCCTGGTCGTGCCCATGGCTCGGAAGCATCTTCAGCAGCTCGGGATGATCTTTGCCGGTGAGTTCCCCGGGAAATGGCTGCCTATAACTGACGCGGATCGGGTCGCCGGGATCCAGATTCGCCACGCGCCGGTTCTCTACGAAGACGCACGGCACGCGGTCCCCGGTTGCCGGAATCAGAAACGCATAGTCGAAACCGATCTCGAGCGGCCCAGGCGCGATCTCGGCGTTCCAATCCACATTTCCTCTTCCGAGGCCCAAGTGCCACTTGCCGACTACACCGGTGGCATAGCCGGCTCGCTTCAACATCGACGGTAGCGTGGCGCGCCCCGGTTCAATGATCAGCGCGGCGTCGCCGGGCAGGACTCCCGTCCCCTTCCGCCGCCACGCGTATTCACCGGTCAGCAGCGAATAGCGGGATGGAGTGCACGTAGCCGAGGATGCGTGCGCGTTCGTGAATCGAACACCGGCGCCTGCCAGGCGATCGAGGTTCGGAGTCTTTACGCCGGTTGCCCCGTAGCAGCCGAGATCGCCGTATCCCACATCGTCGGCATAGATCAGAACAACGTTGGGAAGGCGCCGGGCGGCCCCCAGGCCGCGCGCCGCCAGCGCTCCGAGCCCGCCGCTAAGGAATTGTCTCCGATCCATGCGAAAACAGTACCACAGCGTCTACGGATCCGCGCAACGGCCCTGCTGCGCTAGACTGATTCTGTGATCCCACGGCCCGAAGGCACCGAAGTCGCATCCCACTATTTCACCTACATCGACCAGGTCGACGGCAGCGACCCCCTGGCCGTTCTCTCGCGCCAATTGGACGAGTTCGTGCCCTGGCTCTCGCAGATCTCCGAGGAGCGGTCGCTCCATCGCTATGCTCCCGGCAAATGGAGCATCCGCCAGGTTCTGAACCACATCACCGACACCGAGCGGGCATTTGTGTTCCGCGCCCTCTGGTTCGCCCGCGGCTTCGATGCGCCGCTTCCCGGTTACGACCAGGAGATCGCCGCGGCGGGAGCGGAGGCCGATGCCTTCCCCTGGAGCGCGCAC
Source organism: uncultured Solibacteraceae bacterium (assembly GCA_964568355.1). Classification (GTDB taxonomy): domain Bacteria; phylum Acidobacteriota; class Terriglobia; order Bryobacterales; family Bryobacteraceae; genus JAJPJX01. Next base: position 2,700 of record CAZMRK010000835.1, on the reverse strand, counting down.
GTCGAAGAGTTTCGCTCCGTGCGTCTCTCGACCGTTGCCTTTTTTGCCAACCTGCCGCCAACCGCCTGGAGCAGAACCGGTATCGCGAGCGGCAACCCTTTCACCGTCCGCGCTCTGGCCTATATCATCCCCGGCCACGTGGCGCACCACGTGCGCATCCTGCGCGAACGCTACTACTAGCCCCGCCGCGCATACGTCATTTTCCGTTTTGGACGGAATCCAGGATTTCGCGAGCTTCGGCCTCGCGGTTTTTCGGGACTCGGACGTCCCACCAGCCCAGGAGGTTGCCACTCTCCTGTCGCGGCGCTACGCTTTGGTCCATGGTGAAAAAGGGGATTCCTGCTTCTTCCAGGAGGCTTTTGGCAAGTCCGATTGCCACCAGATTGCTGATTCCGGTTTGAATCAGAGTGCCAAGGTCGTTGTCCTCGTATAGGTCTCGCATCAGGCGGCTCCCTTTTTGAAGTACCACGCCGGCGCAGCCTTTCACAAGGCGCAAGCCGGTGGCGCGCTGTCGACCTTTGCAAAGCGGCGACTGCCCGGTTTGCCCCAATTTTGGTGCCGGTACAAGACCTAAACTCTTAGCGAGCCCCGAAACGCCCTGCCGCTATAAAAACAGGGTGCGGTGTTGTGGTACACGAAGACATGGCCGAAGCGGCGGTCAGCAAAGATGGCGCCGCCGAGCTTTCGAATATCGGCGGGTGTCTTCAACCAGCTCTGCGTTTTCGTATCGAACTCGCCAAGTTCCTGCAAGGCTCGATATGGCTCCTCCGCCAGAGGCTCAATGCCCATGTAAGCGGCGATATCAATCACATTGCCCGCTGGATGCAGCCCCTGCTTCTCCCTCGCGTTCTGCCCCTCGCGATCGTAACAAACATTTCTGCGGCCCTTAGGAGTTTCCGCCGAACAATCACAGAAAATGTACTCGCCCGTCTCTTTGTCCTGACCAATCACGTCCGGCTCACCGCCGCTTCCTTCCATTTCATGGAGCGACCATAGCTTTTCAGCGTTAGCTTCGAGCTTTGCCAGCACTGCATCCCAGGCTAGGCCCTCATGGCGCCTCATATTTTTCTCAAAACGGGCTTTCAACGCTCCGAGTAGTTTTTTCCGTTGCTCCGCCGGCAACTCCTTTTTGCGGCTAGGACTCTTCTTTGCCATAGCATTATTCTAAATTTGTTGAATATTCGAGTGCGTGCCGCTTCGACGGCACTTCTTTCATATTCCACATGATATGCTGAAGTCGGCGTTCGCGTTCCGGCCTTGAGGAGCGCATCCACACAGTGAGGTATCGTGAGGCGATGAATCAACTGGCGGCTCAATTTCATGCCGACGGGTTTGTGACGCTTCCCGGCGCGCTATCGTCCGGCGCGGTCGCCGAGCTCAACCGAGCAGTCGAAAGCGATCTGGCCGTATATCCCGACGAGTGGCTGCGCTTGAGCGAGTCATTCGTCCAGACGGTGGACATTCTCCCACGCACGGACGCCTTTGACGGAACCATCGAGAATGCCAAGGTGCTGGCGCTGCTCGATCTCCTGTTCGGCGAGCCGTTCAGCTTCGAGGAGTTTTCTGTGATGGTTCGCGATCCCACAGAGCGGCTGAGCGACGTGAAGGGCTGGCATCGCGATATCGTGCGCGATTTTGACCGCCGTCACGAAATCAACGCGATCTCCGTGGTCTACTACCTGACGGACGTCACGGAAGACGATCACTGCTTCAGTATTATTCCGGGGACGCACGGGCCCCGAGGCTGGATGAGACCGGAGGACGTAGCGCCCGGCATGGAGGTGGATCAGGTTGCGCCCGCCGGATCGGCGATCCTGTTTCACGCGCGATGCCTGCATGCCGGAAAGCTGAAGCCGCACTCGCGGCAGCGGCGGACGCTGCACGTCTACTACTCGCCGGCCTCGGGCCCGCGAACGTCGGAATGGTCGCGAATTCCACCGCGTCTCTCTGACAAACGCGACGCGCGACTACCGCCAACGCTGTACGCCAAGTGGAACCGCCAGGACATCATTGACGGTACCGGGAAGAAGCCGCGCGATCTCGATCCGAATCTTCCGTCCGCGGTGCTGCTGCGCACGGTGCAGGAACGGGCGAATCAAGGCGCTCGTTGAAGGCGCTGAAGCCACGGCGCTGCGGCCAGCGCAATGTTTCTGTAGTTCCTTCGCTGTCGCTCCTGGTGCGCCTCAACGACGCGGTCCACAAACAACACCGTTACAACAGTGCCGAAGAAGCCTGCCGCGAGATTTCCGAAGATTCCACTGATCCGATCATTCGGTACGCACCATCAAAGAAAGGCCAGGAAAACGGAGAGGCAACTCAACGATGCGCAGGGCCAGAATCAATGGTGTCTCAAGATCCTCATACTGGGGCAGTGACAATCACTTGGCTGGAAACGCCCGACACTCTCCTTCAACTGAGCTCGTACTGCGGGCACTTCCATTCCGCGGGATGGCGACTACACGCCCGAGTGGAATATTTCGAGTAGCCAAACGGACAGGATGGGCGTACTGGCAGCTGCGCGGGACCTTCTTCCGACCCGCTACCTGGCTGTCAGCTTCTCGATCGACGTCAGCGCGTCCTCCAGTGCCTTCAGCGCCGCGTCGCCCGCGGCATAGTCCTGCTTTGCCATGGCCATCGACGCCGCCTGTTGCTGCTTCCTCAGATTCTCGAGGGCACCCTGCATCTCCGCCGCGCCGGGCG
>CAZMRK010000834.1:0-14520 GCA_964568355.1 uncultured Solibacteraceae bacterium | reverse complement strand
GACGGCGCCGGAAACGTGATGTACCAGGTGCCGCGGCGCTATCCCGGGCTGGCGCGGGTGATCGATCGGGCGGCGTTCGGCGGGCTTCCTACAGCGCGGTTGGAGGTCCGGGCGGATGACTTGCAGCGGTATGCAAGGGCGATCGAGCGGGGAAGCACGGCGCCGGCACAGGCGCGATGGGTCGACACGGAGACGCTGGACGTGCGCGCGCGGGTGGGCGAGGGGCAATCGATTCTGGTCCAGGAGAGCTACGACCCTTACTGGCGGGCATACGCCGGGGAGTAGCGGCTACCAGTCCGTCGGGATCCTCTGGGGCTGATCGTGGTGGACGCGCCGCCGGGGGAGCAGGAGATCCGCCTCGCGTTCGAACTGCCGCTCGAAAATCTGGTCGGGCGGATTCTTACCGGCATCTCGCTGGGGATCGTGGGCCTGCTGCTGGTGATGCGATATTGGGAGGGATGAGCTCTTCCGAGCAGCCCGCGTTTTCGGCAGACAGCCGGCGGCAAAACCTCGAACGGCTGCGCGGCAGGGAGCTGGATGTTCTGATTCTCGGCGGAGGGATCAACGGAGCGGGGATTGCGCGCGACCTGATGCTGCGGGCGCGGGCATCGGGGCGCGAGCTGCGGGTCGGGCTGGTGGAGCAGCGCCATTTTGCTTCCGGGACCAGCGGCAAAAACTCGCAGTTGATCCATGGCGGGTTGCGATATCTGAAACAACTGGAGATCCGCCTGGTGCGAGAGGCCCTGCGGGAACGGGCGACGCTGCTCGAAGTGGCGCCGCATCTGGTAGAGCCGCTCCCGTTCCTGATCCCGCTCTACAGCCGGTGGGCGCGGATCTATTACGGCACGGGGCTCCTGCTCTATGACCTGCTGGCGGGAAGCCGGAAGGTGGGGCACCTGCGGTTCCTCTCGCGGGCGGACGTGCTGGCAACCGAGCCGGGGCTCGCGAGCGAGGGCCTGGTGGCCGGAGCGGTCTATTTCGACTGCAAAGTCAATTCCGCGCGGTGCGTATTGGAAAACATCTGGGACGCGGCCCGGGGCGGGGCAGTGGTGGCGAACTATGCCCGCGCGGAAGAGGTGACGGCCGGGGGGGCGACCGTTGTGGATATGTTCACGGGCGAGCGGTTCGCGGTGCGTGCGCGCAAGGTGGTGGATGCGACCGGGCCATGGGAACGGGGGAACGCGATCCGCCTGGTGCGCGGTTCGCACGTGATTCTGCCGCGGCTGAACGCGAGTGAGAATGCCATTGCCTTTTTCGAAGATGCCGGGCGGATTATCTTCGTGATCCCCTGGGGTAGCGCGGGCCAGCTCTCCCTGGTGGGCACCACCGACTACGATCACGAAAGCAGCCCGGACGATGTGGCCATCACGGCGGAGGAGGTGGCCTACCTAATGGGCATTGTGCAGAGGCTCTACCCGACCGCCGGAGAGAAACAGCCGATCGCGGCTTATAGCGCGCTGCGGGCGCTGCTGCGGAGTTCGGCTGAATCGCCCACCAAGACCAGCCGGGAGCATCGCATCTGGAACGCGCCGGACGGGGTCCTGCATGTGGCCGGCGGCAAATATACGACGTACCGGCTGATGAGCGAAGAGGCTGCCGACCTGGTGGCGCGCGACGTGGCTCCGGAGCTGGAAGGAAAATCGGTAACGGCGCACATGCCTCTGGGAGGCAACACGCGGTCGCTTCTCGACGAGATGCGGGGGATGATTCCAGGATTGGCGGCGCGGCATCGTGTAGCGCCAGAGAGGCTGGGGCAGATGGTTTCCGACTACGGAGTGCAGATGCCCCGAGTGTTGGCCTACCTGCCGGAAGAGGAGGGGAGCTTGGATCGCCTGCGGTGCGCGCAGATCGCCTATGCGGTGCGACACGAGATGGTCCAGCATCTGGCGGATTTTTTGTTCGTTTCGACGTACTGGGGCTACGAAGAGCCCTGGACCGCGGAGCGGCTCGTGCCGGTGGCCGGGGAGATGGGCCGGTACCTGGGCTGGAGCCGGGAGCAGGTGGAGGAGGAGACCGAGGCTGCACTCTCGCAAGCCGTTCCGGCGCGGAGCATGTAGACAGACTACTGGCATGGATGTAGAATGTCTACGACCGTCATTGAGAGCGAGGGCGAGGCATGTTCCGAAGGCTGCTGTTCTTCCGCAGACACCGCCAGCAGGAGTTGGATGAGGAGATCCAAGCTCACCTGGCGATGGCCAGGAACGACAGGATCGAACGGGGGGAGGAACCGCAAGCTGCCGAGCAGGCCGTCCATCGGGAGTTCGGCAACCGGGCTCTGGTCCTGGAGACTACGCGCGAGATGTGGGGCTGGCAACCCCTGGAACGGCTCTGGCAGGATATGCGGTATGCGCTGCGCGGCATGCGGCGCAGTCCCGGCTTTACAGCCGTGGCGGTCCTGTCGATGGCGCTGGGAATCGGCGCCAATACTGCTATCTTCAGCCTCGTCGATCTCCTGATGCTGCGTCTGCTTCCGGTCCAGGAACCGGGTCAGCTTGTCGAATTTCTGAACCAGTACCCGGGCGATCCTCCGGGGAATTCCTTCTCCTGGCGGAGCTATGAGTACTTTCGGGACCACAACCATGTCTTTTCGGGGCTCACGGGTGATCAACCTTCTCGTTTCCGTGTACGGGGCGGGGGCCTTGAGCCGGAGATCGTGCAGGGAAACCGGGTCGTCGGCAATTTCTTTCAGATGCTCGGAATTAAGCCGGCGATCGGCCGGCTGATTGGGCCGGAGGACGCGGCCGGCTTGGAGAACGCGAGTCCCGGTGTAGCCGTCCTGAACTGGTCCTACTGGAACAGCCGGTTTCATCGCGATCCGGAGGTCCTGGGCAGGCGCATCGTTGTTGACGATGTTTCGCTGACGATCATCGGAGTAGCGCCACGCGCGTTCGCCGGCCTGCAGTTGGGGGCTCATCCGGATCTGTGGATTCCGCTCGCTCCCGGCCGAGGGGGCAGTCCCGGCGCACATTCCGATGCCAGCCTGCGGCTGGTCGGGCGCCTGAAACCGGGTATATCCATCGAGCAGGCGCGGGCGGAAATGGCCGTGTTGTTCCGGTGGACTATCGAGGAGAGGGTCAGCGAGACCAGCGACGTGAGCCGACGATCGCTGGAGCGACGGCTCAAGTTCGCCGTAGAACCCGCTGGCGCCGGATTGTCGACGGTGCTGCACGAGCGGTTTGCGAGGCCGCTATTGGCGGCGATGGCAGTGGTCGGTCTGCTCCTGCTCATTGCATGTACCAATGTGGCCGGCATGCTGCTGGCGCGAGGTGCGAGCCGCCAGCGGGAACTGGCGGTGCGTCTGTCTCTGGGTGCTGGCCGGGTTCGCATAGCCGCCCAAATGTTGACCGAGTCGCTATTGCTGGCAGGAGCCGGCGGGCTGCTCAGCGCCTTTCTGGCGCATTCCGGCGCGGATGTACTTGTACGCATCATAACGTCGGGGCGCTTTGTCGGGGGGCCCCTTCGCATTGAGATTTCGTGGATTCCGGATGTACACATTCTCCTTTTCACCGGTGGCGCCATACTGGTAACCGGCGTGCTGTTCGGGCTGGCTCCCGCCTGGAACGCATTCTCCTCATCGCGAACCTCCTGGCTGCGCCAGATGGGAGGCGCGGGCGGAACGCGGTTCCAGCGGGGCTTCGGAAGGAGCCTGGTGATCGCGCAGATGGCCTTGTCGGTGACACTGTTGAGTGGGGCCGGCCTGTTTATCCACCATTTGTGGAATCTCAAACAGATCGATCTGGGCTTCCGCCGTGACCACGTCCTGCTGGTCACCCTTGATCCCGAACGCACCGGATTCAGCAGCGAACAACTGTCGCGCGCCTATCAGGATGTGCTAGCGCGCCTGGAGCAGATTCCCGGAGTGCATTCTGCTTCTCTGGTCGTTGGACGCGGACCACTTTCCGGCGACGGGGCGTCTCAATTCGTAAACGTGGAAGGCCACCCGGAACGGCTCGAGGACCGCCGCTACATTTCTCTAAGCTGGGTGGCGCCGATGTATTTTCGGACGATGGGCACGGCGCTGCTTGCCGGCCGTGATTTCCGCGACGAGGATCGGAGTGGCCCGCCCGTAGCCATTGTCAATGAAGCGATGGCGCGCTACTATTTTCTCGGCGAGAATCCCCTCGGAAAGTATCTGAGGATTGACCGCGATCGTCGTTCCTACGAGATCATCGGCGTGGTGGGCAATGCGAAGTACTATGAGATGCGCGAAGCCGCTCGGCGCACAATCTATCTCAGCGCATTCCGGGTGGCGCGATCGGCTACCACCTTTATGCTGCGTACCGGCATTGATCCTCAGACCCTCGCTCCGGCGGCCCGGCAGATTGTGCGCGATGCCCTGAAGGATGTGCCGGTAGTGCGCGTCGGCACGCTGGACGACCAGGTGGATGCGACAATCGTTCCGGAGCGATTGATCGCCGGGCTGTCCGGAAGCTTCAGCGCGTTGGGCGCGCTGCTGGCCGCCGTCGGTATCTACGGGTCGCTGGCGTACATGGTGACGCGCCGGATCAATGAGATCGGCATCCGCATGGCGTTAGGCGCCACGCGGGGTGGTATCTCCCGGATGGTATTGGGCGAAGCGCTCTGGATGACCTGCGCGGGCCTGACGATCGGGGTGCTGGCGGCATATTGGGGACGACGTCTGGCCGGAAGCCTGATTCCGGACTTGCCGTTGACCAGCGTGGTTCCGATCGGTTTCGGTTTGGTAGTGATGATTGCGATCGCATTATTTGCCGCTTACGTTCCGGCGCGGCGCGCCGCGCGTGTGGATCCGACCGAAGCGCTTCGATACGAATAGAGGAGGCCGGACGCTAGCGCTGGCGGAGAGTAGCGGCGAGGGTGGCGGCACGGTCAAATTCTTCGCGGATCTGGCGCGTACGGAGGTTTTCGCGCAGGTGTTCGAGTTCTCCAATGTAGGCGGTGAGCGCCTGCTCGATAGCTTCGGCATTGGTCGCCAGGATGTCACGCCAGAGATCGTAGGAGCTAAGCGCGAGGCGGGTGGTGTCGGCCAGGCCCGGGCCGGAGATCTTCAGTTCTTCGCCATTGGATACGTTTTCTCCCACTGTGGCAGCCAGACCTGTAGAGGCCAGTTGGGGCAGGTGCGACGTATAGGCCACAATCCAGTCGTGCTGAGAGGCCCCGAGGATCGTCATGCGGGCGCCGATGCGATCCAGCCAGCTTTGGAAATCGCGGGCGATGGGAGTTTCCAGTTCCTCCGGGGAACCGGGAGTCAGGACCCAGGTGCGGTCCCGGAAGAGATCCGGATCGGCTACTTCCACGCCGCGGCGCTCTTTGCCGGCCATAGGATGGCCTCCGAGAAACTGGGCCTTGGTGATATTCTTCCGGGCGGTGGAGACGATGGCATGCTTGGTGCTGCCCGCGTCGGTAACCAGGGCTTCCGGGTGGAGGAAAGGATCCAGGTGATGCAGGGTATCGAGAATGCGTCCGATGGGTTGGGCAAGATAAATGAGGTCCGCCTGGGGTACGGCCTCGGCCAGCGGCAGACCGGCGTCAATCGCTCCGCAGCCGAGCGCCGCGCGGATGGTGGGCGGCGAACTGACGCCGAGGATTTTCCCGGCAAAGCCGGCTTTCCGCAGCGCCAGACCGAATGATCCGCCGATGAGGCCGACTCCGATGATGGCGACGGTCTGCATCAGATGGTACGATCGACCGCCGGCGCAATGATGCGGAGCTGGCGCATCATCTCTGCATATTGATCGGGGTTCAGGGACTGAGCGCCATCACTCAGGGCATGATCGGGATCCGGATGAACTTCCACGAGGAGACCGTCGGCGCCGGCGGCCACGGCGGCGCGGGCCATGGGCACGACCTTGTCGCGGCGTCCGGTGCCGTGTGAAGGATCGGCGACGATGGGCAGGTGCGAAAGCTTGTGCACCACCGGGATCGCTGAGATATCCATGGTGTTCCGGGTATAGGTTTCGAAGGTGCGGATGCCGCGTTCGCAGAGGATCACGTCGTAGTTTCCGCCGGAGAGGATGTATTCGGCGGACAGCAGCAGCTCTTCGATCGTTGCTGCGATGCCCCGTTTCAGCAGCACGGGTTTGCGCTGTCTGCCAAGCTCGCGCAGAAGGTTGAAGTTCTGCATATTGCGCGCACCCACCTGGAAAATATCGGCGTATTCGGCAAGCAGCGGAATCTGAGCGCTGTCCATCACCTCGCTCGCGACCAGGAGGCCGTGGCGGTCGGCCGCATCGCGCATCAGGCGCAAGCCTTCTTCGCCCAGCCCCTGGAAGCTATAGGGGGAGCTGCGGGGCTTGAATGCTCCTCCACGAAGGACTTTACCGCCACCCCGCGCCACCAACTCCGCCGCGCATTCGATCTGATCCTGGTCCTCGACGCTGCAGGGGCCCGCCATGACGACGATCTGACCGCTTCCAATCTCGACATTGCCGATTTTGACGATAGTGCCACCGGGGCGGAAATGGCGGCTGGCGAGCTTATATGGAGAAACGATGGAGTGGGCTTCTTTGACACCCTCCATCACTTCGAAGATGGCCAGATCGAAATCATCTTTACCGCCCACACCTCCCAGCACGGTGTGATAGACGCCGGTGGAACGATGGACATCAAAGCCGAGCTGAACGAGACGGTCAATAACGGCTTGAATGTTCGCTTCCGTAGCGCCTTGCTGCATGACGACTAACATGAAGTTTCTCCCTCAGACTGCTCCATCCGAACGCGCTGGATGGTACGCATCTGATCGATGATGCGCTCGAAGATGCTGCGCACGGCATCGGCGGTCAAAGGACCGCTGTTGTTGCCGGTGACGTTGGCGAATACCTCGTCTTCGCGCTTGGGTTCGTATATGGGGAGTTGGGCGGAGCGCTTGACGCGGCCAATCTCCTCGACGATCCTGGTTCGTTCATTGAGCAACGCCACCAGTCGCCGGTCGACTTCATTGATCTGGAGGCGATACGCCTGAAGGGCCTCCATAGCGGCTTCTCGGGTCATGATGCACTCGTGGTCAGGGAAAAACCCCGCTTGAGTTCGCGGGCGAACGACTCGAGCCGGGATTCCAGCGCGGCGCTGCCGGCCTCACGTTCGATGAGATGGACGATCGCGCTGCCGACCACGACGGCTTCGACCTGTTTGCCTAGCTCGGCAACGTGTTCGGGGCGGGAAACGCCGAAGCCGACCGCAAGGGGCAGATCGGTTACCTGGCGCATGGACCGGATGAGCCGGCCGATGGCCGCGGAGAGCGAGGTCTGTTCGCCGGTGACCCCGGTGCGCGATACCAGATAGGTGAAGCCGGTGGAATATTGGGCCACCAGCTTCAGACGGTGATCCGTGCTGGTAGGGGCGGCCAGGAAAACCGTGTCGAGGCCGTGGCGGTGCATGGCATCCACGTAAGCGTGGGCTTCTTCCACCGAGGCGTCGGTGAGCAGACAGCCATCGATGCCGGCGGCGGCGGCATCTCGGGCGAGCGCGTCAAGGCCATAGCGCAGGACGGGATTGAGATAGGTAAACAGCAGCAGCGGGACCTCGGACCGCCGGCGGACCGCGGCAGCGATGTCGAGCACCTTGTGCAGGGTCGTGCCGGCCTGCAGGGCCCGGTAGCCGGCGCGCTGGATGACGGGGCCATCGGCGATCGGATCCGAGAAGGGCACACCCAGTTCGATGAGGTCGACGCCGCCCCGGACGAGGGCCTCGATCAGGGCGGGAGTTCGGTCGGGAGAAGGGTCGCCGGCGGTGAGATAGGCGATCAGGGCCTTGTTTCCCGAGGGGCGAAGATTCTCAAACATGCGGCCGATGCGAGTCATGACTCCTGGTCAAGTTCCTTTAAGTTTTCGCGGTAGATATCGATGTCCTTATCGCCCCGCCCGGAGAGATTGATGAGGAAGATCTGGCCTGGGGCGGAGGGGGCACGGCGCATCGCTTCGGCTACCGCATGGGCCGATTCGAGCGCGGGGATCAGTCCTTCAGTGCGGCTGAGGAGGCATGCCGCGTCGAGCGCTTGCTGATCGCCGACGGAGACATATTCGGCACGCTTTTGATCGTGCAGCCAGGCATGTTCAGGGCCGATGAGGGCGTAGTCGAGCCCGGCGGAGACCGAGTGAGTCAGGGCCACCTGGCCATCGTCGTCCTGGAGCAGGTAGCTGTAGGCTCCCTGGAGAACTCCGGGGGAACCGCCCTGAAAGCGGGCCGCGTGTTGGCCCAGGGCGCTGCCGCTGCCTCCGGCTTCGATACCGATCAGTTGGACGTTGCGGTCGGGCACGAACGCATGGAAGGCTCCGATAGCGTTGCTGCCGCCGCCCACACAGGCAAACACGGCATCCGGCAGGCGATTTTCGGCCTGGAGGATCTGAGCGCGGGCCTCTTCCCCGATGATCTTCTGGAAATCGCGCACCATCATGGGATAGGGATGCGAGCCCAGGGCGGAGCCGAGCAGGTAGTAGGTATCGGCAACATTGGTGACCCAGTCGCGCATGGCTTCGCTGATCGCATCCTTCAGAGTCCGGCTGCCCGTCTTGACGGCTACGACTTCGGCGCCCAGCAGGCGCATACGGAAGACGTTGAGCCGCTGCCGGCGCATGTCCTCTTCGCCCATATAAACAACGCACCGGATCCCGAGCAGCGCAGCGACGGTCGCGGTGGCGACGCCATGCTGGCCGGTGCCGGTTTCGGCAATGATGCGCTTTTTGCCCATGCGACGGGCGAGCAGACCCTGACCGAGGCTGTTGTTGATTTTGTGAGCGCCGGTGTGGAGCAGGTCTTCCCGCTTGAAATAGAGGCGCGCGCCGCCGAGCGACTCGCTGAGCCGCCGGGCGTAATAAAGCGGGGTAGGGCGGCCGGCGTAGTTGCGCAACAGGTCGCTCAGTTCCGCTTGAAAGGACGGATCGTTGCGTGCCTGGCAATACGCGGCCTCTAACTCTTCGATTGGGGCCATAAGGACTTCGGGAACATAGCGCCCGCCGTAAGGTCCGAAATGGCCGCTTGCGTCTGGTAAGGATGCCATCATGAGAGTTCCGCCAAAGCGGCCGCGAGAAAGGCCGCCATTCTGGAATGATCTTTTTTGCCGGGAGCGCTTTCAATGCGGGAGCAGGCATCGACGCCCCAAGGTTTTGCAATGGCGATGGCCTGGCGCACGTTGCCGGCATCGAGGCCACCGGCCAGGATGATTTTCTTAGCCCCACCAGCGAGGTTCCAGTCGAAGGTATGGCCGGCGCCGCCATAGAATTTACCAGCCGGCCCGTCAAGGAGAACGGCTTCGGCTGGGGAATCGAGCCAGGGCCGCTCCGTTCCACCTGTCACGCGAAATCCTTTCCAGACGCGCAGGGCAGGCGGGAAATCGGCGGGGCCTTCGTTACCGTGCAGTTGGACGATGTCCAGACCGACGTGCCGGGCAACGGCTGCAACCTGGGCGGCCAGTTCATTGACGAAAACCCCAACTTTCCAGACGTTGGCCGGCAGTTTCGCGACCAGTTCGGCGGCTCGGTCCGGCGCCAGATAGCGAGGGCTCTTGGGGTAAAAGTTGAAGCCCAGCGCCGAGGCTCCGCCGTCGATGGCTGCAAGAGCATCCGGAAGGTTGGTGATGCCGCAGATCTTGACCATCATTTGCTTCACCATGCCGGCGCCAGCAGGGCGCGCAAGGCTTCGGATGGGTGGCCGGACTTCATGAGGTGTTCGCCGATCAGGAAAGCGGAGTAGCCGGCATCCTGCAGGCGCCGCACGTCCTGGGCGCCATGAATGCCGCTCTCGCTGACCTTGAGCGCCGAGGCCGGCAGATGTTCGGCAAGCCGCAAGGAGGTCTCCAGGGTGACTTCAAAGGTGGACAGATCGCGATTGTTCACGCCGATGATGTCGGCACCGGCGCCGACGGCCTTATCGAGCTCGTGCCGGTTGTGGACCTCGACCAGGACGCCCAGGCCGTAGGCCAGAGCTCTCTCGCGCAGGCTGCGGATCTCGTGCTCTTCCAGGATGGCCGCGATCAGGAGGACGGCATCGGCGCCGTGCGCGGCAGCTTCGAGGATCTGCCGCTCATCGAGCGTGAAATCTTTCCGCAATACCGGCAGGGAGACGGCCTCGCGGGCAGCGGCGAGATCGGCCAGGCTGCCCTGGAAGAAAGGCTGGTCGGTGAGCACCGAGAGCGCGGCGGCACCTCCCTCCTGGTACTCGCGCGCCTGGCGGGCCGGCTGGAAATCGGCGGAAAGGAGGCCCTTGCTGGGAGAGGCTTTCTTGATTTCAGCGATGACGGCCGGCACGTGAGCGCTCAGAGCGTCCCGGAAGTCACGGCGATTCAATAGATTACGCTCGGCCTGCTGTTCCCAGGCGGCGAGGGGCGGCGACGCGGCCGAAAGGTCCGCGCGCTTGCGGGCGACAATACGGGCGAGAATGTCGGGAATCGTCTCGATCAAGGATGATTTTTATCGTACCAAAGCTGATCGGGCACGGGAGGAAAGGCCGCTCAGGACGCGGTCCGGTATCGGGGAAGATGGCTGGGGAGAAACCACGGCTCCCCGAAACCGGCCCGCGCATCTCCTGAGTGCATCTCCCATCGTGCGCCGAATATTTGGCAGTTTCAAGTTACCTTTCCGCGTCAGCGGACCGTTCAGCAAGGGCCAACACGGTCTCGAAGTGGGGAGCCTCGGCCTCACGGTGGACGACCGAGACCTCGATGGCCTCGAAACCGGCCTGGCGGAGGAGATCAATCAATTCAACCTGGGAGAAGCCCAGCCAAACGTCGGCATAGAGATCGCGGGCCTCCTCGAAGCCGTGTTTTAGCAGGTCCATGACTACGATCCGGCCGCCAGGGCGAAGGATGCGCCATGCTTCCTCCAGCGCCTTCTGGGGATGCAGGGCGTGATGGAGGCTTTGGTGCAGGAGGGCCAGGTCGGCCTCCTGATCAGCGAGGGGCAGCTCTTCCAGGTCCCCCAGACGGTATTCGAGATTCTGAACACAGCGCGTGCGGGCGATCCCGGCACCGTACTCAACCATTTTCTCGGAATTGTCGACGGCGATCACGTGCCGGGCGCGCTGGGCCAGCATCAGCGCGAGCGTGCCTTCTCCGGCACCCAGGTCGGCAATGACCAGGGGCGGGAGGAGCCGCAGCAGCATCTCGGCCAAGGCTTCCCAGCTTCGGCCGGGGACGTAGTTCCGTCCGAAGCGGCCAGCAAGTTCATCGAAATAGGCCCTAAGTTTATCCTTGCGTTTGCGGAGGATAAGCTGGAGGGCCTCGTCGTCACGGGTAGCGGCTGCAATTTCGGCGGCGCTGTGGCGGAGCGTCTCGGCCAGGATGGCGTCAGCCCCCGGCGGGGTGACGAGGCGATACAGGCTCTTCTGCCCGACCCGGCGGAGATCAACGAAGCCACCCTGTTTGAGCTGGGATAACTGCATGGAAATACGGCTCTGACCCATGCCCAGAATCTCCTGAAGCTCGGCTACGCTCAGTTCCTCTTGCTGGAGCAAACGGAGGATGCGGATGCGGCTTTCTTCCCCCAGGAGGCGCAGGGCCTTGAGAAATTCAGCCATTTTATTTAGTATATATCAATTCATCACAATGTCTTGATGATTTTTATGCTATCCTCTCCCTCAGGTACATCGCTATGAGCTTATTGACGACGACACCGGTTGCAGCCGAATACAAGGTTGCCGACATCGCGCTGGCCGATTGGGGCCGCAAAGAGATATCGATCGCCGAATTCGAAATGCCCGGCCTGATGGCGATTCGCAAGAAATATGCCGCGGCGAAGCCGCTCGCGGGCGTGCGGGTCACCGGCTCGCTGCACATGACGATTCAGACCGCCGTGCTGATCGAAACGCTGGTGGATCTGGGAGCGAGCGTTCGCTGGGCGAGCTGCAACATCTTCTCGACCCAGGATCACGCGGCTGCGGCCATTGCGGCCGTGGGCGTGCCGGTATTCGCCTGGAAGGGCGAGACGCTGGAGGATTACTGGTGGTGCACCTACCAGGCGCTGAGCCACCCGGGCGGGCTGGGGCCGCAGTTGGTGGTGGACGACGGCGGCGACGCCACTCTGCTCATCCACAAGGGCTATGAGCTGGAGAATGGCAGCGATTGGGTGAATACGCCCTCGGGCGGCCACGAGGAGCAGGTAATCAAGAACCTGCTGAAGCAGGTCTACGCGGAGAATCCGCATCGCTGGCACGACATTGTGACGCAGTGGCGCGGCGTTTCCGAGGAGACCACCACGGGTGTGCACCGGCTCTACAAGATGCAGCAGGAGGGTACGCTGCTGGTGCCGGCGATCAACGTGAACGATTCGGTGACCAAGTCGAAGTTTGACAACTTGTACGGCTGCCGGGAATCGCTGGCGGACGGCATCAAGCGGGCGACCGATGTGATGCTGGCGGGCAAGGTGGCGGTGGTATGCGGGTACGGCGATGTGGGCAAAGGGTCGGCGCAATCGCTGCGCGGGATGGGCGCCCGTGTGATTGTGACGGAGATCGACCCGATCAACGCGTTACAGGCGGCCATGGAAGGCTACCAGGTGGCCCCGGTAGAGGATACGCTGGGCATCGGCGATATTTATGTCACTTGCACCGGCAACGTGGACATCGTGACGCTGGAGCACATGGAACGCATGAAAGACCAGGCGATCGTGTGCAACATCGGGCACTTCGACAATGAGATCCAGGTGGACCGGCTGATCGGAGCCAAGGGTGTCACTCGGACCAATATCAAGCCGCAGGTGGACAAGTTTACTTTCCCGGACGGACATGCGATTTTCCTGCTGGCCGAAGGGCGCTTGGTGAACCTGGGCTGCGCGACTGGGCATCCGAGCTTCGTGATGTCCAACAGCTTCTCCAACCAGACGCTGGCGCAGTTGGATCTCTGGGCCAACCGCGACAGCTACAAGCCAGGAGTGTACACGCTGCCGAAGAAGCTGGACGAGGAGGTGGCGCGGCTACACCTGGAGAAGATCGGAGCCAAGCTGACCACCTTGAGCCAGCGTCAGGCCGATTATATCGGTGTGCCGGTAGAAGGCCCGTACAAGGCAGAAACCTACCGGTATTAGTTTGGGTCGAGAGGAGTCTCGAAGCGGCCCGCTGAAGCGAGCGCTACCGGTACCCTACGGTTTGGGATAGAGTGATTTTTTGGTCGGGACGCAGTTTGAGAGCTTTGGCCAGGGTGGTCCGGTCGATAGAGGCGCGGATCACCGTGGCCATGCCTTCCGAGGCGCAGAACAGATAAACGTTCTGGCCGATGAAGCCGGTCTCGGCGCCGGCGAACAACAGCTTGTCATTCTCGGGCTCCCCGCCCATTTTCGCGAAATCCGCCACATAGACCAGATCGAGCGCGGCCTCTGCGACAAAGCCCTGGGTGCCGGTGAGGGCGCGCGCGTCGGCAGAGTCGATCTGCCGGAGGCAGTGCGGCTTGGGGTCGTAGAGGTAGACGCCCTCGGGCAGAACTGCAAAGACGTCCAAGGTCTGGCGGTTCATGGCGGAAGGCGCGGTCCGGCGGCCGTCGGGGCGGTTGATACCGAAGGCGGCCCACAACAGGTTCGAAAGCACCTGGGGAGCCAGTTTCCGCTGGCTGAACTCGCGCGAACTGGCGCGCGCGGCGAGTGCTTGCATGAGGGGCTTGCCACCGGTCGTCTCCGGTTTCGGCAGGGTAATGGTGGAGGGACCCGCCGCCATTACCGGAAATGTCACAATCATCAGAAGAAGAGCCGATTTCATGGGGATCAGTTTGGATAGGAGCCGGTAATGCGCTTGATGAGGCCGTGGAAGCGGTGGATCCAGCCCCCCTCGGGCAGGAACATGAACGGGCACTCCCCGGGGACCACCGAGATGCCGTTCGACTGGCAGAACTCGATGGCTGGCGCGCTGACCGCACCGCGGCCAGTGGCCCGGTACATCCAGACGTGGGGGATGTGGGCTTCGGCGCAGTCGCGGACCACGATGTCGGTCACGGCCGGCGAAGTCATTAGCAAGGCCGCCGTCACGGGCGGCTGGATATCCTGGACGCGGGCGTAGCAGGTCTGGCCCTCGATTTCGCGGGCCTGCGGATGCACGGGCACCACGTCGTAGCCGCTTTCACAAAACTGCCGGAACAGTTGCCGGGAGAAATCGCCGGGTTTCTGAGATACCCCGACGATGGCCAAGCGTTTCTGCGTAAGGAATTGCCGGATGCACTCCATTGAAGCCATTGAGGTCCGAAGCTCCTTTAAGGATATTATCGCGCGGCGCGATAGATATCGTGGAGACGGATGAGCCCGATGCAGATGCCTTCCGGGTCGACCACGGGGAGCAGGGAGATCTGAGAGGGGCGGTCCTCCATGAGGCGGAGAGCTTCGAAGAGGCGGGCATCGGGGCCAATGGTGACGGGGCTGAGGGTCATCACATCGGCCGCGCGGAGGCCGCGGATGTCGTCATGAGCCTGTAAGGCCCGGCGGAGATCGCCGTCCGTGATGAGGCCGGCGAGCCGCCGGCCGGGGCCAGCGACGCAAGCGGCTCCCAGAGGGCGGGCGGTCATGGCGATGACCACCTGTTTGAGAGAATCCTCCGGCGAGGCCCAGGCGAGATCCGTGTGCATGGCCTCAC
>CAZMRK010000833.1:0-2598 GCA_964568355.1 uncultured Solibacteraceae bacterium | reverse complement strand
CAGCAGCGAGATCCCTGTCGAAAGATGCGTCTCGTTCACCTCGGCAGTCAGCATCTCGCGCTTATGCGCCCGCACGGCATCGAAGAAATTCTGGAAATGCGAGATCTGTTCATTATCCACGCGATCTACATCATCCAGGCGTCCCAGATCCGCCTCCGGAGTGGTGTTCTTCCCCAAAAACAGTTGGAATTTGCCGCGCTTGGCCCAGTCGCCCACCAGGTAGCCCTTCGATCCGAAAAACGTCACGCCGGTGTGCAGGTCCGCTTCCGTCGGCGTATACCGCCCGCGAACCTCCGTCACCAGTTGCACCCCGCCCGGATACTCGTAGGTCCCCACCAGCGTATTCGGCGTCTGTCCCTGATCCTTGTAGCCGAAGCGGCCGCCCGAGGCGTGGATGCTCGTAGGCAGCCCCTGCCCCAGACCCCAGCGCGCGACATCGATCATGTGGACTCCGTTGTTGGCCAGTTCCCCGCCGCCGAAATCCCAGAACCAGTGCCAGTTGTAATGCACCAGGTTGCGGTGGAACGGCTGTTCCGGCGCCGGCCCCAGCCACAGGTCCCAATGCAGGTTGGCGGGCGGCGGTTCGGGAGCTTTGAAGCCCAGCGAGTCTCGCACTTGGAAATGCACGCACCGCGCCATGTACACATCGCCGATCGCTCCCTCGCGCAGCGCATGGATCGCCCGCCGCACATAGCCGTTGGAGCGCTTCTGCGTACCGCCCTGCATAATGCGGTCATAGCGGCGCGCCGCCTCCACCAGTTGCCGCCCTTCCCACAGGTTGTGCGAAAGCGGCTTCTCGACATATACGTGCTTGCCGGCCTGGCAGGCCCAGATCCCCGCCAGCGCGTGCCAGTGGTTGCAGGTGGCGATGGTCACCGCGTCGATCTCGCGGTCGTCCATCACCCGGCGCAGGTCCGCTACCACCTTGGGGCGCTTCCCGGTCTTGGCCTCGAACTCCGCGGCGCGCTTGTTGCCTCGTTCCTCGTCTACGTCGCAGAACGTCGCCAACTCCACGCCCGGAATCTGCGAGATGTATTTCATATGGTCGCCGCCGCGCCATCCCAACCCGAGAATGGCGACGCGGATCCGGTCGTTGGCGCCCGCCAGTGCGCCCGCTCCCGCGCTCGCCAGCGCGCCATAAACAAAAGCCCTGCGTTGCATTTCCAGTCCTCCCGCCGTTAAACCGCTACTGTAACAAATTTGTGGATCTCGCCCCCGGCCGCGATACAATCCTGCTCATGACTCGCCGCACCGCACTCACCCTGCTGGCTCCAGCCGCCCTTGCCCGCGCCGAGCGCAAGCCCCTCGAATTCGATATCCGCTGGGTCAATCCGCCCGCGAAAACGCCCCCGCGCGTCACCCACAAGACCCTGTTCAGCAAAGCCATGGGCTGTGATGTCGGCTATAACCTCTACCTGCCCCCCAGCTACGAAAGCTCGTCCGAACGCTACCCCGTGCTCTATTGGCTGCATGGCGCCGGCAGCGATGAAAACGCCGGCCTGCCTATCTCCGAGATCCTCGATCGAGCCATCGCAGCCGGCCAGATGCCGCCCGTCATCATGGTCATCCCCAACGGCGGTAAGCGCAGCGAATACCGCGATTGGGAGCCGCAGAAGGTCATGCCCGAAACCTTCCTCATCCATGAGCTGATTCCCCATATCGATCAGAACTACCGCAGCATCCGCGAGCGCCGCGGCCGCTGGATTGAGGGCATGTCCATGGGCGGCAACGGATCCCTCAAGCTCGCTTTGAAGTATCCCGACCTGTTCGGCTCCGTGGTGGCTTATGCCGGCTCTTACCGGCCCCTGCCTAAGGACGGCATCCTCTACCCCGGCATCGTCATCCCCAACCGCGTCTGGATCGAACAACTCGCCCAGTGGTACTCCGCCGATCACGATGTCTTCGAGCTTTCCCTCAAGGATCGCTTCCGCCTCGACGGCATGCGCATCCGCCTGGTCATCGGAACGCGCGATGTCTCCTTCGACGACTCCGAAGCGCTCCACGCGCATTTTCAGAAAATCGGCGTGGTGCACGAATACGAAATCCTGCTCGGCATCGCTCACGATACCAGGGCCTACTACGAGCGAGCCGGAGTCGAAGGCTTCCGCTTCCACCTTCCCGCCCTCGGAGCACCCCACACATCAGCATCCGTCCGGCCTATCCCGTCACCGAACCGCGCGCGCCGGCAAGCGGATTAACTTCTCCCGGAGGGCTACGCCTATGTTCACCCGTCGCGCCGCATTGCTCCTGCTGGTAAGCCTCCCGGTGTGGGCCCAGGCTCCCGCCCATCATCGCCTCGAATCCACGCCCAAGACCGTGGTCTGGGGCTACTACGACGCCTCCATCAAGCCCGTGCTGCACATCCGCTCCGGCGACCTCGTCGAAATCCAGACCGCCATGATCGCCAGCCCGGAAATGCTGGAAGGCGCCGGCCTGCCCGCCTCCCAGGTGGACTCGGTCGCCCGCGAGATCCACCGCACCATTACCGATCGCGGGCCCGGACCGCACATCCTCACCGGCCCCATCTATATCGAAAGCGCCGAACCGGGCGACGTGCTGCAAGTGGAGATCCGCTCCATCGACCTGGTCCTCCCCTAC
>CAZMRK010000832.1:0-9804 GCA_964568355.1 uncultured Solibacteraceae bacterium | reverse complement strand
CCCCCAATCGTGCTACATTCAACCCTCTGCCACCACCATGACCTTGAATGCCTACCTGGTCAAGAGCACCGTGGTCGCCGCCCTGGGCGGCCTGCTCTTCGGCTTTGACTCGGCCGTGATCGCCGGGACCACCAGCGCCCTCACCGAGACCTACCAGCTCTCGCCGCTCTGGCTCGGCGTCACCGTCTCCAGCGCGCTCTGGGGCACCATCCTGGGCGCAATGTTCGCCGGCATCCCCGGCGACCGTATCGGACGGCGCGACAGCCTCCGTCTCATGGCCGTGCTCTATCTGGTCTCGGCGATCGGCTGCGCCTTCGCCTGGGATTGGCTTTCGCTGCTCTTCTTTCGCATCATCGGCGGGCTGGGCATCGGCGGATCCTCCGTCCTGGGTCCCATGTACATCGCCGAGATCGCCCCGGCCAAGTGGCGCGGCCGGCTGGTGGGATTCTTCCAGTTCAACGTGGTCTTCGGGATCCTGGTGGCGTACTTCTCCAACTTCCTGCTTGGCCTGGCCGGCCTGGGCGCCGCCGAGTGGCGCTGGAAGCTCGGCATTTCGGCCATCCCCGCCGCCGTCTTCTTCGCCATGCTCTTCGCTATCCCGCGCAGCCCGCGCTGGCTGGTGAAGAAGGACCGCGTACCCGAAGCGCGCGACGTGCTGCGCCTCACCGGCGAGATCGAATACGAGCGCGAGTTGCAGGAGATCGTCGAATCGGTTTCGAGCGAGCATGGGGGCGGGGAAGAGCGCCTCTTCTCGCGCCGCTACCGCCTGCCCATCTTCCTGGCCGTCTCCATCGGCATGTTCAATCAGTTGGCCGGCATCAACGCCATCCTGTATTACCTGAACGACATCTTCGCTCGCGCCGGCTTCAGCAAGGTCTCCGGGGATGTGCAGGCGGTAGCGGTAGGCGCCACCAACCTGCTCGCCACCATGATCGCGATGTCGGTCATCGATCGCCTGGGCCGCAAGAAAATGCTGCTCATCGGATCGGTCGGCACGGCCTTCTGCCTCGCCGGAGTATCCGCCGTCTTCTTCAGCGGCACGCACGGAGAATGGCTGGTCTGGCTCCTGGTGGGTTTCGTCGGCTTCTTCGCCTTCTCCCAGGGCGCGGTGATCTGGGTCTATCTCAGTGAGGTCTTTCCCAACCGGGTGCGCGCCAAAGGCCAGAGCCTGGGCAGCTTCACCCACTGGTTCATGAACGCCATCGTCTCCGGAGTCTTTCCGTTAATGGCGGCCTCTTCCGGCGGCGCCCCCTTCGTCTTCTTCTCGCTCATGATGGTCGTGCAATTCTTCGTGGTGCTGTTCATCTATCCCGAGACCAAAGGAATCTCGCTGGAAGAAATGCAAAGGAAGCTCGTCCCCGACCGGTAGCGTCCGATGGATCGGGCCGCGTCGACCTCAATCGATGCCCGGCGCCGCGGCCCTCACGGAGCGGTCCTTCCCGCCTTCACATGCTCCATGCGCTGCAAAATCTCTCGAGCCAGCTCCGGCTTGCCTGACTTCCGGTACGCCATCCCAAGCTGATAGTACGGGCTGGGTTCCATGGGCCTCAGCGCGATAGCCCGTTTGAGCGCCGCCACGGCCTCCGGCTGCCGGTTCGTCGCCAGGTAGACTTTGCCGCGCAGATAAAAGAGGTCCGGGTCAGACGGCGTCGTCTTCTCGGCCAGCGCGAGTTCCGCGAGGACCTTGGGATAGTCCACCGGATCGGCCGTCATCATCGCCTGCGCGATCAGCACGTGAATCATCGGATACTCCGGGTGGCGCCGCTCCAGGTCGCGCAGGGCCTCTGTCTCCAGCTCCGGACGGCCCATTTTGCGATACGCCTCGGCCAGCCGCACGTAGCCCTCGCTCGCGCCCGGCTCGACCCGCAGCAGCTCTTTCAGCACCTCCACTCCCGCGGCGAACTGCTCGGCCCAGACCAGATTGTTTCCCAATGGCAACAGCACGTGCCGGGAATCGGCGAGCTTGCTGCGGGCCGCCGTCAGCACCTCTACCGCTTCCGGAAAGCGCTGGGCCTTCTCGTAGAGATAGGCCAGGGCCAGATAGGAGTTCTCCTGCCCGGGATCCAGGCGGATGGCCAGCTTCAGGTGCTCGATCGCCGCCTCGCGCTCGCCCATGCTCTCGTAGCTCAAACCGGCCACGCCCGCGGCGGAGGCCTTCACCGCATCCGGGAGCCCGGGCTGCGATTCGAGCGCGGCGGCGTGACGTACCGCGTCTTCATAGGCGCCTACCGTGTTCTCCAGCACTGCGAGTGCAATGCTTGCTTCGGGATTCGTCGCGCCGCTCTGCTCCGCGCGCAGCGACTCGGCTAGCGCGAGATCGAGCAGCTTGTTTTCGGCCAGAAAACGCGCCAGGGTCGCGTGCAGCTCGCCATCCCGGGGAAAACGGGCCGCCGTGGTGCGGAGCGCCTTCTTCGTCCCCTCCGGATCGCCCGCGGCCACGTTCACGCGTACCAGCATGGCAAGCGGCAGGGGATTGTCCGGCAGCAGCGTGCTCGCGGTTTCCAGCGCTTTCCGCGCCGCGGGAAAATTCTGCGCTGCCGCCTCCGCAATACCCAGGCCGTAGAAGGCGCGCGATGCTTTGGGCTGAAGACAGGTCGCCTCGCGATAGCGCGCCGCCGCCTCCGCAAACTGGCCTCGCTCCATCGCGGTTTGCGCCTCCCGGTCCAGCGCCTGGAACTTCCGCAGCGTCTCCTGCGCGCTCAGCCCAGAGGGCGTGCACTCGGCCGCCATCCCCGGAAGGCCGCCCAGCAGCCCCAGCGCGATGACCGCCAACTCCGCTTTCGAGCGTAACGCGCGTCTCATAGGCCGGCTCTCACCGTACTGCGCAATGCACCGGCTGGCAGAAGTTCAGCTCATAGCCGTCCTTCCGCGCCGGGTCGCGAACCAGCGGCTGCTTGCGTCCGGAGGCGTCGGTGGCCCGGCTCAGCAGAATGTGGTCCCCCGGATTCGCGTTCCAGCCATAGCGCCAGCGGACCCAGACGAACGGCTTCGGCGCCGCCTCCAGCCGTGCCGGGTTCCACGTGCGGCCGGCATCCGTGCTGACCTCGACCGCCCGCACGACGCCGCTGCCGGTCCAGGCAAAGCCTTGCACCTCGTGGCGGCCGGCCGGGAGCTTCATCTGGTCGCCGGGCCACGCGATTGCCGATTTCACCAGAACTTCGGAGAGCCGCACGATCTTGCGGCCGCCCGCCGGATCCGCCACCACGCGGTTGTAGACCTGGTGCATGCCGCTCGCCTGAAAATTCGCAGCCGCCTCGCCGGGCGCCAGCACCACGATCCGCTGCAGCCATTTCACCGAGTCCATACCGTACCATCCGGGAAAGAAGGCGCGCGCGGGAAAGCCGTTGCGGCGTGGGAGATAGCGGTCGTTGAGCTTGAAGGCTACCAGGCTGTCCGGCTGTCGGCACTTCGCCATCGGAACCACCTGGCAATAGGGCAGGCGGGGGGCATTCTGCAGCAGGCTCCCCGTATCCGCGCCTTCCAGTTGCGCCATAGTCGATTCCCGATCCGCCCCCGCCTCCTCCAGAAGATGAGCCATCGGTACCCCCTCCCAGACGCCGTTGCCGACCGCCGAGCCTCCCGCAGCGTTTCCCGCGCACTCCAGCAACGCTTCGAACTTTTTCGTCGGCGCTTCCAGAAGATCCGCGAAAGTGAGCTCCAACGGCCGTTTCACGCGACCCTCAATGCGCAGCCGCCAGGTATCCAGCGAAAGGCGCGGCTCGCTGAAATGGTCGCGGACAAAAAACAGATCCGGCGGCGTGATGCTTCCCTCCACCGTGGTGAGCGGGAAAGAGAGATTCTGCGGATCGGTAGAGCGCGGCCCCTGCTGCCCGAAAAGGGCATAGCTGCCGGGGAGAAAGAGAAGATCGCGTCGTTTCATGGGGCCGAAGGTCAGGCGAGTCCGCCTCACCCATCTTAAAACAGAGGCTTTCCAGTGTATTTGAACGGAGAAATCGGGTGGAGCGGCCCTATTGAGAAGCGCCTGACCCGCCGATCTACCACCCGTGGTCTAGTGCCGGAACTGAACCGCGCGCGTGAGCAAGCGGACATCCGAATCATCCGGTCGCGGCAATAAGTATGGAAGAATGAGGGGGAAAGAGTAAATCAGATCTATGGATCCGATAGAGGATATTCTACCTGCTCACCCAGGGATCCAGCCGTCCGAAATCGAACGGACACCCCAAACCGAGCCACCGGGCTCCTGCTGCAAGGGCGAAGAACGATATCGCCTCCTGTTCAACCACACCAGCGATCTGATCCTGGTGCCGGAGGTCCTGCCTGAAGGCAACCTGGGTCGGTTTGTCGAGGCCAACGAAGCGGCCTGCCGCCTCCTCGGTATGCCTCGGGAGCAGGTCCTCACTCTCACCCCGGACGACCTTCTCGCGCCCGACGACGTCGGCCGGGCTCCGGAAGTCGTAGCCGACCTGATTCAGGATGGCCGCGCGCTCTGGCAGGCCGAGATCCGCCTGCCGGATGGGCACACCCTTCCGGTCGAAATTTCCATGCACCTGGTGGACCTCGACGGGCGGCCGGCGGCTGTCGCCGTTCTGCGTGATCTTACCGAGCGCAAGCGCAACGAAGAGGCACTGCATCGCTTGCAGGAGCAATTCCGCCAGGCCCAGAAGCTCGAAAGCGTCGGCCGTCTGGCCGGCGGTATGGCCCACGACTTCAATAACCTGTTGACTGTCATCAACGGCTATAGCGCGCTGATGGCCCGCGCGCTCGATCCTCGCGATCCGCTCGCCGAGTATGCGGTCGCCATTCGCCAGGCCGGCGACAAAGCCACCGCTCTCACCCGGCAGTTGCTGGCGTTCAGCCGCCACCAGGTCCTGCAGTCGCGCCCGCTCGATCTGAATGTCGTCGTCGCCGATACCGAAAAGATGCTGCGTCGGCTGATTGGGGAAGATATCGAGCTGGCTCTGGCTCTGGATCCGGCGCCGGTCTGGACCAAAGCCGATCCCGGGCAGATTAGCCAGGTCCTCCTGAATCTTGCCATCAATGCCCGCGACGCCATGCCGCAAGGCGGCACCATCCTCATTCAAACAGCTCACGAAACCGGCGCTATCGCCGTGCCGAAGCATGCAGGCGCAACGGAGCCGCGCGCGCTAGCAAGCGGACGAAGCGCAACGGCCCCCCAATCGTATGTGACCCTGATCGTCCGCGACAACGGCTGCGGCATGAGCGAGGAAACCCGGCAGCACGCCTTCGAGCCGTTTTTTACCACGAAGCCTATGGGAGTCGGTACGGGTTTGGGCCTGGCCACCGTCTACGGCATCGTGCGCCAAAGCGGGGGTACGGTGTTTCTGGAAAGTGAATTGGGAGTGGGAACCGCCGTCAGGATTCTGCTGCCCGCTCTTGACCGGCCTCCGCAGGTTACGAAATTCGAGTCGGTGCAGGCCGCCGACGTGGGCGGCACGGAAACCATCCTGATCGTCGAGGATCAGGCCGAGGTCCGCGCGCTCGCCCAGCGAATTCTCCAGGATGCGGGCTATCGGGTACTTGCCGCCGCCAATGGCGACGAGGCGCTCCGCCTCTGCCAGCTCCGCGGCGGGCCCATTCACCTGATGATTACCGACGTCATCATGCCCGTCATGAACGGCTGCGAACTGGCCAACCGCCTGCATCGCTTCAGGCCGGAGCTGAAAGTGCTCTTTATGTCGGGATACATGGATCAGGTGGTGCTTCACCGCGGCGGCGTTACCGCCGAAGTAGCCTTCCTGCAAAAGCCGTTTACGCCGGAGAGCATCGCCGCCAAGGTACGCGAAGTGCTGGGGCCGCCGCCGGCCGGACCGAAGATCCTGGTCGTGGATGACGATGTCGAAGTGCGGCGTTTTCTGAGCCGCGAGCTCACCGTCGCCGGCTATCAGGTCGCCGAAGCCGCCAACGGGCATGAGGCGCTCGACCGCCTTCGCGAAGTCCCCATCGCCTTGGCTCTCATCGATCTCGTCATGCCGGAAAAAGAAGGCATCGAAACCATCCGCGAGGTCTCCCGCCTGCATCCCGGGCTGCCGATGGTAGCCATGTCGGGAGCTTTTGGCGGCCACCTCCTGGAGCCCACCCTCCATCTTGGCGCCGCCGCCACCCTGGCTAAACCCATCGAGACGGAGAAGCTCCACGCCGCCCTCCGCCGCCTGCTCACGTAGAGCCCGATTCACCGGGCCGCGTCGACAATCGTGTCGACGCCCGGCCGCTCATTCGTATCGCAGCGCTTCGAGCGGATCCACCCGCTCCGCGCGGCGCGTCGGTACCCAGCACGCCATCAGCGCGACCCCGGCGAATAGCGCGCCCACTGCGGCCAGCGTAACCGGATCGGTGGGCTCCACCTGAAACAGAAACGACCGTAGCACGCGCGATACCACCAGCGCTGCCGCCATGCCCGAAATCACCCCTCCCGCGATCAGCCGGAATCCTTCCGTAAAGATCAACCTTCGAATGTCTCGCTGTTGCGCGCCCACCGCCGTGCGAATCGCAATCTCGCGGCGCCGCGACGCCACCGAGAGCGTCAGCACGCCGTAGATGCCGACCAGGGTCAGCACGCTGCCCACGATCGCAAAACCCACCAGGAGCTGCATAGCGAACGTGCGGGACGAAAGGGACTCACCGCGGATCTGTTCCAGCGTCTTCACGTTTTCGACGGCCACCGTCGGATCCACGGCGTGCAGTTCCTTCTGGATCGCCGCCGCCAGCGCGCGCGGATCGTTGGAAGTTCGCACCACCAGGTGCTTCGAGAAAGCGCCCGCCTGCCACAGCGAGAGATAGATCTCCGGCTCGGCGGCCTGGGTTAAGTCGCTGGTGCGGGCGTTGGTGACCACGCCCGTGATCTCCGTGGGCGGTTGCTGCCGGCTGCCCAGCCAGAGCTTCTTGCCGAGTGGACTGGAATGGGGAAAATACCGGTCGGCCAGGGCCTGATTGATCACGGCGACATTGGGGGCGTCGCGTTTGTCGGTGGGACGGAAGTCCCGGCCCTCGGAAATCGTCTGTCCCAGGAGTTCGAAGTAGCCTGGAGTCACCGACCGTAAGGGCATCGCTATCCGCTCGTTCGCATTGCGGGCGGGAGGTTGTCCCTCGATCTCGACGGTTGCCGGCCAGTTGTTCCCGGTCAGCGGCACGCCCCACGCAAACGCGGCGTGCTGTACTCCGGGAAGGGTGGATACCCGATCGAGTGCGCGGGTATGAAAGTCCGCCCAGTCGCCCTGCACGGCGGTCACCGTCATGGTGAGAATATGCCCGAACTGATAGCCGGAGGAAACCGTTGATAGGTTCAGCATCGTGCGGATCAGCAGGCCTGCGCCTACCAGCAGGGACAGCGTCAAAGCGGTTTGGACCATCGTCACCGCCCGCAAAATGCGGCGTTCGCCTCGTCCTGCGCTGCTGTTGGGCCCTGCGCTCTTGAGCGCTTGGATGGGGTCCAGGCGGGAAGCGCGGAACGCCGGCAGAAGACCGGCCAGGCCCGCCGCCACCACGGCCGAGAAAAGGCCGCACAGCAGCGCCGGCCAGCCGGTCGTCACGGAATCCAGGCGTGGGATCGCGTGCCCGCCGATGAGCTTGAACAACGTTACGACCCCAAACGCCAGGGCCACGCCGAACGCGCCGCCCAGAAGAGCCAGCAGCAGGCTTTCCGTGGAAACCTGCCGGAACAGCGCCGCGCGGCCCACGCCCAGGGCGCTCCGTACGGCATATTCCTGCTGGCGCTGCAGCCCGCGCACTAGCAGCAGAGCCGCGACGTTGCAGCAGGCAATCAGCAGGACCAAAGCGGCCGCGCCCAGCAGCGGCAGCAGGATTCGCCTGCCGTTCTGATTCATCTCGGCGGTCAGGGAAGTGAGCTGTGGCGCAATTCCTTCGAAATCCGGCTCGGTCCGGGCCTGCCTCTGCGTGAGTACGGCGAGTTCTGCCTGCGCCTGCTCGATCGTTGCCCCGCTTCGCAACCGCGCCACCACGTCCCAGTCCCGCCGTTTGAGCCTGGCTGGATTAGCAACGCCGGGAATCCAGAAATCCACCTGCGCGTTTACGTCGTAATTTGGTTCTTGGGCATCGTTGGGGGAAGGAAGAAAGCGGACGCCTGGCGGCATCACGCCGATGACGGTAGGAGGAACATCCCCGCGGCTGATACGGACCTTTTGGCCCAGGATGTGAGGGTCGCCGTGGAACCGGCGCTGCCAGAGGGAATGGCCCAGGATAATCACCGGTGCCGGATTCGCTCTGGTCTCCGATGCCGAAAACGTCCGGCCGAGGACCGGCCGAAGTCCCATGACCTGGAAGTAGTCCCGGGTGACTCTCATCCCCTCCAGCGATTCGCTGCCGTCCGGGAAGATCAGGAAGTTAAACGACCACGTGTAAGCGGCGACCGATTCGAGCGACTTGGCCTCCTGCTGCCAGTTCATCCATTGCGCCGGCGCCCAGGTCTGCGGTCCGCCGGCCTTCCGGCCGTCCGTTCGCACCACGCGCGGCAGCACGAGCCGTTCGGGCTCGCGATAGGGCGGCGGCGTCAGCAGCACCCCCTGGATGAGGCTGAACACGGCCGAAGTCGCCCCGATCCCCAGTGCCAGCGTGAGCACCGCGATCAGGCTGAAGCCGGGCTGCTTCCGCAGCATCCGCCGACTAATCCGAAGATCTTGTCGCATTCGTCATCAAGGTCCTTGAACCTTTGACGAACCGATTTCCGGAAGGTTACGTTTGCTACGTAGCGCCCGATTCATCGGGCCGCGTCGACACTCTGTCGACGCCCCTTTTCCGCGACCGCAGCGCGACCGCGATCTGCCCGCCCCGCCGCACTTTGCGCAATAGCCCGCTGCCGCGCAACTGCCGGTTCACCAGATCGATCGCCTCCTCGCGCGGCATCTGTAGCTCGCTCGCCATCTCGTTATAGTTCAACGACCCGCCGCGCGCAACCAGCAACTCCACCAGCGCTGCCGCCCGCTTCTCCCGCGTTTCCAACTTGCCTGCAGCCCGCCCCCGTTCCACCGAGGGCAAATCGAACGCCAGAACCGTCAACACCACCGCTCGCTCCGCGTCCTGCGGATTCCGGAATTCGTAGCGGAACGTCGTCTCGTCCACCCGGCTGATCAGCCGCCGGAAGCAGGCGT
This sequence comes from uncultured Solibacteraceae bacterium, assembly GCA_964568355.1. Taxonomy (GTDB): domain Bacteria; phylum Acidobacteriota; class Terriglobia; order Bryobacterales; family Bryobacteraceae; genus JAJPJX01. Next base: position 721 of record CAZMRK010000832.1, on the reverse strand, counting down.
GTTGGGGAACGGTCGCCTCAATCCGGTCCAGCACCAGCGAAAAGCGACCCTGCCGCTGAAACACCACCAGGGCCGCCCGCGTATCCCGCCAGCTCAGATAGGAAAGCACCTGGTTGATCGCGCCCAGCAGCGGAATCTCTCCCGACCAGAACTTGCACTCCGCCACCAGCACATTTTCTCCGCCCGATCGTACCAGGATGTCCGTCTTGCCCCGGAAATTGAAGGTCTCGCCCGTCGCCCGGCCGCCGAAGCGGCCGTTCAATTGGACCAGAAAATGGGAGCGCAGCTCCTCCTCGCCCATTCGCGCGAAGGCCGCCGGATCCAGCTCCATTACCCGCGCCATGTTGCGCATGATCCGGAGCGCTTCCTCGCATTCCCGCTCGATTCTGGCTTCCTCCGCCGGCCGGGCGTCCGCTGGTTCCTCCGCCGGCCTAGCCTCCTGCCTTCTTACCGCCAGCCCCAGCGTGGCCGCGATAGCCGCCGGTCCGGCCAGCTCGCGCCGCCGCGACTCCAGGCAGCATCTCGCCATCACCTCCAGGCTTCGATCGAATCGCTCCGCGGCGGCCCGCAGCCGGTTCAAGCCTTCCTCAATCCCGTGGAGCGTCTGTTCGTACTCCGCTCGCAGCCCATCCGGATCCTCGTCCGCGCGCACGCAGACGATCCGCAGTTCCCCCGCGCCGATCTCCGCCGGCGGCGTCACACCGCCGAACGCAGAAGGCTG
>CAZMRK010000831.1:0-10211 GCA_964568355.1 uncultured Solibacteraceae bacterium | reverse complement strand
ATCCCACGCTCCCGATAGCGCTCTACCACATCCGGATGGGGATGGCCGTAGGCGTTTTCAAACCCCGCCGAAACCACCGCAAACGCCGGAGTGGTAGCGTCCAGAAAAAGGTCGGTGCTGGAAGTCTTGCTGCCATGATGCGCGACTTTCAATACGTCGGCGTGTCCGAGTCCATCTTCGGCTACCATCTCCGCCTCTACCTGGCGCTCTACGTCGCCGGTCAGCAGGAACGAATTCCTTCCGTAGACGATTCCCAGCGCCAGCGAGTCGTTGTTGCGAGGTTTTTCTCCCGGCAGATAGTCCGCTACAGGAGCCAACACGCGAATCCGGGCGCCGCCGAACTCCAGGCTCTCGCCCTGATGCCGTGCCACTACGCGCGTGCCGCTTCGCGCCGCCGCTTCCAACAGCCTCTGCCGCTCCGGACCTTCGGGCAGCGCTCCGGTCCATAGCTCGCGCACGTGGAAGTTGGCCATTAGCGCCGGCAGCCCGCCCATGTGGTCCTCGTGCGCGTGGGTGCAGACCACTACGTCCACCTGGCGGATCGAGCGCTGCCACAGATACGGCGAGACGACATCCTCTCCGATATCCAGGCGCGTGGCGGACTTTCGCCCGAACGTGGGGATGCCGCCACCATCCACCAGCATCAGCCTGCCTGTTGGAAAAGCCAACAGCAGACTATCGCCCTGGCCCACATCAATCGCGGTCATCTCCAGTTCGCGCGGCGTCACCTGCGGCGCAAACGGATGCGCCAGCAGAACGCCCAGCAACATCAGAACCAGCCCGACCGTTCCGACGCGCCACCGCCGCGACGCCCGGTCGGCCAGCGCCGCCAGAATCAGTGCCGCGATCAGGGCCAGCCCCAGCCAGAGCGGCGGAGTCGGAATCCGCCAGTTGGGCTCCATACGGGCGTGCCAGTCGACCGCCAGCCGCGCCAAGTGCAGCAGCCAGGCGCCCACGCCCGCCACCCAGGCCCAGCCGGTAAACACGGCAACAAAGCCCACCGGAACCACGAACTCCATCAGGGGCACCACCAGTGCATTCGCCGAAAGCCCGGAGAAGCCGACCCTGTGGAAATACACCACCATCGGCAGGGCAAGCCCGATCTGCACCACCGCCGAGATCAGCACCAGCCCCATCACGTAGAAAGCCGCGCGCAGCGGCACCGTGATCAGGGCCCGGCAGATGCGCTCCGGCAGGCGCGTCCAGAGTCGTACCGTCTCGGCAAGCAGGCGCATCTCCACGCGGAACTGCGCCACCCGAGGCTCCAGGTGCAGGTCCCACCCGGTATCGGCCAGGTCTGCGAGCCCCCGCTCCAGCGGAGCCCAGGTGCGCTCCAGCCAGGGCGAGGCGAAGGCGCCGATGAAGGCCACCGCCAGGAAGGAGAGCTGGAAGCTGGCCTCGAACATCTGGGCTGGATCAAACACCAGAAATCCCAGCGCCACGGCTACCAGCAGGTTCAGAATCCGCCTTTCCCGATAGAAATACCCGCCAATCAGAAATAGAGTGAAGCCGGCCGCCGAGCGGACGCAGGGCGCCTGCCAACCGGTAACGACCGCATAGAGCCAGGCCGCCAGAGCGGTGATCAACGAGGCGGCGCCTCGCGGAACGAAGCACAGCCGCAGCAGGAGCATCAGAAACGCTGCCAGTACCGCCACGTGTGTGCCGGAGATCACCAGCGCGTGGAAAGTGCCCGTCGAACGGAAATTCTCCGTCCAGATCTTTTCCAGTTGGTACGATTCGCCGATCAGGATCGCCTGCATCATGCCCGTTTCGTAAGGTTTACCGGCGTATAGCCGCTCCAGCCGGCGAAGTGCCGTGATGCGCAGGCCCATCATGGCCCGCCCCAACGCGGAGCCGCATTGCCCGGGAACAATCCGGATCGGGGTATCTGCCGGCGCCGACGCTGTCCAGTAGATCTGCTTTCGCGCCAGGTAGCCGGCGTAATCGAAAGCGCCCGGATTGCCGAAATTGCGCGGGCGGCGAACCCGCGCGTCGATTTCTATTTTTTGGCCGTATTCGAGGGAGGGGGGCGGCGTGTTCTCTTTGCCGTATAACGTGACCTGAACCCGCGCGCCGGGCTCCAGCTCCAGTACGAACCGCTCGTGGTCGCCGGAAAGCGCCGGAGGCTCTACGACGCAGCCGGCCAGGATCACGATCTCGCGGCTGCCTGCATCCAGTTCCGGCGGCGGTCCGGGCCGGTGGGCCATCTCCGTAAGGACGCCCGCGAAAAACAGGCCGAGCAGGCAGCAGGCGCCCGCGGTCCAGCGAGAACCACGCCAGCAGCCGATCAGGCCCAGAAAGAAAAAAATCGAAATCGCACTGAGAACTTCGCGAAATTCAAAAGCGACAAGCCGCGAAATCAGGATCCCCGAGGCAACGGCAGCCAAAGGAGCTACCAACGGTTCGAGCAAGAGAGCTTACTGCAGTCCTCCGTCTCAATTCGTGGCCAATTCCTTCAAAAATCTCCCGTCTCCTTCGTCCATCACGCGATAAGAGGCTCCGGCGACGCGCGGCGTCACGTGGCCCAGCCAATCGGTCGGGTCCGACCAGATGACCGGACGGTTCCCCATCGCCTTCACCATATCCTCCAGATCCCAATGCAGCAAAAATCCTGGGATCACCGCGTCGTGGAGGTTCCGCGTCAGCGGAACCTCCAGAGCCGCCCGCAGGCTGTAAGGCGTACGATCCAGCCAGATCCTGGAGATATGGGTATCCTGGGCGGCCGCCATCAGCAGCCAGACGCCGTCCACTCCACGCGCGGCGGCGCGGATAGCGGCTGGATCGACATCGTTGCGAGCCGCCAGCAGGTGAACGGCTCGCAGAATATCGCCAGCGCGCATACCCGGCAGATTCTTGCCGATCACCCACGCGCGGGTGGTTTCGAGCCAATTTCCGTTGTAACGCGGATTGGCTGGTTCGGGCATCCCTCTGAGATTCAGATCCAGCACCACATTCCCCTGGTGGGCAAATGATTCGGCCGTCTTGGCTCCCATCGCTACCAGCACCACGGCGGGTTTACGTCCATCCCGATAGGGCAAATAGAGTGTTCCCTCGATTTCCAGCCCAGGCTCTACCTCGATCGCCAGGTGCTCGATCCGGAATTCCACAGCCGCCGTCTGGCTGAGGACGCGCGCCGGAGGCGGCTGCTCGCCAGCCACAGAGAGCTTCTTCAGCTCTGCTACCAGCTCAGAGGTGGTGGCTGGCTTGCTGCGTTGGCGTAAGCCTTCCAGAATGATCTGGTACATTTCGGCGCCGTCCACGTGCCCGCTTTCGGTGGCCAGGAGATCGAAATCCGGCACCATCTCGATAGGTTCTTCGCGGAAATCGCCTTTGCCATCCTTCAGCCAGCGGATCATCCACTGGTAGATACCCTCGCGCACCTCGATGGGTGTGCCATGGCCGCCCGGACCCACGACCCACCGGATCTTGTCCTCCGCTCCGAACAGGCGAAACCAATCCAGTGATTCCTGGTAGGCATAACGAGCGCCTTCGATGGGGAAAAAATCGGCCACGGTGTTCGCGATGAGGTAGGGCTTCGGCGCGAACAGTTCGATATAGTCCATTACATCCAGGCCGGAGGCCAGAAAGTTCGGAAAGCTCTGCTCGGAGTCGCCGGTTGGCCCGGTGAAGAGTTTTCGCCAGGTGTTGATGTAGCAGGCGGGAGCAGCTACCTTGATGCGGTTGTCCAGTGCCGAAATATAGGCAGTCAGCGTGCCGCCTCCGGAGCACCCGGTGCAGCCAATTTTTTCCTTCTCCACCTCCGGACGGCTGACGAGATAGTCGAGCGCCCTCTTGGCATCCCAGATGCGATAGCGGGCAAAATTTTCTCCGGCCAGGATCGCCTGAGCGCCTGCCTGGAAGTGTTGATCCGTAGTTCCTCCAGCGAGCGAAGCCTTTAGCCTCCGGTCGTACTGCTGGAAGCGTTCGCCCTGTCCCACCGGATCGTAAGCCAGCACCACGAAGCCTTTGACGGCCAGATTGGCCGCTATGCGCTGAGCAGCAGCTTTACCCTGATCCCAGTGGCCCATGGGGAAGAGCACGCCGGGATAATGTCCGGCGGCATTCGGCCGGTAGAGGTTCGCCGTAACGTAGAACTGCGGCAAGCTCTCAAAGATCACTTTCTCAATCGTGTAATGGGGCTTTTGGATGGTGCCGGTTACCTTGGCGTTGAGCGGGCCGTTGTAGTCCGGCAGCCCGCCGATCAGTTCCAGGATCCGGGCGCGCACCTTTGCCTGGCGGGCCCGGGCCTCGGCCTGGGTATGGATGGCTCGGACGGCCTGCTCGCGCCGATCCAGTTGCTGCTGGGCGATGTGGTCCATCCAGTCCAGGAAGGGATCTTCGGCGGCGAGGAGCGGCGCCGCGATCAGGAGGCAGCAGAGCGAGAGGTGTCGCATGATTCCAGAATTCTCTCTAAAATTTCTGGAATTTCAAAGACGGCCCGGTTCTCGACCGCCGCGGCGTTGGCACGAAACCTGGCGTAGTTGCCGGGTTCCAGCAGTTGCGCCACCGCCTGGTCGATCCGCCGGAAGTTCGGCAGCACCAGACCAACCTGCTGTTCCAGAATCCAATCGGCGTTGTATCGCTCCTGGGGGAGGGTCCAGGCATTTCGTTCCACGATAACCGGCAGATGCATGGCCAGGGCCTCGCTGATGCTGCCCGGCCCGGGCTTCCCAATGAAAAAGGTGGCCAGGCGCATGAAGAAGGGCACCTCTTTGGTGAACCCGACCACATGCGTAGGCGCGCTGCGCTTGAGCGCACGGAGCCGCCCGGCCAGTTTTTCGTTGCGGCCGCAGATCAGAATGAGCTGGACGGCATCCAGGCGCCGTGCGATGGGGAGCATCGCCGCCGATCCCTCGCCGCCGAAGAGCACCAGGCCGATGGGGCGGTCGGGATCGAAGCCCAGGCGGCGGCATTCGGCGGCACGGTCGAGTTCCTGAGGCTCATAGAAGCGCGGATGGAGAATCATGCCCGAGGCACGAAAAATGTGGTGCTCGGAATGTCCGAAAGAGCGCGCCTGTTCCACCGCGCGCGCGGTGCCGCAAATCAGAAATTGCTCTTGCCGCTCCATCCAGAAGCGCGGCGGGTAATCGGCCAAGTCGGTAAGCACGGTCACCAGGGGCGTGGCAGGCAGCGCCTGGCGAAGGCTTTCCCCCAGCGCGCGATTGAAATTGGGCACCAGCGAGACTACCAGGTCGGGACGGCTCTCCGCCCAGAACCGGCGCAGCATCCGCACCTGGGCCGGGTGCATCAGGCGGATCACCAGGTGCATGCCCACGGTGAGTTGCGGCGACCCAAGCGTCCATCCCCGTTTCAACATCAGGTTGTAAAGATCCTGTAACCGGATCCCCGTTATCTTGCGGAATACATCGAGGGAATCGAGCAACTCCTGTAGATTCACCATTCGGACTTCCCAGGATCGGCCCTGCTGCCCGATGACAGAGCGCAAGGCGTTAGCCGCCGCACGATGCCCACCCCCGGCATCGAAGAAGATGAAATCCAGCTTCTTCATTCCTTCCGATTTTGGCACGCTATGGCACAGCTCACGCGCAGAAAACATGGTTCTTCATTAATGTTTCGCAGGGGTGTAACCGGTTCGTAGCGCATAGCGAGTTATATCTAGAAACGGGATACCCATGCTGAGCTATATCGCTGCGCGGGATTACAACCTGATGCGCCGGGTCCACCGCTGGCGCGCGCCGCGGTGGATTCGCATCTGGATGGTCTGCGCGACACGCGGAGGCGATGGCTGGTTGTGGTACGCCATGGCGGTGGTTTTGCTCCTGTTCGGGGGGCCATTGCGGTTTGTTGCCGCAGGTTCCGCAGCGCTGGCGGCCGGCGTCGGAATCCTGGTATTTCTGTTCTTGAAGAAGCGGATTGGCCGGCGCCGCCCGTGCGCGATCGAACCACACTGTTGGGCCACGCTGCTGCCGCCGGATCAGTTCTCGTTCCCTTCCGGGCACACCATTACGGCATTTTCGGTAGCTGTGGCTTTGGGTCTGTTTTATCCTTCACTGCTGATCGGCCTCGGGTTCTGCGCGGGCAGCATCGCCGTATCGCGGATCCTGCTGGGCATGCACTTTTTGAGCGACGTGGTGGCGGGAGCGATACTTGGCGCGGTGCTGGGCTATGGTGCGGTGCAGCTTTTTACCACTATCACTGCATTTTGAGCGATTGTGGCATTCCTATATTTGGCGTATCTAAGAACCACTCCCTTACGGTCGTGGCTCGGAAACGCCTTGCTGGTCCACGAGCGGAAGAGTTATTGCCGCAGAAGCTTTTCGATAAAATCCCAGGCCTGAGGATCGCGGGAGCCGGCCAGCCAGAAGACAGCGCGTTTGCGGAGGCGCGGCTCGCTGTCACGGTTGCGCGCGATGCGGATCAATTCGCGAGCGGCGGAAGGATCGCGGTGCAGGGAGATGGCGGCCATCGCCGATTCCGAGACGTGGCTGCTTTCGTTCAGGAAGGTCTCCAGCAGACTCACACTCTCAGACGGCCGGACTCCCGTCAGCCAATAGAGGGGTAGGCCGCCGGCATCCAGCAGGCAATCGGCGGGCAACAGGCGAATTTTGACGACCCGGCCGCTCTCCAGGCGAAACAGCAGGAACATCTGATCCGGTGGTTCCAGGCGGACCGGACCGGGTGGGCTGATCCCTTTTGTGGACTGGCAATTCCAACCCACGAATCCGGAGGCGGGGACGGCATAGCCGATCCACGCGGTCTGGCCCTGCGCAGCAGCGTGAAAGGCGGCGTCGAGCCCCGCGGTGACCGGGATCTCGCGCCGGTCCTGCGCATAGGCCAGGCCGAAAGCGAAGGTGAAAGACGCGGCGAGCGGCGCCAGACGCCTCATTTGAGCAACTCCATCAGGTAGTTGGTGGAATCCGCGCCGCCCATCATGGAAAGTTTCTGCACGATCTCGCGCTTTGCTTGGGGATCGGTTTCTTTTCTGGCCAGACTCACCAGGCTCTTCGCATTGCCTTGGATAAACAGGCCATTCAGGATGGCTCTGCGAATTTCCTTATCCTGCTCGGAGGCATAGATCCCCACGAGCGCATCTCCGGTGCGCGGTCCCATGAGTCCCAGACTCTGGATCGCGGCGCGGCGCAGGCGGGCGTCCTTTTCATTGCGCGCCACTTCCAGCAGTTTTTCGGAATTCCCACCGACGAACATGGACTTGAGGATCTTTTCCTTCACGTCGATGGAGGGCTCTGCCTGGTAAAGCTGCCACAGTTCGGACTGGCCGCCGGAGACGCCCAAGTGATGAATCGCGTCCATGCGCAGCGCCGGATCTTTTTCGCCTTTGGCAAGTTCGAGCAGGCGCTGCCGGTCGCCGGAGACCAGGTAAGCCTGCAGAACAGCCCGCTTTACCTTCATGTCCGAGGAGGAAGTGTAGATCTCGGCCAGCAGCTTGCGATTTTCCGGGCTGCCCATCACGCCGAGGAAGTTCACGGCCTTCAATTGCAGGTCGGGATTGGAGCCGCCGCGCGCGATGCGTCCGAGGATCTCTTTCGACTGGGGCGCGCCGCTCTGGGCGAGCACGAACAGCGCCCGTTCCTTCAGCTTGGGCGAACCGCTGCTGGAGATCAGTTTTTCGAGTACGGGCAGGGCCCGGGCCGGATCGGTATTGAGCAGGCCATTGATCGCCATCAGCTTCAGGTCTTCATCCGGCTCGGCATCCGGATTCACCTTCTGGCCGGAGGCCTGCCGCATTTCGAGTTCGAGAGCCCGGGCGTCATCCAGCCACTTGCTGGAAGCGTAGGCCTGGCGCAACTGGGCGAGCGTGGCCAGCGCGTCACTGCGGCGGCCCAGCTTCTCGAGGGAATAGGCTTTCCAATAGAGCGCGGCGTCCGTACGAGGGCCCGCCGATTCCGCTGCCTGGCTAAACGCGGCCAGGGCCTGGTCCCAGCGGTGCGCATCCAGAGCAGACTGCCCGCGCTGGTAATTGACGTCCTGCACGTTCTCCTGGCGCGCGCGCTGCGCGAAGGCAAACTCCTGACCGCTGGCCGTCAGAAGGCTTCCCGGAGCCAGCAAAACCAATATCCACAACTTACGCATAATGATCCTTTTAGAGCCTGTTTTCTTCTTTTCTCTGTACAGTGGAACCGATCACACGGACCTTGAAGAGGATGCCGTCGGCCTTGATGCGATCGCGAATGCGCTCCACCTCTTCCGGGGTGAGCGTGGAGGGACCGCGGGCGATCTCGAGCAGAACGCGCTCCAACTCGTCCAGCACGCCGGCCACGGCAGTCTCTCCGCTGCGCGCCGCCGTCTGCCGGTAGAGCCGGTTCTGGTTGATCAATTCGCCGGCGCGCTGCTGTTCGGCGGAAATATCGAGCTCATGGCGGGGATCGGCATTGGCCAATTCCACCAGGACCATCTGCGAGCGCTCCAGATGATCGCCCAGCGCCACCAGCAGAATCCGCTCCCGTACCTGACCGGGCAGGCCCGCCCTGCCCGATTCGGGATGCGGCAAGAATCGTCCGGCCAGGAAGGCGGCCAGCACCATGGCAGCCACCGCCGCAATCGAAGCCCAGCGCCGCACGGGTAGAAGCCAGGGCTTCCAGAAGCGCGGACGCTCCAGCCCGAGCCGCTGCCAGATCCGCCGCCCATAGTCTTCCGCCGGCTCGGGAACCGGCCAGCAGTCGACTACGTTGAGCACGCGCTGCAGGCCGGCATAGTGCGCCCGGCACTCTTCGCAGACGTCCAGGTGCCGGGCCGCGTCGACCGGTTCGAGGACCTCTCCGTAGTAGTACAGAACCAGTTCTTCTTCGGTCAGGTGATTCATTTTGCCGTTCCTACCAGAGGCTCCAGCGAGCGGCGGAGTTTCTGCACCGCCCGAAAGATACTGTGTTTGGCGGCTCCCGGCTGCACGCCCAACAACCCGCTGATGGCTTCAATGCTCATGCCTTCGAAATGCCGCATGACGAAGGCGCTGCGCTCGTTCTCGCTGAGCGTTTGCATCGCCGCCGCCACCCGTCGGCTGATTTCCCCACTCATCGCCATTCGTTCCGGCGTCGAACCGGTGGCCGGAAGATTCAGCACCGGGTCCAATTGCTCCTCTCCCAAGGCCGTCTGTTCGGAGCGGCGCTTCCGGGCCCGCACGAGGTCGAGCGCGCAGTTTACCGCGATGCGGTAAAGCCACGTCCCGAAGCTGGACCGGTTGTCGAACCGCCCCAACTGCCGGTAGGCCCGCAGGAAGCTTTCCTGCACCACATCTTCGGCATCCTGCTGGTTTCCGGTCATGCGATAGGCCAGACGGAAGACGGGACGGCTATGGCGCTCCACGAGGACACGAAAGGCGTCCGTGTCACCGGTCTGCGCCTGTTCGACTGCAATCACATCCGTCAATTCCATCCGGGCTGTCTATTAGACTACGGCAAGAACCGGCGGTTAGCTGGAATCGGATATTCCTGTTTTCAAGAAGTTACGGCTTGGCAGCGGGCGGCTCGAAGAGTCCGAAGGTGAGGATTTCGCTTTCGGCAGCGATGCTGACAAACTGCTTGCCGCCCACGCGGAAAGTAACCGGCGAGGCATAGAGCGTGTGGCCGGTATAGAAGTGCCAGAGGTCGCGGCCCGTGCGGCTATCGAGCGCTACCAGGTTGCCCTCATCGTCTCCGGTAAACACCAGCCCGCCGGCGGTCGCCACGGTGCCCGACCACATGACGGCCGGCCCCGGCATGGCGTGCTCCCAAACGGTCTCCCCGGTGCTGGTCGCGAGAGCCCGCAGGAAGAAGCGGCCAGGCTCATCGGGGATTTGCTCGCCGCCGGTCCCGTGGAAGCCGCTCAGCGGCTTGGGCGCCTTGGCCGAGCTGATGTAAATGTCGCACTGTTCGAGCACCGTGACGTAAAGGAGTTTGGCGGCCGGATCGAAGGAGGGCGACATCCAGTTGGCCGCGCCACGTACCGAAGGACAGACCCGGATTCCACCCGGCGTCGGCTCCATGTGAGGCACTTCGATGGGACGCCCTTTGGCATCGATTCCGGTGGCCCAATTCAGGCGCTCGACAAAGGCTTTGGCCAGCAGGAACTCGCCGGTAACACGGTCCAGAATGTAGTAGAAGCCATTGCGATTCGCCTGGACCAACAACTTGCGCATCCGGCCGCCGAACTCCTGATCGATCAGGACCGGCGTCTCATTGGCATCCCAATCATGCGTGTCGTGGGGCGTGAACTGAAAATACCAGCGCAGTTTGCCGGTCGCCGCATCCAGAGCC
>CAZMRK010000830.1:0-5433 GCA_964568355.1 uncultured Solibacteraceae bacterium | reverse complement strand
TAGTAAGGCAATCCGCAGTTCGCAAAGGAAGCGAAGTGCCCTCTGTCGAAAATGACGATCTCGGCGTCTTCGTCGAGCCGCCGCAGCCTCGCTGCGCAAGATGCCCCGCCAGCAACACCGCCGACTACCACTACACGTTTTTGACCCATGGTGACTCCTAGATGTAACTCACACCTAATGCTAGCCGCCGTCCCATTGCCTGTCAATCCGCGGATAGCAGACTCCACCTACGCATGCAGTTCACTCTGGGTGATGCAGAGTGGAGGCTTAAGGGCGAGTGCCTCCACACTCGAATTCGCCAGCTATACTTGCTACATATGAGGAGCGACGGGCAGCCAAATACACGGCCGCCAGCTCGATGCCGGGCTGTTGCCGGGTTTCTCCTCATTCTGTTTTCCCTCGCTGTTATTCTGCCGCTGATGGCAGCCGGCTCGGCCGAGCCAACCTGCAGCATGAGTTGCTGCAAGCGCGGCAGCCATCGAGCGAACTGCTGCCGCCCGAAGAACGCCAGTGCGGCTGGCGAGTCGGGGGCTCCGAGTTGGAAACCACTTCCGGATTGTCCGCCGGGCTGCTACCGGACGGTGTGGGGGTTTTCCTCAGTCGCGCCTGTGGGCTTGGTTCCACCGAAATCATGGCGCATTCCGGTCCCGGAGACCTCCTGGCCTCTCGTCCCCATGCAGCGGTGCTGGCCGCACCGCGTGTTGGCTACGAACCTCTTCCAACGTCCGCCACCCTCCTTCTTTCTTTGATTCGATCAGCTCTGTAACCCACCACTGCTTAAGACTTGCCGGAGCCAGCGTCCGAGGGCGGGTGTGTGCTTCCGTGCGGAAGTGAAGAAAGAGGAAGAGAGGGGTATGGATTCGTGTAAGTTTTGCCTGTTCGCGTTGTACCTGCCGTTCGCCGTGTTTGCGCAGGTCCCGGCGTCCGAAGATCTCGACACCAAGTCGAAACGTGACCCGGTCAAGGAAGCTCTGGAAATCCGGGAGGTTCGCGAAAGCCCTGCGAAGGACGTAGGCGAAGCGCTCTCCAAAATTGAGGGCCTGAGTCGGCTGCGAAAGGGCGCGATTGCAAATGACATCGTCCTTCGCGGGTTCGAAAGCAACAATCTCGGCATCCTGATCGACGGTGTCCGCGTGTATGGTGCCTGTCCCGGCCACATGGACCCCGCTGCGTTTCACATCGACTTTGCAGAAGTCGACTACATCGAGGTCAGCAAAGGAGCGGCCGACCTGACCAGCCAGGGCGCAATGGCTGGTTCGGTGAACATCGTTCGTAAGCAACCCAACTCCGGATTTCACCTGACCCCGGCGTTGCAGACGGGGTCATTCGGTTTTTGGAATCCGTCCCTAACCATGTCTGGCGGAAACGACGCGCTGCAGCTCCAGGCTGGCTACTCATTCCGGAGGTCCGACCCATATCGCGACGGCTCTGGACGGCTGATGACCGCTGTCGGAGGATATGCCCCTGGCGCAGCCGCGGCCGATGCGTTTGGCATCCATACAGGTTGGGCAACAGTCCGGTTCTCACCTGGCCGAGACCAGGGCGGCGCCCTGAGCTACACGCATCAAGACGGGAGCGGAATTCTATACCCGTACCTGCAGATGGACGCGCCGTATGACATCGCCGACCGGCTCGATGCAACCTACGAGATTAGGGATCTTGTGCCGTCACTCAGCAGAGTTCGTCTCCAGGCCTATTACACTCGCGTGCGTCACTGGATGACGGATGAATTGCGCCAAACCGCCATCGGCGCTCCTTATGGCTACACAATGGGTGCGTTTGCTGCCTCGCGCGTACTAGGTGGCCGCGCCGATACGGACCTGGCCCGCAACTTTCGCGTGGGTTTCGAAAGCTACCAGAGGAACTGGGACGTCGTGGGGATCTCGCGGATGAAGATGATGTCCGGCGTTTCCCATTCCATCCCGAACGTCAACACGACCGTGAATGGCGGGTACGTCGGTTGGGAGCGTTCTCTGGCCCGGCGGCTCTCAATGGCAGCCTACGCGCGGATCGACACCGCCAACATGTACGTCCGCGCCATGAATGCGGACTCGAACCTCTGGCTGACCTACACGGGACACGCGAATCGCACAAATCGGAGCACGGCGCCTTCGGCGAATGCCCATCTGCGTTTCGGCCTTACGGAGAGTATCGAAGCGTTTGCGAGTGCTGCGAGCGCATCCCGCTTCCCGGATGCCCAAGAGCGCTACTTCAATCGAAGTGACTGGGTCGGTGATCCGGGATTACCGCCGGTCCGGAACAATGAAGCAAACCTCGGGTTGAGCGTCCGCCGGAGCCGTAGGTATGCCAAGGTGCTTGGCTTCTACAGTGCGGTGGACAACTACATCTACGTTCGACAAGCCATTCCCATGCTCGGCGCCGCGATGGCCGGAATGTCCCCGGTCCGGGCCTACGGCAACACGGACGCTCGCATCTACGGAGTCGAGATGACCTACGGCGCAGCGTTGAGTCCCAGGTGGATGCTCTCCGGCGGCCTCTCGTTGAGTCGCGGCTCAAAAACACCCCGTCCGGAACTCGGCGTTTACAGCACAACGCTTGCCGAGATGCCTCCGCTCCGAGGCCGGACCTCCCTCCGCTATGGAAGACGTCTGTGGTTTGCCGAAGTCGAGGGGATCGCGGCCAACGCTCAGCGTAGAACAAACCCTGAGCTGCTCGAAACCCCGACCGCAGGATATGCCACGGTAAATGTGAAAGCCGGTTGGCACGCCAAACGGACAGCGATCACTCTGGGCCTGGACAATGCGCTGAACCGTTTCTATTACGAGAGCCTGTCCTATCAGCGCGATCCCTTTCGCAACGGTGCCAGGGTTCCGGAGCCCGGCCGCACGCTCTTTGTCAGCATCAATTATCAGTTCACGACGCCATAGCCGGCCGTGCAAGGTCGTTATTGGTTCTCGAATCCCGCCCGGCCAAAACGTCCACGGCCACCTCTCCACAGCGGCCACCCTTTACTATCCCGAAGCTTCAACGTCTTCTTTTCGGATGGCAGCGTAACCTCGATTGCTACGATGGAATCTGCCGTTTGATAGCCCCTGACCACTAATTCCTGGCCGGATCTCGGGTTGAAGTTTTCGGCAATCAGATAACGGATTGATCCAAGATAGACCCTGGTTGTCGTCTTGCCTCTTTGGGCTTCCAGGTAGGGCATGCCCGAACCCTGGCTAATGTGAACTTTCCGGATTACGCCCTTGTACTCGACGATCGGATTTGTGGAGACGGGCGCCGCTCCGTTTTGCCGGGTGATTCCGGGCTGCGCGTTCAACGGCATCAAGCTTGCCGTAGCGGCCAGAACAGCCACCAGTGTCGAAACGTTCATGGTCCAACCCCCCGGGGTTCTTCAGGCGCACCCTCGTTGCCAACCGACCTGCGCCTAAGTGGTTGCGCCAACTGGAGCAGGAATCGCCAGGTGCGCAAAAGCTGCGTGTTTCACCGGCCTGACGCGCAAGCCGTGCGCACTGCCATCCCCTAGGAACGTTCCTATCCAAGAACGTCAGGATGGCACAGGGTGTGCACCCTGCCTCTGGAAGTAGCAGAATATTGCGCGTGCGGCTAGAGTTTTGTTGAGGGCTGCCGCTTTTCGGACGCCCTGAATTCTCCGGAACGGGAGGTCAAACACGCCAGCCAGGATCGAGTCTCGCATATTCCTGCCGATTGCGGTAGCTGCGTTGCCGCTTGTCCTTCTGTTCAGCGCGCTCCGTACGTTCAGGGAAATTGACGAGCAGAGAGACATCTACCTGCGACACCGGGTCGCCATCCTCGCAGGCCGGCTCGAACAGTTGCCGGAGACGGAATCGCCCAGGGCGCTATTCGAGACGCTGAGCGAAGATGAGCCGTACTTGATCGATCTGCAGGTGATTACCCGAGGTGCAGCGCTCGATACCCCTGATTTGGCCCCGCTCTGGGATAGCCACGAGTTGTTCCGCACCCAGACCATACGGAGCCAGGCAAACACGATTTTCCGGGCGTACGTCCCATTTCACTCCGCCGCCGGACTACACTTGGCCTGCATCGACTTGAATGCCGCCGCGGCCGATTTTCTGGTGCTGCACGCGCGCCGTAACATCTTCGTGGCCTCCGCCGGAGGCGCAGCCCTCGTTCTGCTGTCCGTCTACTCGTTATGGGCGATGCGCCGCGCATCTCAATATCGGGAACGAGAGCTTCAAATGGCGCATCTGGCTCACCTCGGAAAGATGGCTGCGGCCCTGGCGCACGAGATCCGGAATCCTCTGGGCACGATCAAAGGTTTCGTTCAACTCGCCGTGGAACGGGCCGATGCCTCAACTCGCGACCTTCTCAAGCCCGTGCTCGGTGAAACGTCGCGCCTCGAGGCGTTGGTGAACGATCTGCTGGCGTATGGCCGTGCTCCGCATCCCGACGTTCGCCTCACGCGCTGGAACGAGCTGACCGCGGGCTTGAAAGTCCATGGGATTCAAATGATCGGAGATCGCCCTGTCCGGCTGGTGGTCACCGACTCGGAAATCGAGTGGCCGACCGATCCGGCGCTGCTCACTCAGGCGCTTCTGAACCTTCTGCGTAATGCAGTCGACGCGATTGCGGATGAAGGCGAGGTACGGGTCGAAGCTCGCAGGAGCCGGGGAGATGAGGTATCGATCTCCGTGGCCGATTCGGGAGCCGGCATTTCTGAAGAAGCCCTCGCCCGCTTGTTTGAGCCGTTCTTCACGACGAAGCCGGAAGGTACGGGATTGGGGCTGGCAATCACGCGTCGGGTCCTGGCCGCTCTGGACGGAGACCTGGTGTTGAAACGCCGCCCGGAAGGCGGCACCGAAGCGCGGATCCGCATGCGCACTACAGCGGCTGCCAAAACGATCCCGAATGGAATTTCATGGAAACGATACTGATTGTCGATGATGATGCGGGTTTCCGCGGCTTAATGGAGACAATCCTCAAAGGTGAAGGCTACACCGTTGAATCAGCCGGTTCGGTTGCCGAAGCTATCGCGTCCGCCAACCGGAGAAGCTATCATCTGCTCGTCTCGGACCTGAAGCTCCCTGACGGCAGCGGCCTGGAACTGCTGCGTCACTGGAGGCAGGAAATGCCGGAAGCGCCCGCAATCATGATCATCGCCTTTGGTACCGTCTCAACGGCCGTGGAAGCCATGAAGTTCGAAGCGCCCGGCATGCTGGCCGACGGCGCCGGTGAACGCGCCTCGCTCATTCATTTTAGGGTCACCCGCCACCAGATCGCCGCAGGAGAACCGGGAGCATTCCTGCTCGCGAAGCAGATCGTGTTCCCTCGCCGTGCGGTTGTGCTCACCTTCCCGATCGAATTGCCGCCACTCCGGGAACGGCCCGCCGACATCCGCCGCTTGGCCCGGTTCTTCCTGGAGCGCTCGGCGAACGAACTCCGTAAACCGAACCTCGCGCTTTCACCGGAAGCGGAGAGCGTCCTGAT
>CAZMRK010000829.1:0-2516 GCA_964568355.1 uncultured Solibacteraceae bacterium | reverse complement strand
GTAGAGGCTGGCGGCCAGGCAAAGCAGCAGAGCGATGTATGGATCGAGCACGCTGAGCATCTGCCGCAGATCCTTCTGGACCAGACTGCCGAGCGTGCCCGGCAGACGCGGCAGATCCCGCAGCAGGTTGCCCCGGGGAATCTTGCTAGATAGACGGGTGGCCGCGATCGAGAGCCCCTGGACCAGCAGAGCGAACAGGAGGAAGCGCAATCCCAGCACCGGTTGCGCGGCCTTGAGCAGCAGCGCGACCGTGATCCATACGACCGGGCTGAGCACCAGGCTGGCGAGCCGCAGGGCGATGCGTTTCCGCCGGGAGAGGGGCCAGAGGCCCAGGCGATCCGGTGGGATCTTGCGCATGGGGTCGGCAGAGAGCGGAAAGAGCAGCAGCAAGCCCAGAACCAGCAGCAGGAACGTGGCGCTCGAAGGCTGCAACAGGAGCACGATCGCGAACAGGAAGAAATTATTCGCAGTGAGAGAGTTGAGGGTGCGCAGATCGCGCCAGAAAGCGCGGCCCAGCGCCCTCAGGATTGCCAGGAACCCAGCCAAGGGAGTTCTTCCATTCTGGGGGCTTCGACCAGTTCGAAATAGTGATCTTCGAGCGCCCGCGGGAGATCGGCTGCGGGAGAATCCCACACAATGCGGCCCTGGCGCAGCATGAGGATCTGATCGGCAAGCCGATCGACGATGGCCAGGATGTGCGCGCTGATCAGGATGGCGGCGCCTCGCGAGGCCAGCATGCGCAGCAGATCGCTGATGCTGTGAGCCGTCACCGGGTCGATGCCCTCGAACGGCTCATCCAGAAGCAGCACGCGTGGGTTGTGGAGCAGGGCCATGGCGAGAGAGGTCTTCTTGCGCATGCCGTGCGAACACTCGCCCAGAAACGTATCGCGGCCGTGTTCGAGCGCCAGGACGCGTAGAAGCTGATCGGCGCGCGCGCGGGTTTCTTTCAGGCTCAGACCGTAGATGGGGCCGGAAAGCTCCAGATGCTCCTGCACGGTGAGGGCATCGAACAACCCCAGATTTTCCGGCAGGACGCCGCAGGCTCGCTTGACCGCCAGAGTCTGGCTACGCACGTTCAGGCCGGCGACCGTCACCTCGCCCGCCGTAGGCGGCATCAGGCCGACCAGCATCTTAATGATCGTGGACTTGCCCGCGCCGTTCGGGCCGAGGAGACAGCAGATGGTCCCCGGCTTTACCTCGAAGGTGACCCCATCCACCGCCGCGAACTCGCCAAAGCGCCTGGTCAGATTCCGACAGGAAATCATGCGGGAAACTGCCAGGATAGCAGCATGGCAGCACCGCGCTACAATCGTTAGAATTCGGCATTCGAATTCAGACCATCGATAGCGGGCCATGGAGAACAAAGAAATCGCGCGCATTTTGCAGGAGACGGCGGATCTGATGGAGATTGCCGGGGAGGACTCCTTCCGCATCCGCAGCTACCGCAACGGCGCCACCGCGATCGAGGGCTACCCGGAGAAAGTCTCGGACATTCTCAAAAATCCGGAGAAGAAAGTTACGGATATTTCGGGCATCGGCAAGGGCCTGGCCGTCGCGCTGGCGGAGATTGTGGAACATGGCTCCTGCGAGCGCCGGGACTACCTGCTGGAGCGCTATCCGCCCACCGCCCTCGAATTCCTCAAGATTCAGGGGCTGGGGCCGAAGAGCATCGCGCTGATCTTCGAGCACTTCCGCATCAGCACCATGGACGAACTGGAGCGCCTGGCGCGCGAGCAGAAGCTCCGCGATCTGCCGCGCATGGGCGCCAAGCTGGAGGAGAAGGTTCTCAAATCCATCGCGCAGTACCGGCAGCGCGCGGGCCGCTTCCTGCTCAGCTTTGCCGAGGCCACCGCCGGAGAGCTGTCGCAGTACCTGGCGGCCGGAGGCGGGATTGAGCAGATTACGCCGGCCGGCAGCCTGCGCCGCGGCCGGGAGACGGTGGGCGACCTGGACCTGCTGGTCACCGGGCCGGGAGCCGGCGAGGCGCTGGACCGCTTCGTGAAATATCCGCAGGTGGAGCAGGTGTTGGGCCGGGGCGAGAACAAGGCCAGCGCGACGGTCGGCCGCGAAGCCTTCCAGGTGGATGTCCGGGTGCTGCCGCGGGAGAGCTATGGGGCCGCCCTGCAGTACTTCACCGGCAGCAAGGATCACAACGTGGCAGTGCGCACGCGAGCCGTCAAGATGGGCTTCAAGCTGAGCGAATACGGCCTGTTTCGCATGGCGGACGAATCGCGCGTAGCGGGCGAAACCGAAGAAGAGGTATACGACGCGCTGGGGCTGCGGTGGATTCCCCCCGAACTGCGCGAGAACCTGGGCGAGATCGAATGGGCGGCCGAGGGCCGGCTGCCGGAGCTGGTGGAACTGGCGCAGATCCGC
The DNA here is from genome assembly GCA_964568355.1 of uncultured Solibacteraceae bacterium. GTDB lineage: Bacteria > Acidobacteriota > Terriglobia > Bryobacterales > Bryobacteraceae > JAJPJX01. Next base: position 140 of record CAZMRK010000829.1, on the reverse strand, counting down.
GGAGATCTGCACATGCATACAACCGAAACCGACGGTCGCGCGTCATTAGAGGAAATGGCGGAAGCCGCCCGCGGGCACGGCTACGAGTATATTGCGATTACCGATCACTCGAAGGCGCTCGCCATGGCCAACGGCCTGGA
>CAZMRK010000828.1:0-2819 GCA_964568355.1 uncultured Solibacteraceae bacterium | reverse complement strand
GCCATCGACAAGTACAAGGACTACTCCGACCAAGGCTATCTGGGAGCGCCCAAAATTGACACCGAAGGCTACCCGGAGAAACTGGAAGTCCTGGTGGAGGGGGTGAAGCTCTCTGGCCCCAAAGACCAGAAGATCCGCTTCTTGCGCCGCATTCCCAAAGACCCGTTCACTAACTCCACCGAGTGGGGTATGCGTAGCACCAAGGACGACCCGACATCCAACAGTTGGGGCGGCCAGAACGTTTTTGACGTCTACACCAAAAGCACGGAAAAGGCTCCGGATGGGACCCCGTACTCGGAGTGGTAGCGGTCCGGCTCGCGCCTCGCGGCGGGCCGGTTTCACCATGATTGAGCTGATGATCGTCATGGCGATCATCGTGATTCTGGTTTCGATTGCCCTGCCGCTCTACCAGCGCTCCATCGTTCGGGCTAAGGAGAGCGTGCTGAAAAGCAATCTGACCACCATGCGCACGCTCATCGACGAGTACACGTTTGACAAGCAGAAAGCGCCTCAGTCTCTCCAGGACCTGGTGAGCGAGGGCTATCTGCGGGAAGTTCCCATCGACCCGATTACCGGCTCCAGCCAGACCTGGAAGGTGATCCAGGAGGATTCGCTGCGGGCCGTCAATCAGACCGAGCCGGGGGTCTTTGACGTCCGCAGCGGTTCGGATAAAACTGGTTCAGATGGGGTCCCCTATTCGGACTATTAGGCAGTGGGAGCGCCTGGCCCTGCTGCCTCCGTTCCTGGCGGGCATCGCCTGGAGCCAATCCGCCACTCTCACCTGCGCCGTAACCGCGACTCCCGCCATGGTGCGGGCGGAAGGTCAGGCGGAATTGTTGGGCGACCTGGTGCTCGAGTGCGCCGGGGGAACACCCGGCGCAGTGGTGAACACAAGTCTTTCGGTGCTGCTGCCCGTGGCGATTACCAACCGGCTGAACACCGATTCGACCGCCTCCGGAGTCCAGCTTCTGGTGGGCGGCGCCAGCGGACCTCCCGGGCTGGTCGCCTCCGGAGCGATTACCTTCAACGGTATCTCCTTTTCCGTGCCGGCCACTCGCTCCATTGAGTTGCGCCTCCGCAACCTGCGCGCCAATGTGAGCCAGCTTGGCAACGCCGCGAACGGCGCTCTACAGGCCCGGATTTCCGTCAATGCTCCGAGCGGCCTGACTCTCACCGCCACCTCCGCCACGGTGGCACTGGTGAACCCTGGGCTATTGGCGTCCTATGCCAGCACTGGAATCCGGTGCTCCGGTTCCCCCGCGCCTTCCACCATCAGCATGAGCGGGCTGTTCTCCGCTGAAGCCAGCCGCTTCTCCACCCGCCTGACCGAGGGCTTCGCTACCGCCTTCCAGCCCCGCGATGCGGCCTCCGATAGCGGGACGCGCTTCCTGGTCCGCTACACCGGACTGCCTGCCGGCGCCCGGTTGTTTGTTCCTGATATCGTGGCAGGCTCGACGGCCGCGCAGCCCACCGCCGGCGGGGATCTCGGTCTGGCCCAGTCCGCCGGCCAATTCTTGCCCGGCGCTCCCGGATTGCTGCTGGCCCGCGTCCTGGCAACTGATGACCATGGCGCCGGCGGCGTACTGGCAACACTCCCGGCTGGCGGATCCGCCCCCGTTACCCTCGATTCAGCCTCCGAAATCGCGCTGGTGAATGGCTCGGCCATGGTGGTTTACGAGGTTCTTTCGGCCGATCCACAGCGGCAGGAAAGCACCCAGTTTCCGACCTTCCTGGCACTCTCCAATGCCCCTGCGGGAATCAGCGGGCAGGAGACTGTCTCGCTCGCCCCGGTCTCGGTTGCCGCCTATGCCACCGGGACCGACCCGGTTCCGCGCTTCACCGCCGTCGCCCCGGCCTCCGACTGCTCGGTCCTGGATGATTGCGATGCGTCCTACTTCCCGAAATTTGCCGTCGTCGCCCAACCGATCCGGCTCACCGCCACCGCTGACGGAAAGCCACCGGAGTATGCCGGGTATATTGCCGTTCAGAACCAGGGGGGCGGGGTCTTTACCTGGACCGCCGAAGGGACCTACCAGACCGGCTCCGGTTGGCTGCTGCTGAACCCTACCTCCGGTACAAACAACGGCACGGTGCGTGTCAGCGCCGACCCAACCGCTCTGAAGGCGGGTACCTACCAGGCTACGGTGACCATTCAAGCCGGATCTCTGGGCAGCAGGGCCGTGCCGGTGACGCTCAATGTAGTGGCCGGACCTCCCCCAGTGGTCATTGATGGTGTGGTCAATGCCGCTACCTTCGCTCCCGGCCCCCTGGCCGCCGGATCTCTCGCCAGCGTCATGGGATCGCGGCTCTCGGGGAAAAATGTGTCGATTACCTTCGACGGCACAGCCATCACCCCGCTCTATCTGAGCGACAGCCAGATCAATTTGCAAATCCCCACCCGGTTGGCGGGCCAGACTTCCACCAGGCTGGTGGTGACCGCCGACGGCGTAGCCAGCGCGCCCCAGACGGTGGACCTGGCTCCCCTTTCGCCGGGGATTTTTGGCATTCTCAACCAGGACAATTCGCTCAACCAGCCCGCTGCGCCGGCGCCGTCCGCAAGCGTGCTCCAGGTCTTCGCCACCGGCCTGCCGGCTAGCGGAACCGTTCGGGTGCAGATCGCCGATCGTACCAGCGACGTGCCGATTTTCCCCGCCCCAGGCCTCGCCGGTGTGGAACAATTCAACATACCGGTTCCGGACGGGCTGTCTCCCATCTCCACTACCCTGGCGGCCTGTGCCAACGGCTCCGACGGTCAGACGTATTGCAGCCCGCCGGCCAAGCTCTCTCTGGGACAATAAGGACTTACGAGAGCAGCCGCG
>CAZMRK010000827.1:0-2651 GCA_964568355.1 uncultured Solibacteraceae bacterium | reverse complement strand
AGGTTTTGACGCCGGTCTCACAGGCGAAGGCAACCGAAATGCTATAGCTTTGCAGCGTGGTGCCGTTGGAACAACCGGCACTCACGGTGAAGGTGTAGGTGCCGGTGAGCGCCGGCGTGCCGGTCAGGACGGCCACCGCCTCGCTGCCGCTGAACTGGAGCGCCAGGCCGGGAGGCAGGGCGCCGGTTGTATCGAACGAGCAGGCCGCTCCATTCACTACGGTGAGGCTCTCGGAATAGCTCACGCCCTCGGTGGCACCCGGCAGGGCCGGCGGTGAAAAGCTCAGAGTGGTCGTCAACGCGTCGTCATTGAGGATCGTGCCGGTGGCCTGCAAGGTAGGAAGCACGGGGCCGGCACCGACGAGATTCGTAAGCGAAAGCGTGAACGTCTCGTCGGGCTCTGCCAGCGTATCGCCGGCCGCCTCGACGGATATGGTAGTGGAACTCTGTCCCGCCGGAATGGTGTAAGGTGTGGAGGTGATGGGCGTATAGTCCGAGCCGGCTTTGGCGGTCACGTCGGCGGTCGCGGCGATGAAGCCGACATCCGCGGGAGCCGGAATATTCAGTTGCGCCACGAAGAGAAAGGCAGTCTGGCCCGCGTTGCCCTCCACCTGCGAGACATCGGCAAGGGACAGGCAGGCATTCGCCGAGGAGGCGCTGTTGCGGGGCGAAGGCACGGCGGCGGGCGCGACAAAATCGCTCAGGTTGCGGTCGCTGTCGGTGCAGCCGGCGCCGCCGCGGAAATCCGCGGTCGTGTTGCTCAGCAAGGGCGCCGGAGTCGCGCCGGTGGCCGATCCTTCCGAGCAGCTTACGGTGCTGCTGCCCGACGGATTCCCGTAGGCGACGAAGTCCACCAGGCTGCCGCCCGCGGGGCAACTCCCGCTAAACGCAGTCGTGCTGCTGGCCAGGGCTACCTTGGCGCTGGTGGCGGAGAGGGCGATGGTGCCCGTGGCGTCGGGTGTGGGCAGGCTGGTGCTTCCGCCGGAGCCTTGCGCCTCCTGAACCAGGTAATACCGACCTGGCGCGATCGATCCGGAAAGCGGCGTAACCTGCCAGGTCCCGCTGCCAGCCGCGCTCTGATATTGCACGGACCAGCCGCTCAGACTGACGGCCGTGTCGCCGGAATTGAACAGCTCGATGAAATCATTGCGCAACGTCGCGCCGCTGTTCCCTCCCCCGCCATAGACCTGGCTGATCACCACTTTGCCCGCACCGAAAACGGCGCCTGGCCACGCGGCGGCAAACGTGGCGATACTTACAAAACGGAAGGCAATCCGGCTGAAGGTGGTCACGACGTCTCCTCCTGTCGCGTTCTCCTCATGCGATTCAGGACAACAAAGACACCGTAGCAGATCCCGATGTCTGTCTCATGACAAGAACGGCGGGAATCCGGCCCACGTTAGAATGGTCGGCGTGGCGGCTTTGACATTTCCGGAAGCTCGAAAGTGTGTGCTCGATCGCGTAGGGGCCGCGCGCGGATCGCTGGCGCGGGAAGAGGTAGCGCTCGAAAACGCCGGCGGCCGGGTCCTGGCGCAGGCGATTGCCGCCGATCGGGACTATCCCGCTCTGCCGCGATCCGTTCGCGATGGCTTTGCGATCCGCAGTGCGGATGTACCCGGCGAGCTTCAGATCATCGGCGAGGTCCGCGCGGGGGAGCAGTTCGCCGGCGAGGTCGGCAGCGGGCAGGCAGTCGAGATCATGACCGGGGCGCCGCTGCCGGCGGGCGCCGATGCGGTGGTCATGGTGGAGCACGTGGAGCGCGAGGGCAGCCGCGTGCGCATCCCGCAGAGCGCCGAGCCCGGCCTGTTCCTCAACCCGCGGGGCTGCGAGGCGCGCGCCGGCAGCCCGCTGCTGTCCGCCGGAAAGCGGCTGGACTTCACCGATATCGCTTTGCTGGCCGCCAACGGCAATGCGCGTGTGGCCGTATTCGCCCGGCCGCGGGTCGCGATTCTGGCGACCGGCGACGAAATCGTACCGGTCACCGAAACGCCGCAGGCATTTCAGATTCGCAACTCCAACGTCTACTCGCTGGCCGTCCAGGTGGAACGCGCCGGTGGCATTCCGTGGATCCTGCCGGTGGCGCGGGACCTGTTCGACCACACCCGTGATCTGGTGGCCCAGGGATTGACCGCGGACCTGCTGCTCCTCTCCGGCGGCGTCTCAGCGGGCAAGTACGATCTGGTGGAACAGGTGCTGGCGGACATGGGCGCCGAGTTTTTCTTCAACCGCGTATTGATCCAGCCCGGCCAGCCTCTGGTCTTCGGGCGGGCATCCGGCAAGTTCTTCTTCGGCCTTCCGGGCAATCCTTCCTCCACCATGGTGACCTTCCAGATTTTTGCCCGAGCCGCGGTCGAACTGCTGGCCGGGCAGGAGGAGACCGCGCTGCGCATGCTGCTGGCCCGCTTGACCCGCGATTTCCGGCATCGCCCCGGCCTCACCCGCTTTCTGCCCGCCTGCCTCAGCGCGGACGGCGCCGAGGTAACTCCGGCCGCCTGGCAGGGCTCGGGGGACATTCCGGCGCTCACGCGCGCCAATGCGTTCCTGGTGACCGATCCCGACCGCGCCGAGTGGCAGGCGGGCGACCTGATTCGGATATTGCTCAAATGAAAAAGCTCTCGCACTACGATGCAGCCGGCAGCCCGCGCATGGTCG
>CAZMRK010000826.1:0-2568 GCA_964568355.1 uncultured Solibacteraceae bacterium | reverse complement strand
GCTGAACGTTACGGTGAGCCGGACCGCGGCGAGCCAGCTGGCCGGCAACACGCTCTCGGCGCAGCGGCCGAACCAGGTGCCGGGCGTGCCGCTATAACTCGACTATGGAACGAGCGGGCGCTGGCTCAATCTGGCGGCATTTTCGGTGCCCGCGCCGGGGACCTGGGGGAACCTGGGGCGCAATGCGCTGCGGGCGCCCGGGCTGTTCCAAATGGATACGGCGCTTTCGAAGCAGATCCGGCTTGGCGAGCGGATGGGGCTGGAACTCGGGATTCAGGTGTTCAACATCATGAATCATCCGCAACTCGGGGTGCCGGCCTCGAATGCCAGTTCCACATCGAACTTTGGCCGGATCACGGCGCCGATCAACACGAGCCCGGTGGGGGCGGGGACTCCGCGGCAAATGCAATTCCTGGCACGGCTGTCGTTCTAAGGGGAGGGAACGGAGGTGCGGCGCAAGACGCACCAAACTGTATGGAGCAAGGCCGACGTGCCACAGTTCCGCGCCGGCCCATCGCCCGAGACCACGGCCGGCCTCACGCCTTCGCCAGGGGCTCGACGTACTCCATCGGACAGCCGACGCCCTCAACCTTCACTCCGAGGCTCCGCAGCACGTCAATCGCAACCATGCGCCGGTAAGCGTTGAAGGTGATCACGTGCGCAAACATACCGCCAAACGTAAAGGTCTCCGGCGGTTCGCAGAGCGCATCCACAAACGTGTCCAGCCAGGCGCCCCGGTTGCGGACATCCGTGAGCACACGGTGGAACGCGGTGTCTGCTTTCTCCAGGCGCGCCAGCATGGCCGAAGGAGTTCGATCCTCCGGCGGCGCGTTGTCCAGAAGGGGCGCGCTGCTGCCTGTAAGTGCTGCGGCCCAGGCTTCCTTGGTTTGCACCATCCGGTCCAGAAGCTGCCGTAGGCTTTGATCCGGACCGCCCCATGGAAATACGTGGATCTGGTTTTTCAGAGGGCGATCCAACTGCGCGTCGTCCAGCGTCTTCGCGAGACCCAGAAGACGTTGTGTATGCCAGGACTCCTGGCCGGAGAAGATATCAAACAGGTCCATAAATTGACCAACCCCTTTCGTGTTGTCCGTGCCCGAGTAGTGGTGAATTCCGTTAGCGGCATGGAGCTGGGTGGACGTCGCCCCCATGCGCCGATAGAGACTCGGAGAAACGCCGAAGGCCTTTCGAAACGCCCGGGTGAACGCTTCGAGCGATCCGTAATTCGCGTTGAGGCTGATTTCGGTTACCGAGAGTTGCGTGCGCGACAACTGCCATGCCGACCTCTCCAGCAGCAGCCGGCGGCGCATGGCAGCCGGCGTCTCCTCGATCACCGCCCGGAACACACGATAGAACTGTGTCCGGCTTCGATACGCCTGCCGGGCAAGGCTGTCGCCATTCCGCTCCTGATCGAGCGAGTCCAGAACGATCTCGCGTAGCCGCTGCGCTTCGTCCACATAAGGAAATTACCACTTCAGAGCCCAAGTCCGCCTGATCGGCAGTCCCAAAATCAGTCGCTCGCTTAGCGACGTGAGCTTCGTAATCGAGCCACCGTTTGAACAACGCACGCTGATGAGAAATATTCCCCAGTGATCACCCAAGGCTAAACGGTAGCGGAAGAGCAGTGCGTAGTATGTCCGGCGTACGCTTGCACGGCTCGTGCCCGGGAGAGCGGCAGACGATCGTTACATTTGACCGCGGGACGGAAACCCAGGCCGGCCCGGAGTGAATAGCGGTGAATATTACTGTGACCTGAAAATCACCAATTACTGGATTGCCAGCGCGGCGACCCCCAGGGCGATCAGGCACGAGCCGGCAACGCGGCGTGCGACATTCCCTTCCTTCAGCAGCCTGGCGCCCATCCATGAGCCGATCATCATGGACATCTCCCGAGCAGGCGCTACATGACTGACGGGAGCAATGCGCATCGCATACAAAACGAGTATGTAAGCTAACGGCATCAAAATTGAGATCGTGAGAGCGGCCTTCCAATACTGCCGATACTCGGCCGCAACGGCAGAGCGATCTTGGCGCAAGGTACGGCCCAACGTCAGAGACAAGGCGATTACGCGGACTGCCCAAGATCGCTGTCGATGCGCTCCGGGCGCTGCCGAGCTACGGCCACCACGAATACGTTTCCCCGGCTAAACCCAACCCGCGTTTCCAAGGCAATTTCACGAAACCGCACGCCTGGGATCTGGGGAAACGGTTCCGGCGCGTGGCCAAGGCTGCCAAAATCAAGGACCTGCGGATTCATGATCTTCGTCACTTCACGGCGTCGACGCTGACCTGCGCCGGTGTGGAGGACAACATCATCAGCCTGCTGACCGGGCACAAAAGCAGGGAACTGCGCCGCTACCAGCACTTGCGCGAGGACCTGAAACGCAGGACCGTGAACCGGATTGCCAAGGAGCTTCAAGAGGCGGGGAAGAGGCTCGGGGCCGCAGGGGGGCGGCTACTTCACACGACCCCAAAAACCCCAAAAAACATGTCGCCGAATGACTGTAAGTTATTGAAAGGGATGGCGGGGACGACGGGGCTCGAACCCGCGACCTCCGACGTGACAGG
>CAZMRK010000825.1:0-8721 GCA_964568355.1 uncultured Solibacteraceae bacterium | reverse complement strand
GGCGGACCGGATCTTCTGGCTGCACGTACAGACGCCCGCGTACGCGGCCGCTCCGGTCTGCTGTTTTCTGATGGTCCGCCACTATGTGCGGCGGCCCATCGGCGGACGCTGGAGCGCGGCGCTGTTTCTCATTCCGCTCTACGCCGTGCTCCTGAACTGGACCAATGATTGGCATCACCTCTACTGGACTCGTGTGTGGGTCGACCGTACCTCAGGCGTGACGCTTACCGGGCGAGTCTACGGTCCGGGCTTTTGGCCCTATGTGGCGCATACTTACCTGATGCTGGCGGCAAGTCTCTACACGCTGGCGCGCTCGCTGCGGCGGAAACATATGCGCAGCGGACAAACGCTGGTCATGATGGCTGCCGTAGCGGTCCCTTTTGTCGCCAGCGTTCTGTTTGTATTCCACTTGTTACCGATTCGCTATCTGGACTTCGCGGTGTATGCATTCCCGGTGACCGGACTCGGCACGATGTGGGTCATGTACCGCCACATATTCCAGAGTATTGTGCCCATTGCGGCCAAGTCGGTGGTCGCGAGCATGGCGGATGCCGTGATCGTAATCGATCTGGACAGGTGTTTTGCCGGTCTGAATCGCGCGGCGGAGCGGCTGTTTGGGCGGAGCGGCGAAAGCGTCGCCGGGCAGCGGGTTTCCGGCGTGCTTCAGGCATATCCGGCGCTGCTCCGCTATTCGGAGGGCGAGGGCGAGATATCGGGCGACGTTTCGATTCCCCAGGGCGGCGAGGTGCGGCTCTATGCCGCCAGCGCCGGCGATGTCCTGGAAGGAACAAGGCGCATGGGGCGGGTAATTGCGCTGCGCGATGTGACCGAGGAACGCCGGAACTCGGAGTTTTTGAAGGAGTCGCGCCGGGCGGCCGAGGCGGCTGCGATCGCGAAGTCGCGGTTTCTTGCCAACATGAGCCACGAAATCCGGACGCCGATGAACGGAGTGGTGGGGGCGACGGAGCTTCTGCTGGACAGCGATCTCAATGCTGAGCAAACGGAACTGGTGAAGACGGCGCAGGAATCGGCGCACTGTCTTTTGTCTCTCCTCAACGACATCCTGGACTTCTCCAAGATCGATGCCGACAAACTCAACCTGGAGCAGATTACGTTCGATCTCGATCGCCTGATGCGCAGGATTGTGCGGGTCATGCAACCGGCGGTTACGCAGAAAGGTCTTGCTCTGAACCTGCGCATCGGACCGGAGGTTCCACGCGTGGTGGTGGGCGACCCCACGCGATTGCAGCAGATTGTTCTGAACCTGTTGAGCAATGCCGTCAAATTTACTGCGGCAGGCTCGGTTTCCATTGAGATCGCCCGGATCGAGGACGGCTCCGGCCCGGCGCTTATCGCGATCGCGGTGGTGGACACCGGAATCGGCATTGCGCCGGAAAGGATCGGGTCCCTGTTCCAGGAGTTCAGCCAGGTGGACTCGAGCATCACCCGAAAGTTCGGGGGGACCGGTCTGGGGCTGGCAATTTCCCAGCGTCTTGCGGAAAAGATGGGGGGAAGCGTGCGGGTCGAATCCAAACTGGGATCGGGCAGTAAATTCACGGTCGAGTTGCCGTTGCGGCTCGGCGATGCGGGTGAGGTGCCGGATGCTCCCGATACGCCTTTTGCCGGCGGCAGGCAGTTTGCGAGATTGAGCATTTTGATGGCCGAAGACAACCTGGTGAACCAGAGGATCGGGCAGCGTATCCTCGAGAAGCTGGGCTGCCGCGTGGGGCTGGCGGCGAATGGCGCCGAGGCGATTCGAGCGGCGGCTTCAGCGGGATACGACCTGATTCTGATGGATCTCCAGATGCCGGAGGTGGACGGGCTGGCAGCCGCGCGCGAGATCCGCAGGCGGGGGATTCGCACGCCGATTGTGGCTCTCACGGCCAGCGCCATGGACGAGACTCGAAGCGCTTGCGAAGCGGCCGGCATGAGCGCGTTCATCACCAAGCCGGTGCGGGTGGATGAGATCACCTCATTGCTCGACCGCGTGCAGAGGCGCGAGCTTCTCCTCGCCATCCCATCGGAAGTCGAGCTGTAGCCACACTGTCGTTCCGTTCTCTCCCGAAATCGAGTAAGGTAAGGTCGAGGTATCCAGCGATGAACGAAGTCAAACCAGAGACGTCGCGCCGTGACTTCCTGAGGGAGAGCGGACGCATCGCGGGGGCTTCGGCCCTGGCCGGCATTGCGTTGCCGGCGGTGCACGCGGCCGAGAACAACACCATTCAGATTGCCCTGGTGGGATGCGGCGGACGCGGCACCGGCGCGGCCGAAAACGCCCTCGGTATCCGGAACGGGCCGACGAAGCTCGTGACCATGGCGGACGTTTTCCCGCAAAAGCTCAGCGACAGCCACGGCAGACTGCGCGGCAAGTGGTCGGCGCAGATGGATGTGCCGCAGGAACGCCAATTCATCGGCTTTGACGCCTATCGCAAGGCGATGGACGCGCTCAAGCCCGGCGACATCGTGATTCTCGGCACGCCGCCGGCTTTTCGCTGGGTACACTTCCAGTACGCCATCGAGAAGAGGCTGAACGTCTTCATGGAAAAGCCGGTGGCGGTGGACGGTCCTACCACGCGGCGCATGATCGCGCTCGCTCAAGAGGCCGAGAAGAAGAATCTCAAGGTCGGCGTCGGGCTGATGGTGCGCCACTGCCGGGCGCGGCAGGAACTGCTGAAGCGCGTACGCGACGGGCAGATCGGAGACATCGTCGCCATGCGGGGCTACCGAATGGGGTCAGGCGGCGGCACCGCGCCGGTGACGCCAGCGGGCACAAGCGAGCTGATGCACCAGATCCGCCTCTTCCACGCCTTCCTGTGGGCCTCCGGCGGCGTGTTCAGCGACTACTATATTCATCAGATTGACGAGCTCTCGTGGATGAAAGGATCGTGGCCGGTGGAGGCGATGGCCATCGGCGGGCGCCACTATCGCGGCAATTCCGTAGACCAGAACTTTGACGTCTACGCGGTGCAGTACACCTATGCCGACGGCACACGGCTGTTTTTCGATGGGCGCAATATGCCCGGCGTCCACAATGAATTCGCCAGCGTCCTCCACGGTTCGAAAGGCTCGGCGGCGGTTTCGACCAACGCCCATACGCCGGGGCGGACCCGTATCTACAAGGGGCAGAAGATCGCCCGCTGGCGGCAGGGGCAAACCGAGCCGGATGCAGAGAATCTGGTGTGGGCGTTCCCGCAGCCGGAGCGCTCGCCCTACGAGTGGGAGTGGGAGGATCTGATCGCGGCGGTCCGCGACGACAAGCCGTACAACGAGGTGCGGCGGGGCGCCGAGGCCAGCCTGGTGGCCACCATGGGCCGCTTTGCCGCCCACACCGGACAGCTTGTGACCTTCGACCAAATGATGAACCACGACCACGAGTTCGCGCCTGACGTAGACAAGCTGACGCTGGATGGTCCGGCGCCGCTGCACGCGGGTCCCGATGGGAAGTATCCGGTGCCCGAGCCTGGAGTGAAGACCACACGCGAGTATTGACGGCCGAGTCATGTGGCCGGGCGGCCGAATCAGCGGATGCCGCGGGCTCCCGGCCAAACGCAGAACACGCGGGCCCGGATCATCACGGCCGAGGAGATGAATTGAATTCGCGTTGCGGGCGGCGCTGGGGCGTATAATGAAATCAAGCGTTGCTGTTCAGCGAATGTCCTCTCCGAGCTGCAGCAAGCTCCTTCCTATCAGCCCGGACCCGACCTCCCACTGAATGCGGTGGCTTCTCTCGTGGTGCCAGAGTCCTCAGGGGCGCTATCGCGGCGACGCCGATGTGTATGTTTGGATCTACAGCTAAGGAGGCCGTTACATCACCATGGAAATGAGTAGCAATGGGTCTAGCGACGTGCTGCATGCCGCCAACCCCAACAAGCTCTCCGCGGAGGAGATTGCGAAGGCGGTGGCCCGCCACAACCGGCATCATTCGCATCAGGTCAAAGCGGGCGCCGCTTCCGGCAAGCAGATCAGCGGCAAGAGATAGGCGACGATTATTCGACCACCAGTTTCCCTTTCATCTTCTTGTGCCCCAGGCCACAGAACTGTGAGCACTGGAACGGGAATGTTCCTGCCTGGTCGGCTGTGAATTCCACAGTTACCGGCTGCCCTTTCGGCAACTTCTGGTTAATGTGGAAGGCGTCGATTTTAAACCCGTGATCGCGGTCCACTGCCGTGATCACGAGTTTGACGTGATCGCCCTTCTTGACGGTGAGGGTGTCCGGTTTGAAGTCGTACTTCCGGGCCGTCATTTGGACCTCCGGGCCGGAGGCTGCGTTCTGCGCGTGGCCGCCGGCCGCGAGGCCGATCCAGACGACTGCCAGTCCCAAAGTTGCTTTTCGGTTACCGAGTGCGAAACGCATATCCTACTATGGTGCGCCCTGCAGCCAGGCCGATTGCCAGGGGAATGTAAACCTTTTGCAAATGTTTCCGCTTGCCGGGCAGAATTCTATCGCCCCGCGGCGGCAGAACCCGGCTGCAAGGCGTACGAGCCATCCGCTCTAAATCGCCGTCCAGCCTGCGTCCACCGGCAGATTGGCGCCGGTGATGTAGCGCGACGCGTCGGAGGCGAAAAAGACCACCGGCCCCTTGATGTCGTCGGCTTCGGCCATGCGGCCCAACAGCGTGCGGCGGGAATATTGCTGCACGAAGCGCTCCGGCATCTTCTCGGTCTCGAACCCGCCCGGCGAGAGGCAGTTCACGCGGATTCCATAAGGACCCAGGGCCGCCGCGAGGTAGCGCGTAAAGTTGATCATGCCGCCTTTGGAAAAGCTGTAGTTGGCCTGATTTTGCAGCGGCGTCCCCTCATAGATGGAAAAGTCCGGCCCCACCATTCCATAGATCGAGGCAATGTTCACGATGCTCCCCGACCGCTGTTCCCGCATCGGCTCGGAAAGATGCTTTGAGGCCAGAAACAGCCCCGTGGAGTTGACCCGCATGGTCTCCTCCCAATCCTCCGCGCTCATTTCAAATAGTCCGCTACCAGCCCGCCCCACCGCATTATTGAACAGCACGTCGAGCTTCCCGTGGCGTTCCAGCACCAGCCGGCGCAGTTCCAGGATCTCGGCCTCGCTGGTGAGGTCGCAGCGGCAGGCCTCCACCTTCAGCCCCTGCCCTCGCAACTCCGCAGCGGCGGTTTCGTTCTGTTCCAGGTTGCGCGAAGCGATGAGGACCGTGCCCCCCGCCTCCGCCAGAGCCTCCACGATCGGGCGCCCGTATATTCCGGCCCCGCCGGTTACAACAATCACTTTTCCGTCAAGCCGAAAGAGCTTCTCGATATGCATGGTGGGATTCGAATCGGATTGCGCAGCACGGCGACCGGGGCGGAGAGAGAAGACTCTCCGTCTCCGGCCGGTCTGCTGCCGTGGGGCTGCGGGAGCCTACACCCCTGTGGGCGAAATCTCAGGCGCGCGCAATGTCGCGCCTGGAGAGTACAGAGAAACCGGGTAAACCATCTCCCGCCGGTCGAGCACAGGCGATGCCGCGGAGCGCAATCCCAGCCGGTGCATGATCCGCCCGACATGGTCGGGATCGTAGCGCACGCCGAAACGTACCTCGATCGCCCCAGCCAGCCGCAGCGTCGTCCACCGGTCCGTGTCGTACCCGAACCTCCGCGGACCTTCGGCGAAAAGTTCACGTACCTGCTCCATCTGGGTGCGGCTCAGGCGGCAGGGACGCCCCGGAGCACGCCGCTTGCGCAGCGCGTCCACGCCCCGGCTCAGCGCCTTCGACCAGCGCGATGCCGTCGTACGGCTAACGCCAAATCGCCGGGCCACTTCCGCTTGGGAGCTTCCACTTTTTAGAGCCGCGGCTGCTTCCAGGCGCCGGCTCTCCATTTCGTCGCGAGTCAGAGTGAATTGTGCGGTCAGGTTCATGACTACCAGCGCTGTGACCGGTCTGCCGGCGAGCCAGCCCGCCGTGCCGCTCACGCCCCTAGCATATATCAAAACATTTTTGAAGTAAATTGTTTTCCTCAGAATTTCCACCGCGAGCCGTACTCCACCGTCCCGATATAATGGATTTAGCCTTGAGCCATCCGCCCCGCCTGGAACTCCGCCGCGTTTCCAAAACGTATCCCGGCAACGGCCAGCCGCTCCCGGTGCTGCACGAGATCTCGCTCTCGGTCGAAAGCGGCGCCATCACCGCCCTGCTCGGCCGCAGCGGCTGCGGGAAAACCACGCTTCTGAATCTCGCCGGGGCCATGGATTTCCCCACATCCGGCGAGGTGCTGATCGACGGCCGCCCCACTACCGCGCTCTCCGATGCCGGCCTCACCCTGCTCCGCCGCAAGCGGATCGGCTTCGTCTTCCAGTTCTTTCAGCTTCTGCCCACCCTCACGGTGCTGGAAAACGTCGAACTTCCGCTGCTGCTCGCCGGCAGCCCCGGATCGCGCGATGCCGCTCTCGATCGCCTGCGCTGGGTCGGCCTGGAAGAAAAGGCCGCCTCGCTCCCGTACCAGCTCTCCGGCGGCCAGATGCAGCGCGTCGCCATTGCCCGTGCCCTGGTCCACTCCCCCGATCTGCTGATCGCCGACGAGCCTACCGGCAATCTCGATACCGCCAGCGGCGACCAGGTCCTCGCCCTGCTCCGCGACGCCGCCGCGCGCTACGGCGCCGCTGTCCTCATGGCCACCCACAGCGCCGAAGCCGCCGCCATCGCGCAGGTGCGGGTGCGCCTCCGCGACGGACGGATCGAATCCATGGATCGCGCCTGACCTCATGCGGCTTCTGCGCCCTTTCATCCTGCGCCCGCTCCATCGCGACCGCCTGCGCACGTCGCTGACCATTCTTTCCGTTGCGCTCGGCGTGGCGGTGGTCGTCGCCATCGATCTTGCGGGGGATGCCGCCACCGGCTCCTTCCGCTCCTCCCTGCGCACCCTGGCCGGTTCCACCGATTTCGAAATCGCCGCCAATGGGGGCATCGACGAAGCCTGGGTCGCCCGCCTGGCCGCGCTGCCCGTCGCCGCCCGATTTGCCCCGGTGATGGAGGCCCAGGCCGAAATCCCCGGTACCGGCTCCTTCCCGCTCTACGGCGTCGATACCATCGCTGCCTCGCCGACCCGCCGCAGCGGGCCAGCCTCTTCCATCGATCCCGATCGCGCCCTCTTCGTCACCCGCGCGCTTGCCGACCGCCTCCACCTCCAACCGTCCGCCTCCGTTACTCTCCTGCTGGATGGCCGGCCCCGCCAATTTGAGGTCGCGGCGATCCTTCCCACCACCGTCGAGTTCTTCCTGCTCGATATCGCCGCGGCTCAAAAAGCCCTGAACGCTTATGGGTACCTGGACCGTATCGACGTCTACGTCTCGCCCCGCGCCGATTTCGCCGCCGTGGAGCGCGCGATTCGCGCCGCCCTTCCGCCCGGCTACCTGCTCGAAAAACCCGGCGCCCGCAGCGACGAAAACCAGCGTATGCTGCGCGCCTTCCGCTGGAATCTGCGGGTGCTCAGCTACATCTCCCTGGTCGTCGGAGCCTTCCTTATCTACAACACCATCGCCGTCAGTGTGGTGCGCCGCCGCCCGGAGATTGGAGTACTGCGCGCGCTCGGCGCCACCCGCGCCGGGGTCCTCTGGCTCTTCCTCGGCGAAGCGCTCATGTTCGGCCTGCTCGGTTCGGTCGCCGGCGTCCTTCTGGGGCGTCTGCTCGCCGCGGGTGTGGTCGGCCTCATCGCCGATACGGTCAATTCGCTCTATACCAGCAGCCGCCCGACCCCGGTCGCCCTCACGCTTTCTGAAGCTATCGTCGGGATCGCCGCCGGCGTGATCGTCTCTTTCCTTTCCGCCTTCGCCCCCGCTCGGGAAGCCATGCGGATCCCCCCGGCCGAAGCCATGGGGCGCGGCGTTCACGAACACCATGCCCGCCTGCACTGGCGCCGCCATCTCCTCTGGTCGGCCCTGATCGCGCCGGTTGCGCTGGCCGCCTCGCGCGCCGCGCCCGTCGACGGCACGCCGCTGGGAGGCTATGCGGCCGCCCTGCTTGCGATTGCGGCGGCCGCCTTCGCCGCTCCCGCGGTGGTCCTGGCGGCGCATCGCCTCACGCACACCGCTGCCCGCCGTCTGTTCGGCCCCGAAGGCCTCCTTGCCGCCCGCAGCCTGGCCGCCGCTCTCTCCCGCACCTCCGTCGTTATTGCTGCGCTGGCTACCGCCATCGCCATGATGGCCAGCATCGGCATCCTGGTCGGCAGCTTCCGCGAGACCGTGCTGGTCTGGCTCGATACCCAACTCCGCGCCGATCTTTATCTGCGCCCCGCCGGCCGGACCGCCGCCGGCCAGCACCCGCCGCTCTCGCCGGATCTGGCGCCCCTGCTCGCCTCCGTCCCAGGGGTCGAAGCCGTCGATATTTTCCACGCCCTTGAATTCCGCTACCAGGGCGACCGCGCCACCCTCGGCGCCGGCATCCTCGAGATCGTCCGCCGCCACGGCCGCCTGCGCTTCCTCCCCGGCCAGGATCGCGATGCCATTCTCCGCTCACTCCCCGGCCGCGACCGCGCCGTCGTCAGCGAGCCGTTTGCCAATCGCCACCACGTGCGCGCCGGCGATCGCATCGATCTCCCCATCGGAGGCCGCATCGTCCCCGTCACGGTCGCCGGGGTCTACTACGAGTACTCCAGCAATCAGGGCTATGTCCTGCTGGACCGCTCCACGCTGCTCCGCTATCTCCCGAATCAGCCGCCCACCAATCTGGCCGTCTATCTCCGCCCCGGAGCGGGCCGGGCCGAGGCTGAGCGCGAGG
>CAZMRK010000824.1:0-3281 GCA_964568355.1 uncultured Solibacteraceae bacterium | reverse complement strand
CGGAATCGTCCCGCACCGATACTGAGCCGCACCGCCATTTCGCGCCTGCGCGCCGTGGCTCTCGCGAGCAGCAGATTGGCGATGTTGGCGCAGGCGATCAGCAAAATCAGCGCCACCATGGCGAGCAGCACGTACAGCGGTTTCGAGTAGTGCCGCCGCAGCGTATTGAGCCCCGTCGCGCCCTCGCGGACTACCAAATCCGGAAGGTGCGCACGCTCCCGCTCGTTGGCCGCCGTGGAGTCGACCCATTGGTGAAACAGGGGACCGAGCGTGGCCTGCGCTTGCGACAGGCTCACGCCCAGACGCAGGCGCCCCATCATTTCGAGCCAATAGTAGTTCCGGTCGAGATATACCTGTGGATCGGTCGTTGTCGCCCTCACGGGAAGCAGGAGATTGGTGTGCAGCGGAATGTAGAAATCCGGTGCTGCTGCGGGATCGACGCCGAAAAATCCAGGTGGCGCGACGCCGGCGACGGTGAACGGAACGTTGTTGATCAGGATGGATTGGCCGGGCGCGCTCGCCACATCGCCGAAGCGCCGTTGACTGAAGGGGAAGCTCAGGACAACGACGGCTGGCGCCCCAGCGCGGTCGTCATCCGGGAAGATCATCCGGCCGGCGGCAGGCAGCACATCGAGGCCGCGAAAATACTCCCCGGACACAAACTCACCGCTGGATTGCTCGGCCTGGCCTTTCACCATCACGTTCACCTTGCGAGTTGGGTAGTAGGCGAACACGCTCGAGAAGACCGCGCCCGAGTTATTGCGGATGAGGTCGAAGGCGGGATAAGGAAAAATACCGGAGGCCTCTCTCCACTTTCCTTCCCTCCAGGTGCTGCCGCTCATGCTGTGCATCACGAAATCGCGTCCACTTGGGTTCGCACCCCAATTCAGTACGGCCAGCGATCCGGGGTCCGAAACCGGCAGCGAGCGCAGCAGGAGAGTATCCATGAAGCTATAGATTGCCGTGTTGGCTCCGATGCCGAGGGCCAGGGACAGAATCGCCAGCATGCTAAACGTCTTGTTCGCGGCGATGGTGCGAAATCCGTAACGGCAGTCCTGCGCGAGCTGTTCCAGGCAGTTCCACGTCCACGCGGCGCGGGTTTCCTCCTGTACGAGAGCGAGGCTGCCCATGTCCCGGCGAGCGGCATGGCGGGCCTCTTCGCCGCTCAATCCCTGGGCCTGGCGCTCTTCGGCTTCCTCATCGAGATGAAATTGAAGTTCGTCGCGGAGATCCTCTTCCTTCCGGCGGCGGCTCAGCAAAAATCTCAGCTTTTGAAAGAATAGGCTCATTGTCCCTCCTGCCCGGCCGGATTCACGATCAATCGCATGGCGCGGGAGAACGTGTCCCACTTCGATTGTTCAGCCGCGAGTTGTTTGCGTCCCTGTCGCGTGAGGCGATAAAATCTGGCCCGCTTTCCTTTGGCCGACAGCTCCCAGGAGGCGGCGATCCAGCCTTTCGCCTCCAGCCGATGGAGCGCCGGATATAAGGATCCGGTCTCGACCTGGAGCAGGTCTTCCGAAGTCCGCTGAATATATTTGGCGATGGCGTGGCCATGGGTAGGTCCGGCAAGAAGCGTCCGGAGGATCAGGAGATCGAGCGTGCCCCGCAGCAGCTCCACATGAGATGGCGGCCGGTTTTCCATTGTGTAGGTATTCTACTACGAATTATGTAGAGATTCTACTCATGGCGACACCGCAATGGCCGCACCAGACTGCCAATCGTCTCAGGCGTGTCCAATAGCCGGCATGCCGGGGAAACGTTGCCCCACAAAAGACCAGACGTGGTGCAAATAGTTACAATAGCGCTTGCGTGCGTGCGTCGAATCTGGTTGCTGCTGCGGTGACACTGTTGGCAGCCTGCTGGTCCGCCGAGGGACAGCCTTCACCCTCGCTGATCTTTTCTCCCAGCGTCCTCCTCGTCGGCTCCGGTCCGAGCCTACTCCACATCTCCGTCGTTCAGGGACAGGCTGCCGGCCTCGGTGTGAGATGGAACGGAGTGGATAAGCCGGCAACCGCAGATTCCAATCCCAGCTTCAGCGGCGGCTACGACATCGAACTCACCGCCGAGGACCTTGCCGCGCCGGCGATGGCGCAGGTTTCCATGTACGATCTGAGAACCGGCGCGACCGTGACCTCCGGTTACGTTTTCATCGGCTACAACATCGTACCCAACGACGTCGTCTTCGATCGGGCCCGCAACCGTTTCTACCTCACAACGCCCACGCAATCCACCGATCCGTCATTCCCCGCCAATTCGCTGGTTGCCCTGGATCCCGCCAACAACCACATCGGCCCCGTTCTCGCCATCGGTAACCATCCCACCAGCCTGGCACCCTCCGACGACGGCAATTCTCTCTATGTCGCCGTCGATGCCGACGGCCTGATCCGCCGCGTGGACCTCGACACCTTCGCCGTCACCGGCGAATTCCGCGTCCGGTCCGCGTTCACGGGTTACATCGGTCCATACGCACGCAGTGCGATCGCCGTCATGCCGGGACATCCGCAGACCGTCGCCATCTACCACCACCCCGATATCAACAGTTCCCTCGCCAGCATCGCCGTCTACGATGACGGCCAGAAGCGCCCCAGCGAGATCGACTCTTCCAGCGGCTACGACAGCCTCCTGTTTGCCCCCGACGGCAAGTCGCTCTTTCTCGGCAGCTACGCGAATCTCAATAGTCCGCAGTCCGTGCTCCACTATGACGTTGATGCTACCGGCATCCCCAAGCAGACACCCACCAGCATCTCCGGCGGCGGTCCGGTCACCATTCAGAACGGTCTCCTCTATACGTCGCGCGGAACCATCATCGACATCCAGAAAATGCAGATCGCCGGCCTGCTTGGCGTCGGCGGCGCCGTTGCCGTCGACCTCTCCAATCAGCGAATCTTCGCGGTTCATTTCATTTCGCGGTCCAACGCTGGGGACTACCCCCAATATCTCCAAACCTTCGACCTGGCTACCCAGGAGCCGCTCGGCTGGCAATCGCTCGATTCCTGGAATTACTTCAGCGTGGGAGGAAACCCAGGTCAGCGCCTCTTCCGGTTTGGCTCTGACGGCCTGCTCTACACCGGCAACAAGGCCCTCCTGCTCTTCCATACCCCCCTCGCTGGTCCGGCGCCCGTCAGCGGCGAAGCCGCCGTTGTCAACGCCGCCAGCCAGCAGTCCGGTCCGATCGCCCCGGGGGAGATCCTCAGTATCTACGGGACGAATCTCGGCCCTGCCGCGCCGGTAATACCGGAGCCGAGCACGCTTGCGTTTCCGTCCATTCTGGGCAATACCCA
>CAZMRK010000823.1:0-15597 GCA_964568355.1 uncultured Solibacteraceae bacterium | reverse complement strand
GGACGTATACGACTCCGGTACTCCGGATGTGCCCGCCTTTCCTTTGAGGAGTTCCACTTCTCCCTGGGGCGTGCTGACGTCGTAGATGTGCTGCCTGGAAATCACGCTGAGGTCGATTTTGACCCGTTTCACCCCGAAAGTCTCTCCGTGGGGGTTCTGAATCGGCTTCTTTGAGCGCGTTGTGGAAATAAAGCGGGTATTCCCTTTGCCCGCAACGTGCATGTATACGTTGTCCCCGGCTTCCTCGTTACGCGGTTTCAACCCGTTCCTCGTCTTCAGATTGGCTTCGTCGGTAGAGGTGATGAACCGGTAGACATACCGCGGCGTCAACTGATCGTAGGCGTCGAACACGTATTCCTTGTCGTTGTCACGGCGGTTCACCACCGCCTGAGCGCCCATCCCCGGCAGAGCCAGAATCCTCTCGAACGCATTGTCGGCGTACAATAACTCGCCGACGGGGACCAGTTTGCCCGACCCGACGTAAAACCACGCGCGGTTGTTCCCCACCGCGTGCGACAAAGTTTCGCTGGTCCGGAGCTTAGCCTTGGTAATGACCTGGCCCGCGAAGTTGCCCAGCCTGGCTTGCGGGTCGGCTACTTCCATCCAGTAGTCCTTATTTTTCACCTCTTGTGTTTTAAATTCGCGCCAGACTTCTTCGAATAGGTTGCTTAACAAGTGGCTGATGTGGATATAAGTGAAATTACCATCGATTTTTCGAAAAACGACTCGGGAATACGGCATGAAACGCCCTCCTTGTGGAGAAATTCTATCAGGAGGGCCAAAGAAGAGAACCCCGCAGGCACAAGATAGATCGCCCAGTACGTTCCCAGTACTTTCCTGCCGGTGCACCAGCGCGACTTACAGGCAGGGCGTCGCTTCATATCAGCGCGGTTCAGACCGCTGGTCTTTGGCGATGAGTTTTTCGGCCAGGGCGATTTGCGTGGCAGTGCCGCGCAAGGCGATCGCTTTGGGGGCGTAGGACGCGAACACGCGCCGGATTCCTGTGGTAGAGCGGATTTCGGCCAGTATCTGTTGGAGGTGCTCCGGCGTTTCCAGGCGGGTGAGGTAAAGAAGGCGGACCAGGTCGTCGTCGCTGTTGGCGGAGACGCGGTACTCATGAGGTACAGCGACGCGGCCGGCTGCCGGTTGGTCCAGTTCACCGATCAGCCAGTGGGTTAGCGCGATCTGCTCAGGCGTGCCGCGCAGCGTGATCGCCTTTGCCTGATGGTACAGAAATAGCCGCCGGACATCCGCCACGCCGCGAATCAGAGTGGCTATTTCCTGGAGTTGCTGCGGGGACTGAGCGGAGTGGAGATGGCGCACCTGAACGACGCTCTCGTTGTCGCCGGAAAGATGATATTCGGGTATGTCCGAGGCGGAGGGTCCGGCAGGGCGGTCGAGTTCGCCTACCAGCCAGGCAGCCAAGGCGGTCCGATCCGCGGCTCCGCGGACTGCAATCGCGCTCGGTGCCGTGCAAACAAAGACCCGCGAGATATCGCCGACCGAACGGAGCGTGGTTGCAATCTCCTGCAATGCCTGCGGGCTTTCCGCGTGAGCCAGCCGAAAGACTTTCACCACATTGTCGCCGGAGGCGGAGCCGGGATATTCGGCGGCGGAAGTGGTGCGATCCTGCGGGCGGTCCAACTCCTGGACCAACCACTCGGCCATCGCTATCTGCTGCGGAGTGCCGCGCAGAGTGACGCTCTTCTTCTCTTCGTCGACGGTTATCAGGCCGGGATTGACGATCATGCGCACGGCGACGGCGAGAGACTGGCGATCTTCCGTCGAGGCCGCGTGCGTGAGATAGAGCGAACGTTCGATACTCTCCTGAGCCAAGAGGTGTCCGCCGGCAGCGGAGGCCAGCAGCGCGATGACGGCATAGCGGAAAGGATTCCATCGCATAGCCTGTACTTACTCCTTCGGTAAGCTCTGACGCTCTCCGGCGCCGAGGCGTGCAGGCAAGATCGGGACAGAAACTGTATGATGGAAAACTTCCAGGTGATCGAATCATGGCTCAGTTCTTGATCGTGCTCGCGGCGGCCCTGCTCTGGGGCGGGCCGCCGGCCGCGGCACAAAGCGGAAAACAGCCGCAGTGGGTGAAGCAGGGGCTGGTGATGGCCTCCAACATGGAGGCTCTATCGTTCGTCCGGCGGCGGGGCGGGCAGGCTTCCAACTACACCGAACTCTGGGAAAAGGAACAGACCGAGGCGGCGATTCTCGAACTTAAGAAGCAGGGAGTGAACGCCGTGCTGGTCAGCCTGATGAAAGGCGCCGGAATTCGCGCCGAGGCCGACGATATCGAAGCGGCGCGCAAGTATGTGGAACTGGCGCACCGCCACGGGATGAAGGTGGGCGGCTATATCGGCGCCTCGATCTTCTTTGAGACGATGTTCGAGGAGGAACCGGATTCCCCCAACTGGATCCAGCGAGACGAACACGGCAAGCCCATGTATTACAACCCTACCCAGACGTTTCGCTACATGGCGAATCGCAATCAGCCGGGCTACCGCAACTTCATCAAGCGGGTGTTGAAACTGGGCATCGGCGACCTGAAGATGGATTTCGTCCATTTCGATCAGATGATGTGGTGGCGGCTGCCCTACGTCTCGCAGACCGATGTAGACCAGGAACTGTTCCGCAAGTTTGTGCGGGACCGGTATCCGCCGGAGCGCATGAAGGTGCGGTTCGGCTACGCCGATTTGGGAAAATTCCGGCTGCCGGAGTTTGGCTTCACGTCGCCTACGATTACCTGGTCGGAAGTGGTGGAACCGCTGATGCAGGAGCTGATGCATTTCCGGTCGTGGACGCTGGCCGAGCGGTTTCGCGAATACGAGGAGTATATTCGCCAACTCAATCCGGAAGCGGCTCTACAGGCGAATCCGAGCCTGGATCCCTCGGCGAACAACGCCGTGCAGTATGGAGTCGATGTGCCGCAACTGCTGTCGCACGGCGACATCATCACGAGCGAGGAGCGCAACGAGCCGCAGTATACGGCCGACGGACGGCTCGTCTCCCGCATCCGGACCTATCAGGCAGGACGCACGATGGGCAAACCGATCCTGTTCTGGCAGCAGCCGGCCGTCATTGTCGGCCGTCCGGCGCATCATATATTGAAGAGCGAGCCGCGCCTGCGGCTGGCGGAGGCATTGGCGTTTTGCGACAACTGCGTGGGGCTGACCGCGGGGTTGGACGTGGGCAACGCGCGGTTCGCGCCGAATGCCCAGAAATATATCGATTTTTACTGGAAGCACAATGACCTGTTGGCCGGAGCGGAGAGCGCGGCGGAAGTGGCAGTCCTGCGGTCGTTCGCCTCGGTAGAGTTGAATGGCGCGGCCGTCCTTCCGCAGGTGGTGCTGCTGGAGCAGTCGCTGATTCAGGCGCAGATTCCGTTCGACACCATTTTCGACCGCCACCTGGACAAGCTGAACCGGTATAAGGTCCTGGTTCTGGCCAACCAGGACGCGCTATCGCAAGAGCAGGTGGAGAAGATCCGCGCTTTCGTTCAAGGCGGCGGCGCGCTGGTGGCGACCGGCAACTCGTCACTGTATACGGAATGGCGCCTGCGACGGCCGAAGCCGGCTTTGAGCGACGTTCTCGGATTCGAAACGCCGCCGGCCCACAGCAAGCGCGGAACGTTCGGTAGCGGCCGCATCGTATATATCCCGCTGGTGGAACCGGCCGTGCAACCGCCTCCCGCGCAGCTATACTACGTGTTCCGCAACGAGTTCTGGAAGCTGCCCAAGAATCACGCGGAGATTGTCAACTCGGTTCAATGGGCGCTGGGCAGCGCCACGGTCCGTGTCACCGCTCCGGACTGGGTGGCGGTGGAAGCGACCGAGCAGAAGCAGAAGAACCGGCGCCTGGTGCATCTGGTGAACTATAAGACCGGCGCGCCCGTTCTCAACGCCACGGTGAAGCTCCGCGTGCCGGAGGGGAAGCGGCTGCGCGAGGTTGTCGCGGAGAGTCCGGACACGGCAAAGCCTGTTCCTTTGCGCTTCACGCTCGAAGCCGGCACGGCTACCGTTACGCTGCCCCGGCTGGACGTATATTCGCTGCTGGTCTTCCAACTGCAGGATCTCTGATGCGAGCGCGCCTGCACCCCGGTTTTCTGCTGGCCGGCCTGGCGGCCCTCCTTCAGGCGCAGAGCACGCCTGCGGACCTGGCTTCGGCGCTGGCCGCTCCGATCCACTCTCCCGAGGTAGTGAACTATCAGTTGCGGCGCTATATTCACGGGCTGGTGAAGCCTCTGGCCGTGCCGCGCGATGCGCGCGAATGGGAGAAACAGGCGGCGAGTCTGCGGCGGAGGGTCTTGGACGAGGTCGTGTTTCATGGCTGGCCTCGCGCGTGGGTGGACGCGCCTACGAAATTTGAAGACGCGGGCGAGATTCCGGTGGCCGGTCCATACCGCCTGCGGAAGTTTCGCTATCAGGTGGTGCCGGGGTTCTGGTCGGCGGCGCTGGTTTATGAGCCTTTGCGGAGGAGCGGAAAAGCTCCGGCGATTCTCGACGTCAACGGCCATGAAGCGGCCGGCAAAGCCGAGGAGTACATTCAGAAACGCTGCATCAATCAGGCGCTCCAAGGCATCGTCGCGGTGCATCCGGAATGGATCTTCACCGGCGAGATGCGCCAACCGGAGAACGCGCACTGGTTCGGAGCGCATATCGACCTGGCGGGGGCCAATGCGCTGGGCCTGTTTTATCTCCAGATGCGGCGCGCGCTGGATTACCTGTACGACCGGGCCGATGTGGACCGGGCGCGCATCGGCATTACCGGACTATCGGGCGGCGGGTGGCAGAGCATTGTTCTCGGCGCGCTGGATGAGCGGGTCTCGGTGGCGGTACCGGTCGCGGGGTATCTGGCGTCGGTCGCCTTTGGCGGGGTAGAACATGCCGGCGACAATGAACAGACCGCCACGGATCTCGCGGCGGTCGCCGACTATGATGTGCTGACGGCGCTCCGGGCGCCCCGGCCGACGCTGCTGATCTATAACGCGGAAGACACCTGCTGTTTTCGGGCTCCGCGGATGAAGCCGTATCTGTTCGACGCCGTTCGTCCTTTTTTCCGGCTCTATGGGAAAGAAGGTAACTTCGAATGGCACGAAAATCTGGATCCGGGGACCCATAACTATCAACGGGAAAACCGCCTGGAGTCGTACCGCTTCTTCGCAAATCATTTTGGAGTGCCGCGAGCACCCGAGGAGGTTCCGGTGGATTCGTGGATCAAGAGCGAGGCGGAGCTGCGGGTAGGGCTGCCGCCCGATACGCTCACGCTGGTGGGCGTGGCGCGGCAACTGGTGGCCCGCATCCAGCGAGTCAAGCAATCGGACGACGAGGCCAGAAACCGCCTTCGGACGATCGTGCGCTACCGGAACCGGGCGCTGGATCGCGCCTGGATCGTGGCCAACGGGAAATCCCGCGGGATCGAGTGGCGGGCGTACCGGTTCGATTTCGCCGATGGGCTGACAGCAGCGGGCGTTTGGGTGAAGGCGATCACAGCGCCGGATTCGGCTCCGGCGACGATCGTTCTCCATGATCGCGGCCGCAAGGCGGCTGCCGCGGAAGTGTCCGATCGCGTGAATCGCGGCGAGCAGGCATTAGCGCTGGAACTGCTTTACACCGGCGATGCCGCTCCGCCGGAATTCGCGTACCCGGATCACGACCGGATGCTGGTGAGTCTCGGCGAGCGCGCATTGGGCATTCGCGCGGCGCACCTGATCACCGTGTCGCGCTGGCTGAAAGCGCAAACCAGGCTGGAGACTACCGGGATGCGGGCGCAGATTGCGGCGCTGGTTGCGAAGGCGATCGAGCCGGGGCTGTATACAGAAGTCGTTTCACGGAACGGGATCAGGTCCCTGGGCGAGCTACTGGAAAGGCCGGTTCCGTATCAGGAAGCGCCGGAGCTGTTCTGCCTGGATCTCTATCGGGAATTCGACGTCGATGCGTTGATCGCACTGGGGCGTTAGGCAAACCGGGTACAGGCAACGAATTTCGCAAAATGCAGTGAAATTCATGCTAGTCCCCTTTTGTGCCGTCGTTACGCTGCAACCACAAGGTGCGTGACGAAGCCTGTTTCCACTCTCGATGTTGATCAGGCTGCCCGGTGAGGCCGGATCCGGCCGGCGATCTCGAGACCGTGGGCATCTTGGGCGAGTTCGAGGTCATAGTTTGTCTGCAAGTTCATCCAGAACTGAGGAGTGGTTCCGAAATACCTTGACAGGCGGAGGGCGGAATCCGCGGTGATCGCCCGCTTACCACGAACGATATCATTCACGCGAGTTACCGGCACGCGCAACTCGATCGCAAGACGGTTGGCCGTCAGACCGAGCGGTTTCAGGAAGTCCTCTCGCAACGTTTCACCGGGATGGATCGGCGGCATGGTCTTGGATTTCTTCGTCATATCCGAACTCGCTAATGGTAGTCCACGATCTCGACTTCAAGGGCGTCGGTATCGACCCAGGCGAAGCAGATTCGCCACTGAGCATTGACCCGAATACTGTACTGCCCCTTGCGGTCACCAGCAAGGGCCTCCAGGCGATTGCCTGGAACAGCTCCCAGATCTGACAGGTCCGCGGCCGCATGAATGTGGTCGAGCTTGCGCTTTGCCACCGAGGCAACGCCCTGGAACTTCCGACTGAATTCGCGCCGAAACACTTTCTCGGTCTCCCTGTCTCGGAACGACCGGATCACAGTTCGATTGTACTACCGCGTTACGTCTAACAGGAGACGGTAAACCGCGCAAACGAGGCCACGGGGAATGATGACGATTTGCTTTGGCACATGCGAGCGTAAGACCACCCTAGCGCGCCTGCTTGTACATTTGCAGCAGCATGACGACCGGGGTTTTTGCCAGGATTCCGTGGGTCAATTGGGGCGGCATGTGGACCAGGGTGCCGGCTTGCGCGTCGTAGCGGTCCTCGCCCAAGGTGAGCGCGGCTTCGCCGCTGTGGATGTAGATGCTGGCGGACATCGGCGCGGTGTGGGCGGAGAGTTCCTGGCCCGCCGCGAAACCGAAGGCCAGGATCTTCACGTGGTCGTCATTGTAAAGCGTGCGGCTCAGGATTCCATTTTCCGGGATCTGGACCTCTTCGCCGAGATTGCGGATCAGGGTGTAGTTCATACCTCCAGTGTCGCCGGGAGGCGCTGGCCGGGCAGTGACCTCGGTCACGCGAGCGACGTGGCTGTCAGTGCCGTCCTCTGGTAGAGTAGGAAGCAGGTTATGGCAGAAGTAGTCGACGCGATTCCGTTGTCGAAAGATGCGAACGGCGTGTACCGTATCGGTGGTAGCCGGGTCACCCTGGACCTCGTCGTCCGTGCGTTCGACTCGGGCGCGACTGCGGAGGAAATCGCACAGGATTTCCCAAGCCTGGAACTCTCCGACATTTATCAGGTCATCGGCTACTACCTAAAGCACAGTTCCGAGTTGGCCGAATACTTCGATCGACGCGCTAGAGAGGAACGCGGGATGTTGGCCGCGCATGCCGAGGAGTGGTCCCCACCCGGCCTCCGACAGCGATTGTCGGCCCGGCGTCAGAACCGGTGAAGTGGCTCGCCGACGAGAACTTCCGCAGCGCGATCATTCGGGGTGTCCTGCGACGTGTTCCTACCCTCGATTACCTTTCGACAATGATCCCGGCCATGCGCGAACAGATGCGGCTCGCATCTCGGTGCGCACTGATCGTTCTTGTGCCGGATTCGCTGCCAGCGAGTGCTGTGATCGAAGACCTGCTGTTGCTCGATGAGTGCGCCGTGGAAGCCGACTGGACGGCCGGCATCATTTATCTGCCGCTGCGGTAATCCATCCGGCCGTGGGCCAACTGCAGTGGCAAGTAGATCGGGTGTCGACGCGCGGTACCCATGTCCAGAGCACCGATCAGCCGATCCTTGGTATTATGTGGAAATTCCGTGGACATCGTCTGTATTCCGACCATGCGCAAACTTCGCGTCTCGCTGCTCTTGTTTGCTCCGCTGCTGCTGTGGGGGCAACACGAAAAAACCGGGGAGGAATCGAAGCATCCCTTTATCGGCGATCCCAAAGCGATTGAAGCCGGGCGCAAGATCTTTTCGACCGGCTGCGCCGCCTGTCATGGGCCGGAAGGCCAGGGCGGACGCGGTCCCAACCTGCTGCAAAGCGTCTACTGGCATCCTTTGGACGACAAGACGATTTACCACGCCATTCAGAAGGGTATCGGCGGCAATATGCCGGCCGCCAACCTTCCGGAAGATCAGGCCTGGCAGGTGGTGGCCTTTGTGCGCGCTCTGACTTCGCCGGCGATCGAGACGCCGCTGGCTTCCGGCGATGCGCAAGCCGGGGAGGCCCTGTTCTGGGGCAAGGCCGGCTGCGGCGGGTGCCACCGGATTCTGGGCAAGGGCGGCGCACTGGGGCCGGATCTCAGCAATATCGGCGGCACACGCGCGTTGCCACAATTGCGGCAGGCCATCCTCGATCCCGATGCCAACGGCGCACCGGGGTACCGCAGCGCGGACGTGCTGCTCAAGAGCGGACAGCGCATCCGGGGCGTCGCGCGGAACCACACCAACTATTCCCTCCAGGTGCAGGACAAAGCCGGGAATATTCACCTGATTTCCATGGCCGACGTGAGCGAATTGACCGTGGCCAAGACCTCGCCCATGCCCAAGGATTACAAGCAGCGCCTGACGAAGCAGGAGATCGATAACCTGCTCGCCTATTTGAGCCGGCAAAGCGTCCGGACCGTTTCACCCGGCAAGAAGCCGGCGGAGTAAACCATGCGTGCCATCCCGTTCTTCCTCCTTTTCTCTTTGTGCGCCGCGGCCCAGGTGCGTTACGAGGACATCCTGAAGGGCCCGAACGAGAACTGGCTGACCTACGCCGGCGATTACCAGGGCCAGCGCCACAGCGCGCTGACGCAGGTCAACACCGGGAACGCCGCTTCGCTGACGCCAAAGTGGGTGTTCCACATGAACAAGGCCAATGGACTGCGGACCTGCCCGCTGGTTTACGACGGCGTCATGTACGTCACCGACAGCAACGTGATCCGGGCGATCGACGCGGTGACCGGACGCCTGATCTGGGAGTATCGCGATACGCGCGCCAAGAAGGAGGCCGCCAACCGCGGCGCGGCGATCCTGGGGGACCGCATTTATTTCGTCACGGCGGATATGTTCCTGACGGCGCTCGACCGCCGCAACGGGGCGCTGTTCTGGCAGAAGCAGTACGGGCGAGTGGAAGACGGCATGTTTTCCAGCGCGGCCCCGCTGGCGGTGAAGGATCGCATCCTGGTGGGCGTCGCCAACGGCGACAACGGCATGCGCGGATACATCGCCGCGCTTTCCGCCTCGACCGGCGAAGAACTCTGGCGCACCTACACCATTCCGAAGCACGGCGAACCGGGCGCGGAGAGCTGGGGCAAGTACATCGACTACGGCGGCGGGGCGACCTGGCTCTCCGGCACTTACGATCCGGAGCTGAACCTGCTGTATTGGACCACCGGCAATCACTGGCCGGACTTTTACGGCGAAGACCGCGGGGGCGACAACCTGTACACCTGCTCACTCCTCGCGCTCGATCTGGAAACGGGCAAGATAAAGTGGTATTTCCAGTTCACGCCGCACGATACGCATGACTGGGACGCGCAGTCCTGGCCGGTGCTGGTGGACCTGCCCTATGAGGGCAAGATGCGGAAACTGGTCCTGCACCCCAATCGCAACGGCTTTTTGTATGTGCTCGACCGGGTGACGGGCGAATATCTGCGGGCGACCAGGATCGTGGATCTGCTCGACTGGGCCACCGGGATCGACGCCAAGGGCCGGCCGATCAAAGTCCCCGGAAAAGACCCCACGCCCAACGGCAACCGCATCTGCCCGGGCGTGCGGGGCGCCACCAACTGGATGTCACCGACCTTCGATCCCGCCACCGGCTGGCTTTACGTGGTGACGCTGGAGCAGTGCGACGTCTATACCAGTTCTTCGAAGGAACCCGAGCCGATGAAGAACTTCTCCGGGGGCGGAGCCGGGCCGAAGCCCGCCGATGTGGGCCAGTTTTTTCTGCGCGCTTTCGATCCCCAAACCGGAGAACGGAAGTGGGAGTATCCCATGACCGGACCCGGCGAATCGTGGGCGGGAGCCGTCTCGACCGCGGGCGGCGTGGTGTTCTTCGGCGACGACGATGGCCAACTGGTGGCGGTGGATGCGCGTACGGGCAAGCACCTGTGGCACTTCCAGATGGGCGAGGGGCTGACTGCGTCGCCCATCACCTACGCGGTGAAGGGCAAACAATACGTGGCAATCGCGTCGGCGACCTCAATTTTTTCATTCGGCCTGTTTGAGCCGGTTGTCTCCGTGCCCGTTTTGAAAAGCAAATAAAGACCGCTGATTCGGCTTCCCACCTGGGCCGACGAGGGCGCCGGCTGCGGTCCCAGAGGTCCGCCCCACAGGATTTCTTCCATTCGTTCTCATTTTGTATCCCATAACGCTGTTGATTT
The DNA here is from genome assembly GCA_964568355.1 of uncultured Solibacteraceae bacterium. Taxonomy (GTDB): domain Bacteria; phylum Acidobacteriota; class Terriglobia; order Bryobacterales; family Bryobacteraceae; genus JAJPJX01. The sequence continues at coordinate 5,138 of CAZMRK010000823.1, read as the reverse complement.
TTTCACCAGCCCCCACTACAATCGGGAGATTCTACGGGAATTTCCCGATAATTGGGTAATCACCCACGCAGCTTTCGGATATGCGGTAGAATTAAAGGCAACGCTGTAACGAGCGGGTTAGTTTTTTTGGTTGTTTTTTTTTACGAAAAAGAGTTCGGGTTGAACATACCCGGAGTAATTTGATGGACCCGCTTTTGGAAGTACAGATCGATCATTTGGAGCAAAAATTCCGGGAGATCGAAGCATCTACCAGCGTCCATCCGGAAGCGGGAGCGTTGTGTAAAGATGCGCTCACGACCCAGTTGCCGCGGCTGCGCGAGTATCATCGCTCCGGTAGCAGCCAGTTAGCCACCGAGGCACTCCTGAATGCCTGGCAAACATATCACACGGTGGCATCGCGGGTAGCCTCCGCCGAAAAAATACGGGGCATCATGAACGCCACGCTGATGCGTGCCGCGCTCACCATGCTGACCCGGCAGCGGCGTTCGGATTTCGTGGCCTGACCGGCATCCGCCGGAACTTAACGCTTAATCGCCACGGTGGCGGGGTTTAGCTCGTAGTTGTCGAAACGCGCGGCGGCTACGGCCGCGGATCGCAACGCCTCGTCATCAGCCTCGCGGCCCGGAGCCGGATCCTGAGGCCGGTACTTGATCACCTCTTCGCCGATCCACAAACGGATCAGCCACCCTCGCTTTTTTCCGTTCTCTTCGTTCCAGACGATTTCCGCCCGGTCTGCTGGCATCATCGGCATCACCTCGGCACAAGCGACCGGAAGTATTATACCGTCAACGCACGGGTTCGAGCGTAGCCCGGCGCAGGCAGAAGGTATTGTTCCCTCCCCCGGGTCCGGAAAACACCATCCACATGGACTTGCCGTCCTCATCGATCCACTTGGTGGGGATGGTGTGGTGATAGGTGTAGTGATTCCGAAACCAGTGGTCGTCGTAATAGACCGTGGTCCACGGCCCCCAGGGTTCCGGGGCATCGAAGACGCCCAGGCTGGCGTTTTGCGAGCCGGAGCCGCCCTCGGAGGAGCTGACGCGATGTTTGGAGGTCAGCAAATAGCGCCGCAGGCGGGGATTGTAGCTGACGGCGACGTGCTGAACGCCGAGCGGATCGCTGAAGACCGGGCGCCGCTGCTCGATGTCGCGCGACCACAAGGGGTCGCCGTTGGGGTCGAGCCCGCGGAAGAACTCATAGGCGCCGCGGTCCGAGAGCCGCTCGCGCGGGACGCGAGCCAGGACGGCATGGGTGTCGTAGTCCCGGGCGTCGTCGTTGTCCTGCGAGATGATGTAAACGTAGCGGTCGCGGGCGCCGGCGTTGTTTCGGCCGTATTGGACGAATTCGGGGCAGCCGAAGGTCCGGCTGAAGTGCCAGTCGGCCCAGGTCCAATGGCGGGCATGATCATGCGACCAGCCCAGGCGGACGTGGCGCCGGTCTCCGCCGGCCGCATAGTTGCGCACGAACAGATAGAGCGTGCTGCCGGTCATCAGGATGCCGGTCGGGCGGATCTGCTGTTCGCCGGCGGGGGTATCGGCATCGGAGGGGATGTCTTCGGCATGATGGCGTGGAGGGTCGCCGGTGATTTTGGCAAATCCGAGGGAGAGATTCCGCCTGCCGGCAGCAAAGCCCTCCCCTTCACTGTAGGCGGCATACAGCTCATCGTCATCGCCCCAGGTGACAGACCAGTTCTGACCCGCGGAGCGGCCGCCGCCGGAGCGATAGATCTCGTTGCCCCAGGTGATGCGAAGCGTGCTGGGATTATAGGGCTGGGCGGCGAGTGTAGCAGCGGTCAATAGGAACCAAACAAAGCGCATCGTCCTGAGTGTAACCGAGGTGCGTGGCCCCAGGGCTGAGCCCCGCAGAGGCCCGCCTGGCATATCCTGGGGTGGAGATGTCTTCTTTCCGTGTGGCGGTGGTGCAGGCCGGGCCCGTGGCCTTTGACCGGGAGCGGACCCTGGAGAAAGCGGCGGCGCTGACGGCGGAGGCCGCGCGCGGCGGGGCGCAACTGGTGGTCTTTCCGGAGGCTTTCGTCTCCGGCTATCCAAAAGGGGCCGATTTCGGCGCGCGGGTAGGCATGCGGTCGCCCGGGGGGCGCCGCGCGTTCCGCCGGTACTTCGAAAGCGCCGTGGACGTGCCGGGACCGGCGGCGGCCGCGCTGGGAGCGGCAGCGCGCGAAAACCAGGTCCACCTGGTGATGGGCGTGATCGAGCGCGAGATGGGCACGCTCTATTGCACGGCGCTGCTGTTCGGCCCCGAAGGGGTTCTGCTGGGCAAGCACCGGAAGCTCATGCCGACGGCGATGGAGCGGCTGATCTGGGGAATGGGCGACGGCTCGACGCTGCCGGTGGTGGAAACACCGCTGGGACGGATTGGCGCGGTGATCTGCTGGGAGAATTACATGCCGCTGCTGCGCATGGCGATGTATGCCAAGGGCATTCAGATCTATTGCGCGCCCACGGTGGACGACCGCGACACCTGGATCCCGACGATGCGGCACATTGCGATGGAGGGCCGCTGCTTCGTGCTTTCGGCCTGCCAGTACATCGAGCGGCGGGGATATCCCGCTGATTACGAATGCCTTCAGGTCCCTGATCCGGAGACGGTCCTGATCCGGGGTGGGAGCGTGGTGGTCAGCCCGTCCGGCTGCCTGCTGGCCGGCCCACATTATGGAAGCGAGCAAATCCTCTATGCGGAGCTCGATCCCGGGGAGATTGTTGAAGGGAAATTCGATCTGGACGTGGCGGGGCACTATGCCCGGCCGGACGTTTTCGATCTGCGGGTAAACGAGCGTCCGGCGCCGCCGGCGAGGTTCGAGGGACCCGGACAGGAACTCCCCTGAAACCGCCGGTCAGCCCCGCGTGCCCTGTTTTCCGATGCTGAAGACCATCCCGTGGCGCATCAGGATGGTACGTCCGCAGTTGCAGACGAACCTGTTGCTTTTGAAGGCTTTCGAATTCAACGTCCACTTCTTGCCGCACTCGCAAAGATAAGCTTTGATCGGCGTTTCCGCATGAGCTCCCATATGGGCATCCATTGTACCCGGCTTTCGGGAAGGAGCGCACTTGGGCACGCAAAACGCGGAGTCACCACTGCCGGCACTCCTGACGTCTCCGATCACAGCAGTTTCTGTAGGTCTTCGATTTTCAGGTGGCAGTCCCGAAGAACTTTGTGCAACAGTCCAGGCCCAATAATCTCACCAGAATGCGTGGGCACCACCGTGGCTCGCCCATCGTCGTGACGGAGGAACCGGTGGCTCCCTTCTGATTCGAATCACAGAAAAACCAGCCTTGCCCAAAGCCGCAACCAGATCCGATCCCGTGAGACGCGGAGTCCGGCTCATGCCGCAATGGTGATGCGTTGGATGCCCACGAATTCCAGGTTTTGTTCGGGCGCTCCCGCCACATCCAGGCACAACCCGACGGCCTCTCGGATACGCTCGATCACCTCATCGAGCGACTTCGCCTGGGTATGGCAGCCGGGAAGCTGTGGGACGGAAGCGATATAGTAGCCTTCTTCGTCCCGTTCGATGACGACGTCGAACTGGCGTGGCATGGACAATCCTTATCCCGTATTGTAGCAATCAATTTCGATAGCCCGAATGCTGGTTCCGGGTGAGGTATTCTTTGACCTGGACCGGGAGCGTGCGGGTATCGATGGGCTTGGTGATGTAGCCGTCGCAGCCGGCGGCGCGGGCCCGTTCTTCGTCGCCTTTCATGGCATAGGCGGTCAGAGCGACCACCACGATACCGTTCATTTGCGGGTCGTTTTTCAGGCGGCGGGTAAATTCCAGGCCGTCCATTCCAGGGAGTTGGATATCGACCAGAATCAGCCTGGGACGGAAGTCTTTCAGGATCTCGATCGCCTCTTCGGCATCTTTGGCAACCTGGACCTGGTAACCTTCATTGACCAGTACGAAACGGGTCAATTTCAGATTCACGGGTGTGTCGTCGATGATCAGGATCGGCTCGGCAGGCATAATGCAGCAGCGCGACTAAGTGATGGAAAACATAGCAAAAATACCGCATATATACTATCGCACAAGAGTGAAAAATGCCGCAAATTCAGGCCCAAATCAGGAGCCGGTTTGCAAGGGCTGCGGAAGCAACTGGGCGAGCTGTTCGAGGATGGAGGCAGGGTTGGAGTTGTGCTTTAGCACAACATTTTGCGCCAGACCCTCCAATTGCGCATATTCCTCGAGGGTCAGGTCTTTGTTGGTCCAGACGATGACCGGGGTGCGCGTAGCCGAAGGATTGTGGCGGAATTGTTCCAGAAACTGAAATCCGTTCATTACCGGCATCATGAGATCCAGGATGATGGCAGCGGGGTATTCGGAGCCGGCAAGTTTCAAGCCGTCGTGACCGTTCGAGGCGCAGAGGGGATGATAGCCGAAGCCGTTCAGGGTCGCCTGCATCAGTTTGAGCGTATTGGGGTCGTCGTCGACGACCAGCACGGCCTTGCTGCCATAGGGAGGAGCACCGGCCCGCTCCAGGGCGTTGACCAGGTCGGAGGCCTCCACGGGCTTAGTCAGGAAATTATTGATCTGAAAGGCGGCCGCCGCTTCTTTCTCGGCGACCAGGGAGACCACGATCACCGGTGTCGCGCCATTCAGGCCGGTGGCGCGGATGGCCCGCAGCAACTCCCAGCCGCTACAATCGGGCAAGCGCAGATCCAACGTGATCGCCTCGAAGATCTGGCTCTGGCACTTGGCCAGGGCGTCGGCCGCGGTGTACGCAGTCTGGACCTGATAGCCGGCTGAAACCAGCATTTCCGCGAGGCGGCCGGCATCGCGCTCGTCGTCGATCACCAGGATGCGGGACGAACGCGATTCAGCGGCGGCGGGGAGTACGGGAAGGGCGGCCTTGGCCGGGGACAGGTTCAAGACACGCGGCAGAATGGCGACGAAGGTGCTGCCCTGCCCGAACTGGCTGTGCACCTCGACGCGGCCGCCCTGAGCTTCGACGATGCGCTTGGTAAGCGCCAGCCCGAGACCGCTGCCCTGATCCTGACGCCCGCCCGCCGGCAGTTGTTGAAAATCCTGGAAGAGCCGGGGAAGATCCTCGGAATGGATGCCGATACCGGTATCCTCCACCTCCAACCGGAACTCGGCCGGGCCGGATGCGAGCAGGCGCACCTGG
>CAZMRK010000822.1:0-5292 GCA_964568355.1 uncultured Solibacteraceae bacterium | reverse complement strand
ACCTTACGGAATTGGGAGCAGGGAAGGACTCTTCCGGACGGCCCCGCCCGTGTATTGTTGGCAGTGATTGCGCGATATCCCGACGCAGTAGAGGACGCCATTCGAAAAGCAAGCTGAAGGCGCACGGCGCCGACCGGATATCAGATACCGCCCTGGACCACCCTCGGAACCTACTGTAATCCCATGAAATCCTTGCTATTATGAATATTCTTGTCTGATGCTTCGATTTGAAACCGCCGGGGAGTCACACGGCGAGTGTCTGGTGGCGACTCTGACGGGCCTTCCCGCCGGTGTCCCGATTTCCCTCGAAACCGTAAACCGCGAGCTTTGGCGGCGCCAGCAAGGTTACGGTCGCGGCGGCCGCATGAAGATTGAAACCGACCGCGCGGAAATCGTGGCGGGGGTCCGCCACTCGCGCACCATCGGCTCGCCGGTGGCCATCCTCATACGCAACAAAGATTGGAAGAACTGGACCGATGTGCTCCCGGTGGAGGACACCGAAGGAGCGGATGCGGCCAGAAAGCCGGTCACCCGTCCCCGGCCCGGCCATGCGGATCTCGCCGGCGCCATCAAGTACAACTTCGGAGACGCCCGCTATATCCTGGAGCGCGCCAGCGCCCGTGAAACGACGGCCCGTGTCGCGATTGGCGCGATGGCCAAGGCGCTGCTCGGAGAATTCGGCATCCGCGTCCTCAGCCACGTGATCGCCGTGGGATCCGCGCGCCTGGAGCGTACCGTTGCGTGGGAGGAACTGGAGGCGCTGAGCCGAAAGGACGAGGTTCTGCTGGGGTGCGTCGATCCCGAGGTCGAGCAGCGCATGAAGGCGGTGGTGGACCAGGCCTATCGCACCGGAGACACCGTAGGCGGCGTGTTTGAAGTGGTCGCCCGGGGCTTGCCGCCGGGGCTCGGTTCGCACATCGCCTGGGACACGCGCCTGGACGGGCGCCTGGCACAGGCCATCGTCTCCATCCAGGCGGTGAAAGGCGTGGAGATCGGCTTTGCCGCCGAAGGGTCGGCCAGCTTCGGCTCGGCCGTCCAGGATACGATCCATTACGACCGAGAAGAACGGCGTTTTACCCGCGGAGCGAACCGCGCCGGCGGTGTGGAAGGGGGCATGACCAACGGCCAGGATCTGCTGGTGCGCGGCCTGCTGAAGCCGATCTCGACTCTGCGGCGGCCCCTGGAATCCGTGGATCTGGAGACGCGGGAACCGGCTCTGGCGGCCTATGAGCGGTCCGATGTGGCGGTGGTGCCTGCCGCCGGAGTGATTGGCGAGGCCATGGTGGCATTGGTGTTGGCCCAGGCATTTCTCGAAAAGTTCGGCGGCGATTCGCTGCTCGAAACCAGGCGCAACTACGAAGGCTATCTGGAACAGGTAAAGAACTTTTGACGCTATGGTGTATCCCATCGTGAAATACGGCGATCCGGTTTTGGAGCGTGAAGCGGAAACGGTCACCGAATTCGACACCCCCGAGCTCAACAAGCTGTTGGAGGACATGTTCGAATCGATGTATGCCGCTAAAGGCGTCGGCCTGGCCGCCCCGCAGATCGGGATTTCGCGTAAGATCGCTGTCATTGACTGCTCCAACGGAGAGAATCCGGAAGAGAAGATCGTCATCATCAATCCGACGATCATCAAGGTAGAGGGCAAGCAGGTGGGCGAGGAGGGCTGCCTCAGCATCCCCGGCTTCCGCGAACAGGTCAAACGCGGCAAGCGTGTCACCGTGCGCGCCCAGAATGCCAAGGGCGAAGCCTTCGAAATGACCGGCGAGGATCTGCTGGCGCGCGCTTTCCAGCATGAAACCGATCATCTCTACGGCCACCTCTACATCAGCCACGTCAGCGCGCTCAAGCGCGACCTCATCCGGCGCAAGGTCAAGAAACTGGTTCGTGCCGGCGAGTGGTCCTGACCGATGCGCCTGGTGTTTCTGGGGACGCCGTCTTTTGCGGTCGCAACCCTCGAACGGGCGGTTGCCGCCGGCCATCAGGTTCTTCTCGTTGTGACCCAGCCGGACCGCCCCAAGGGGCGCGGCCGGAAGCCGGCGGCTTCTCCCGTCAAAGAGTCAGCGCTGCGCCTGGGGCTGCCGCTCTATCAGCCGGAACGGATCCGGCGGCCGGAAGCGGTGGAGATGTTAGCCGCCCAGGGCGCGGATGCGATGGTGGTGGTCGGCTATGGCCAGATTATTCCGAAGGCGATCCTCGATCTGGCGCCGCACGGGATCATCAACGTGCATGCCTCGCTGCTGCCCAAATACCGCGGTGCCGCCCCGCTCCAGTGGGCCGTTGCCAATGGCGAAACCCGAACCGGCGTGACCACCATGCGCATCGACGAGGGGCTGGATACCGGCGACATGTTGCTGAAGGCCGAAACGGAGATCGGCCCCGACGAAACCGCGCTGGAATTGGGAGCCCGGCTGGCCGAAATGGGCGCCGAGCTGCTGGTGCGAACGCTGGACGGGATTGCTTCGGGAAGCATCGTTCCGGAAAAGCAGAACTCCGCGGACGCCACCTATGCGCCCATTCTCAAGAAAGAGGACGGGCTCCTCGACTGGCGCCAGCCGGCTCCGGTTATTCACAATCGCATCCGAGGTTTTCTGCCGTGGCCCGGGGGGCACACCCATTTTCGCGGCCTGGGGCTGCAAATCTGGAAGGCCCGGACCGCCGATCTGGCGCAACCTCCAGCGCCAGGTTGCCTGCTCCACGCCCAGGGAGTTTTTGCGGGCTGCGGCCAGGGCACCGCTCTGCAATTATTGGAAGTACAACTGGAAGGCCGGAAGCGCATTTCGGCCGAAGATTTCGCTAACGGCCAACGCCTGGCCGAAACCGACAGCTTGGGGGAACCAACACGTTGAATTTGCCGCTGGGATATCGATACGCCGCAACCTATGCAGGCATCCGCCAGGTGGAGCGCGACGACCTAGCCCTGATCGTCTCCGGCCTGCCTGCCACGGCTGCCGCTGTATTCACACAGAACCGGGTTCAAGCGGCGCCGGTGCGGCTTTGCCGGCAGCACCTCAAAGCCTCCAAGGGGCAGGTAGGGGCCATCCTCATCAACGCCGGTAATGCCAACTGCGCCACCCGGACCGGCGAGGCCGTGGCCCTGGCTACCTGCCGGGCTGCCGCCCGTGGTCTGAAGCTGCCGGTCAGCCAGGTACTGCCGGCGTCCACTGGCGTAATCGGAGTGGAACTGGATCCCAAGAAGATTGTGAGCGCGTTGCCGCGGCTGGTCGGGGAACTGGCGGAGGAGCGGTTCAGCGACGTCGCCCGGGCGATCATGACTACCGATCTGGTTCCCAAAGAGGCTTTCGGCGAGGTCCGGCTACGGCGGGGTACGGTTCGCATCGCCGGGATGACCAAGGGCTCGGGCATGATCCATCCGCAGATGGCTACGACGCTGGGCTTCGTGATGACCGACGCCCACATTTCGGCTACGGCGCTCCGCTCCATCCTGCGGAGGGCGGTGGAGCGCAGCTACAATCGCCTGTCCGTCGATGGGGATACTTCGACCAACGATACATTGGTACTGCTGGCGAACGGAGCTTCCGGCGTGAAACCGGACCCGGGTGAGCTTTCGGCGGTCGAGGAGCAGATTACGGCGGTGATGGAAGCGCTGGCGCAAAAGATTGCTCGCGACGGAGAAGGAGCCAGGAAATTCATCACCATCCTGGTCTCCGGAGCGCGCCACGACGAAGCGGCGGTGCAGATCGCGCGATCCATCGCCAATTCGCCGCTGTTTAAGACGGCGATCGCTGGCTCGGATCCGAATTGGGGCCGGGTCATTTCGGCCGCCGGCAATGCGGGCGTAGCTTTCGACCCCCGCAAGGTGGATATCGAGATGCAAGGCGTGATGGTATGCCGCGGGGGCCTGGCGGCCCGATTTTCCGAGGAGCAGCTCAAAAAGAAGCTCGATGAGCCGGAATGCGAAGTCCGCCTCACCATTCGGGGGACGGGCAAGGGCAAGGCCCGCTTCTGGACTTGCGATTTCACCGAAGGCTACATCCAGATCAACGCCAGCTATCGGACGTGATCATGCAGCGCCGATTCTTTCTGTTAGCACCGCTGGCCGGCCGCGTGTTGGCCGCCGACCCGGCGAGCGAGATTTTCGATCTCTTCACCAAGGTCGCGACCTCGCTCAGCGCGGCCGAGCCTGCACCCGTCCTGCAGGTCCTCGACCCGGCCATGCCCGGCTACCAGACCCTGGTGCAGTCGATTACGGCGCTGACCGCGCAGTCCGACATCATTTGCTCGATCGACGTGCTGGTCAATGAGGGCGACAACGACCGGCGCAAAGTGGAACTGGACTGGTTCCTGCAGTTGACCTCGCCGGGCGCGCCGCTGATACGCCGCCGCGAGCGTGTGAAGGGCCGCCTGGAACGGCGGGGCAAGAAGAAAAAATGGATCATCGTCCAGTTGGAGCCGGTATCGTTTTTCGCTCCCGTGCGGGTAAAGTAAGCCACTAGGTGGTCTTCAGGTTGATTGTGACCGGGTTACTGGGATTTCCATCCTGCGAGAGGTAGATCTGGGCGGCGGTCTGTCCGCTGAGCGAGACCGGCAGATAAAACTGCACCAGCAGAACGGCGGTCTGTCCATTGGTCATCTGGATCGAGGCGGCCGCTACGTCAATCCCGTTCACATTGATCCGAACGCGTCCCGGTGCGTTGAGCACAGCGGGATCGAGCCCACCCACCAGGATCTGGAGCGTATCTCCCAGCACCGCCAGGTGATTCGCATCCAGGATCGTGTTATCGGAGGCTGTGACCGCGATGATCGTAGCCGGAGCCGGGTCGATCTGCAGCACGATGGGGGCAGCGTCGGCGGCGCCATTGTTCAGATTCAAAATCGCCGGCCCGACCGGCAGATTGTTGGGGACTTCGAAGTTGATCTGATTGGCGGAAACATACAGTAGCTTCGCCGCCTGGCCACCGATTGTGAGAGTGGCGCTGGAGGGAGAAACCGCCAGGTTGCTGCCGTAGAGGCTCAGAATCGCTCCCGGATAGTAGGTCGACTGCAATGGATTCCCGTTGATCAGCGGCAGCGCCAGCGCCGGAATCTGGGAATTCTGCTGTTGGGTGGTAAAACTGAGCGCCTGGCTGGCCATCTGGAATCCCGAGATTACGCTCACCGTAGAGGTTCCGGGTACGGCATTCGTCGCGGCCGCCAGATTGAGTACTGCATGAGTAGGACTCATTACCCAAAGATCGCGCACGCTCAGGTCCGAGGAACCGAAACTCACCGTTACCTGCCCATCGGCGAAGCGCAAGCTCCCGGTGGAGATCACATCCACCATCGAAC
>CAZMRK010000821.1:0-7735 GCA_964568355.1 uncultured Solibacteraceae bacterium | reverse complement strand
GCCTGGCGGCCGTTGGCAAACACTTCGACGAGGTATTTGTCGATGAAGATGCGCAGTTCCACGTCTTCGCCCTCAGGCAGATCCGCGACGGCAAAGGGCGCCTCCGTGGCCCCGAGCCGCAAGGTACGGTTCTCGGGCTTGATCAGGATGGGCAGGCCTTCGAACTTCTCTCCGCCGAAAAGCAGAAAACCGAAACGCTTCCGCTCGGCCTCGGCCCGCGGGACGACGATCCGGATCTCCAGGGAGTCGCCACCGAGATCAGCCAGCCGGCGGGTGGCGGTTCCACCTTGTGTATTGCTGGGCGGTGGACTTACCTGCATACCGCTGAGCGTTACGGAATCGTAGCGGAGCGTCTCCAACTCCCGCAGCGGCCGGATGTGGAGCGTGCCGTCCGCTGCCAGGCTCAGTTCTCTCGGGAGGGATTGCAACGACCTCAGATCGATCTGCTCATTCAGTGTGGCGCACCATGCCCACATCACACGGCGCCCGTCCGGCGTAAGCACGCTCTCCGGCGCGAAAAAATCGCGATAGACAACGGCATGAAGAGGCTGATCGTCGCGCCTCCAGTTCATGCGTCCGTGAGAGGCCGGGACGAACTGTTCCCTCTTGGCGTCCCAGTCGCCGAGGTAATAGCGACAGCCCAGGGAGTGGCTAATGCAGAGTAGCATCCATTTGCTGCCCAGCCTGAAGAAGTTGCCGCAGGAGATATCTTCGCCGATCACCACATCGGAGAGGTCGTGATGGAGGAACGGCCCTACATAGGTCCAGTGCTTCAGGTCAGCCGATTTCATCAGGGCGGGCTTTGTACCGCCGGAGAACGCGTAGTACGTGCTGCCGATGAGGAAACAATCGGGGTCCCAGTGCGGAATCTGAGCGGGCTGGCCATTCGCCGCCAGGGGATTGACCGGGTATGGTCTTTCCCACTCCTCCAGGCGATTGTCCTTGGCAATGGCAATTTGATTCCAGCCGGAGCCCTGGCCATGATAGATGACCGCCGGCTTCCCCTCCTTGGTCATGAACCCAGTACCGCTGAACATTCCGTGGCCCGTGAAGGATGGCTGAAGCCTAGTCTTGTGCCAGGTCCAGTGCAGCATATCGGGACTCGACACATGGACAAAGCAGAACGAGTTTTTGCCCTGGAACGGATGCCGCAGGATGTAGTGCAGATGATAGCGGCCATCCAAGTAGAAGGCCGCGTTGGGATCTCCGGGAGCGGACGGGCCGCCCGGGTGCATCAAGTGGTAATTCAATACCAGCCGATCAGGAACGGTCTCGGGCGGCTCCGCTTGCGCCCTCGCAAGTCGCTCCAGGGTGGCACCGAGCATGCCGGCATTACGAAGTATTGCGCGGCGGCTTGGCTGCCTTCGGGCAACGGCTGGTTTCTGTTGCATAGTCGTTTCCTGATGTGTATTGAAGGTATCATTTCCAGGGCAAACCGGGGACAAACCGGGCTAGGGCTCGCGAGCGACACGGAATCCGAGCATACGAAACGACTGAAGCGATGGCCACGCCGCGGAGCGAGCCGAGACGCGTAGTTCCGCCGGTTCGAAGAAAAACGAGCCGCCTCTCACGACGCGATAGGCGCCGCCCGAAGGCCCTTTCGGATTTCTGGCGGGCGACGTCCGATAGTAATCGCGGCTGTACCAGTCCTGGCACCACTCCATGAGATTCCCCGCCATGTCAAACGCGCCGTATGGCGACGCGTTCGATTGCGTCTGCACCTCTCCGTGCCGGCTTCCATCGTAGAAGCCTACCTCCCGCACGGTGTCGTACTGCTGCGACCCAACGTAGTTGGCGTAGGTGTGATCAATCCGGTTGCCCCACGGAAACCGGCGCTGATCGGTGCCTCTCGCCGCCTTCTCCCATTCCGCCTCGGTCGGCAGCCGGTACTTCTTGCCGGTCTTTGCGCTGAGCCAGTTGCAGTAGGCCGTTGCGCCGTCCCAATTCACACCGATCACCGGATAGTGGTCGCTGCCCGGTGTGCCGCCTCCGTGATTGTTGGCCTGCGTCCAGTACGGAATCTGATCCTTCGGCATCGGCCTGCCGCCGGGCCAGAGTTTCGGATCGTCGTACGCGGGGTCATCCCGAAATTTCCGGAACTGAGCGTTGGTTACCTCGTACTTGCCGATGTAGAACGCGTCCAGTTCCACCTTGTGCGCGGGCCGCTCCCGAGATTGGCCATCACCGGCGGTGTCCCCCATTGTGAAGGATCCGGCTGGAACATAGACCAGTTCGCCGTACCCATCGTCAACGGTCTTCGACACGGGTGCCGGATGCAGGGTCTGGGTGAAAATCCACAGGGCTGCCAGTGCCGTCGTGATCGTTCGCGATTTCGTCATGTCAGTCAGCTTTTGGGAGAAATCCGCCCTGAACGAGAAAATGGCGCAGCGTGTCCATCCACAGGGAGAACTCCGGACTGCCGTTCGCCGCGCCGAATCCATGACGGCCTTTCTGATAGAGATGCAACTCGACCACCGTGCCGGCCCGATTCATATCCAGGAACAGTTGCGCGGATCCGTTCGCCGCGCCGCGGTCCCATGCTGCGGCGAGCAGGAAGGTAGGCGGGAATTCCTTGAGGTTCTCGTCCGGCGTGGCGCGCCCCGGACCGTACACCATCAATAACCAATCCGGCTTCGAGTGGACCCGGTCCAACGGATCGCTTGCGTTCGCATCGGCGCTCTTTGCATGGTCCACCACCAGCCTGGCCATCGATGACCCCGCGGAAAATCCCGCAAAACCGATCTTCGCCGGATCCAGCCCCCATTCCTTCGCGCGGCATCGTACCAGTTGCAGCGCCCGGTTTCCATCGAGCGCACGCGCGTCCTCGCCGTATCTTGGCGAAAGCCGGTACGTCAGGACAAATGCCGTTGCGCCCCAATCGTTAAACCGCTCGGCAATGTCCACGCCCTCCAACCCGTACATCAACATAATGTTGGATCCGCCCGGGGCGATGACTACGGAGCTTCCATTGCGCTTTCCCTCCGGCGGCTGGAATACCGTGAGGAACGGCGCATCCAGAGGGCCATCTCCTTTTGCCAGCGGGACCTGGCCTTTCTCCCATAAAGGGATGTTGTAGGGGCCCAGGGATTCAGGCGCCTTTGGACCGGCTGCCTGAAGTGCCAGGGATGCCCCCAGGAGCATAGCGGCGAATCGCAAATCTGCACGCATCGTAATCGATATTCTCCTTCCCACGAACCCGGTTCCAGTATTCGCCGCATCTCCGGGTTGGGGCCGGCTGCCAGCATAGTATCGCGTACCCATTCCCGTCAATGGCGGATTACAATAGGCACAATGTTCCGCCTCTGGGGCACTGTCGCTGGGATGCTGGCACTTGCCGCTACCGCCATGGCCGCTCCAGATACCGTGCTGCCTTTCGTCCGCGCGAACTGCGGCGCCTGCCACAATGCTACGGTGACTTCCGGGGGAATCAATCTTTCCTCCTTCTCCGACGCCCAGACGTTTGTCTCGAACCGTGCCGTTTGGGAACGGGTTTTGGCCAAGCTCAAAACCGGAGAGATGCCTCCTCCCGGCGCTCCCAAACCTCCCGCCGGCGAGGCCGCGGCGGTTACGACCTGGCTCCAGGCCGAATTCGCCCGGCAGGATGCGGCGATTCAGCCCGACCCCGGGCACGTGGTGGCCCGGCGTCTCAACCGTGCGGAATACAACAACACAGTTCGCGACCTTCTCGGCATCGATATTCGCCCGGCTGACGACTTTCCGCAGGATCAGGCCGCCTTCGGTTTTGATGACATTGCCGATGCGCTCAGCGTAAACTCGGTGCTCCTGGAAAAGTACGCCGACGCGGCGGACCGCGCCGTTCGCACTGCCATCTTTGGCCCGGAAAAACTAAAGCCGTCCGCCACGCATTATCCCTTTCCCGTGCGCCTGAATCACGCGCGCGGAACGAAGGAGGTGATCCCGGACGCCGCCCATTACGACCTCACCGGCCTCAGCTCCCTGCATGCCTCGCACGTGCTTCATCGATTCCCCGTCGATGCCACTTACAGCTTCCGCCTGGTCTTTAATGGGCATCGCCCGAATCAGTCGATGCCGGTCCACGCGGCCGTCTGGATCGACGGCAAGATGATACAGGAGCTCGAAGTCGACGCCACCGATCTGGAAGGCCAGGTCCGTCAATTCCGCGCTCGCGTCCCGGCTGGAGAACACCTCGTTTCGGCTTCCTACCTGAAGGAATACCATGGGCTTCCGCCCAGCTATGGCGGTCCCGAACCATCCACGCGGCCTCCCGTTCCTCTCATCAGCGCGCGCGGCAAGCTGACGGAGAAAGATATCGAAACGCTCCGCAGACTCGGCACTACTATCAAAACGGACGCGATCGAGACGCGCATCGACCATCGGTTCGAATCGATCGATATCGGCGGCCCATTTGATCAGGCTGCGGGGCCTTCCCAGGAAAGCCTTCGCCGCATTTTTGTTTGCTCCGCGCGCACGGATTCCTGCGCCCGCACCATCATCGCCGCCTATGCGCAGCGCGCATTTCGACGTCCCCTGCGGCTGAATGAAGCCGATCCGTATTTCAAACTCTACGCGCTGGTCCGCAAACAGGGCGATTCGTTTGAAGAAGGCATCACCGCGGCGCTCGAAGGCGTCATGGTTTCTCCGGCATTTATCTATCGAATCGAGCAGGATCGTCCGCTTACGGCGGGGCAAGCCCAGATCCCGGTGAGCGATTTTGAAATGGCCTCGCGCCTCTCCTACTTCCTCTGGAGCAGCATGCCGGATGAGGAACTGTTTCGCCTGGCTTCGGAACATCGTCTCCGGCAACCCGCCGTCCTGGCGGCGCAGGTGCGCCGGATGTTGCGCGATAAGAAGTCGGATGCCCTCGTAGAGAACTTCGCCGGCCAGTGGCTTCAGTTCCGCAACATTGATGTGGTTCGCCCCGACGGCCAGCGCTTTCCCGAATTCGACGAGAGCCTGCGCCATGCCATGCGCCGCGAAACTGCTCTGTTTCTCGAAAATATCGTTCGGAATGATGGCAGTGTCCTCGACATTCTGGATGCGAACTACAGCTTTCTCAACGAACGCCTAGCGCGCTTTTACGGTGTGTCCGGTATTTCGGGTGCTGCGTTCCGTCGCGTCGATATGAGCGACACGCCACGCGGCGGCGGCATTCTCGCTCAGGGCAGTATCCTGACCCTTTCTTCCTATTCCACCCGTACCTCGCCGGTGCTGCGCGGCAAATGGATTCTCGAAAATCTTCTCAACGCACCCCCGGCTCCGCCTCCTCCCTCCGTACCGGCGCTGGATGATTCCAAGGTGGGACAGTCGGCATCCCTGCGGCAGCAGATGGAAGCGCATCGCGCCAACCCCGCCTGCGCCTCCTGCCATTCCAAGATGGATCCTCTTGGCTTCGGACTGGAAAACCTGAATGCCATCGGCGCCTGGCGGGACGCCGATGGGAAATTTCCCGTAGATGCGTCGGGCACGCTCCCCGGCGGTCAGACGTTCCGGGGTCCCAAGGAACTGAAGACGCTCCTGCTGGAACGGCGTGATGCGTTTGTCGCGGGACTCAGCGAGAAAATTGTCACCTACGCCTTAGGCCGCGGTCTCGAACGCTTCGACCGCCCGGCGCTGAAGTCCATCGAGGCCGGTGTGGCGGCGCATGATTACCGCTTCTCCCAGCTCATCCTCGAGGTCGTAAAGAGTTTACCTTTTCAAATGAAGCGCGCGCGCGAAACGCAGCAACTTTCCGCAAGCGCCGGAGGTTCATCCAGATGAATTTTGTCACCGGAAAGCATCTCTCGCGCCGTGCTTTGTTGCGCGGAACCGGAACCGCGATCGCCCTACCGCTCCTTGAGGCAATGACCCCAGCGTTCGGCGGTGCCGCCAAACCGGTACGCCGCATCGGCGTTGTCTATGTTCCGAACGGCGTCATCATGAATCAGTGGACGCCCGCCGAAGCCGGCCCGGATTTCTCCTACACGCGTGTCCTCAAGCCGCTCGAACCTTACCGGAAGCAGATCGCCGTCATTTCGGGGCTTTGCAACAATGCCGCCAGCAAAGCACAAGGCGGCGGCCATGCCAAGGCCTCCGGCAGTTTTCTTTCTGCCTGCCCTCCGAAATTAACCGCCGGGGCCGATGTTCATGCGGGCACCACCTTCGATCAGGTAGCCGCGAAGAGGTGGGCTTCGGAAACCCGCGTGCCCTCCCTGCAGATCGGTTGCGAGGATTCCCGTATGGTTGGCAACTGCGACACCGGGTCCAGTTGCGCGTATACCAATAGCCTGTCGTGGAAAGATCCCGATTCGCCGCTGGCCGTTGAAACGAATCCGCGCTCTCTGTTCGAACGCCTTTTCGGCACGGTCGATCCGAGCCTCGATCCGCAAACTCGCGCACGCCGCGCCCTCTACCGCCGCAGCATTCTGGACCTCACCCGCGCAACTGCGCGCAGTCTCGAACGCGATCTCGGGCCCGCAGACCGGCGGCGCATGGATGAGTACCTCACCTCGGTCCGCGAACTCGAAGAACGAACCGCCGCCTCGGAAAAAGACAGCCGCATTCCTCCGATCGAGAAGCCCTCGGGCATCCCTTTCGAATATGCCGAATACGTAAAGTTGATGTTCGATCTGCAGGTCATCGCTTTCCAAACCGACCTTTCAAGGGTGAGCACCATGATGCTGGGCCGCGAGGGCAGCGTCCGGACCTACCCCGAGATCGACGTCCCGGATCCGCACCATCCCCTGACGCACCACCGAGGCCATCCGGATTTCATCGAGAAAGTGACGAAGATCAACTGCTTCCACGCCCAACTCTTCGCCTATTTCGTTGGGAAGCTTCAGGCCACCTCCGATGGCGACGGCACCCTGCTGGAGCATTCGGCGATCCTCTATGGAGGAGCGCTCAGCGATGGCAATTCGCACTCAAACGTAAACCTCCCCCTGCTAGTCGCGGGCGCCCGGGGAGGGCACATGCAACTGCCCGACAAAACTCCCGCCGCAAACCTCTTCGTGACGCTCTTGAACAGGGCCGGCATCGAAATGGAGTCCTTCGGCGACAGCACCGGCCATCTCGACCTGTGAACGGTCTCGCCACAATCAAACACGCGTCCGCAGCTTAATCCCAGCGCACGTTGATGGCGTAGCAGTACTGCGCCTCAAATCCGTCAAAAGATTTGTCGGAAAATCCCTACCCTCCGAGATATAATGCGCCCACTAAGGACAGATTAAGAATGGTTCATGCTCCTTTGAAAGCTGTTGTCCTCTGCCTTGCGTTTGCTTGCAGCGTCTTTGCGCAGGGAGGCGAGTCCACTCAAATTCTCGGCGTCGTTGAAGATACGACCGGAGCGATCGTGCCCGGTGTCATCGTAACCGCCACCCACGTCGCCACCGGCCAGCAGCGGCAGACCAAGACCGGGGAACCCGGAACCTACGTGTTCACAAATATTACTCCTGGTGAATATACGGTCCGCGCCGAAAAAGAAGGCTTCAAGGCGGAGGTCCGGAGTGGGCTGATTCTGCAATTGAACCAAAAAGCCCGCGTCGACATGCAACTGAGCATCGGCGCGGTGAGCGAGACGGTCGAGGTTAGCGCTCGGGGCGACATCCTGAATACCGACGACGCTACGATCGGCAACGTCGTGGAGCAGAAGCGGGTCACGGATCTGCCGCTCAATGGCCGCAACTTCGCGAACCTGGCCGGACTCATGCCCGGCGTCATCAAAGGTATCTCGTCGAACACAAACCAGTACGGGCGAAGGGACACCGCTATCGCGGTC
>CAZMRK010000820.1:0-4734 GCA_964568355.1 uncultured Solibacteraceae bacterium | reverse complement strand
TGTCGGTGGATGCGCTGGCATAGCCCTCGCGAAGGGCATGCGTCATTCCTCCGGTGTTGATGCTGCCGACCAAACCGCCTCCACCTTCCATGAGGAGCTTGCCGTTCCACACGGAAGCCACCGGCAGCCAGACTTCGGACTTGATTTCAGAATCGGCCGCAGGCCGGAGCGTGATGGAAACCCGACAGTGCGTTGCGGATTGTATGGCGGCAGTGACGTTACGCAGGCGCGCCAGGTCGGCACAAGGTGTCTGCGCGAACAGCGGGACGGCGAGAAAGAGGGGCAGGCACACGCGCATGCTTACAGACTAATACGGTCCGGCGCTCGAACGGGTGTGGACGCCGCGCGGCGGCCAGTCTTGAGCAAAGGTCGTCATGGTCGAGATTCGCCGAACCAGGGTCCCCTGCTTCACTGCGTGACTTTCAGGTTCGCGAAGTAGCCTTCCGTCCCCGGCCCCACCCAAAGGGCGACGGCGCCCGTCGAATCGCCAAGCTTCATATCGTTGACGATCAAACAAGGCTGCGTCGACCCGTGCACGAAGAGCCGCGCCTTCGTCCCTTCGATCACGATCCGGTATTTCGTCCACGCCCCCGGCTCCAGATCCACGTACGATTCGTATTTCTCCGGCGATTCCTTTCGCAGCCGGCTGAAATCGAATTCCGGATGAGCGGCGTACTGGGTCGAGTGGTTGCGGCGGATCTGGTCCTCCGCCCGCCCATTGGTCGGACGGAGGTAAATATACTCGTACCGGTTGCCCTGCACCCGGAACGCGATTCCGATGAATCCGCGCGCTCCCGATGCTGCGTTGGCAGCCGGTTTGCCGGCCAATTCCACCGCAATGGTCCCATTGTGAAACCGGCTGTCTTTCAGAACCGCGTAGGACTCCCCATTCGCTGCGTCAGGCAGCGCGTCCAGACGCACGGCGGATTTCCCTTGATACAGGATATGGGCAACCGAGACGCCGTGGGCTTCGAGTTGCTCCGCCGTCTGCGCACAGAGTGGTGCGATCGCCAGTACAGTAAGCAAGTACTTCATGACCAGGTTGGACGGATGTACGTCCGAAACGTCACCTACCACCTACGATCCGCCGTGTAGTCCAGCGGTATTATCCATACCGCAACGCGGCCATGGGATCCAGGTGCGCCGCACGGCGCGCCGGAAGATAGCAGGCGAGGCTCGACGTAAGGAGCAGAATCGCACCCACGCCGCCCAGCGAAATCGGATCGGCCGGCGCAATTCCAAATAGCAGTCCGCGCAGCACATGCCCGCTCGTAGCGCCCAGGGCCACTCGCAGTCCGATTTCCGCGTTCGGCAAGCCACCGAATGGCTGATCACGCCATAGACACCTACTCCACTCCACGGGCGTCAGGTCCGCGATCGAGGAGAATGCCGTATTCGCTTTGCGCCATTCCAGGAAATCCTGCATGCGCGCCGGCAGACTCGCGAACTGGTCGCGGCGCTCCGGGATCGCCACTCCCACTCGATAGACCCGGTCCGGCTGGAAATACGGAAGCGGCTTCCACAGGACCGCGTAGACCACGCTGAAAATCGCGGCATTGGCGCCAATTCCGAGCGCGAGCGTGACAATCGCCGCTGCCACGAATCCGGGGCTCCGTCGCAGGGACCGGCAGGCATAGCGAACGTCTCGCCCGAAATGATCGAGCCACTGGGCCGGCCTTTGATCCCGGCACTCGTCCTTCGCCAATTCCAGCGCGCCGAACTCGCAACGGGCACGCCGCTCCGCCGCCTCGCGGCTCAACCCCTGGCTGACGTATTCGCGAACCAGGCTATCCAGATGGAAGCGGAATTCCGAATCCATGTGGTTTTCCCAACGGCGCCGCCGGAACCACGAGATCCACATCATCGTTCCCGCCTTCTATTCCGTCGCAGTCTCCAGGACCAGCGAGATCGCTTCGCACAGGCGCTTCCAGCCCGCCGTCTCGGCCTCCAACTGCCGCTGCCCGGCCCTGGTCAGGCTGTAGTACTTGGCGTCGCGCCCGCCCTCAGTGGTCTTCCATTCGGCTTTCAGCCAACCCCGTTTTTCCAATCGATACAGCGCCGGATAGAGCGAGCCTTGACGAATCTGCAGCGCCTCGCGGGAAAGCTGCTGGATCCGTTGCACGATCGCATATCCGTGAATGGGCCGGCCGGCGACCACCTTGAGGATCAGCATGTCGAGCGTTCCCTGAAGCAGCTCGGCTTCGCTCGGTCCTTTTTCCTCGTGCCTAGACATTCGAGATATAGAGTAGAGCCGGATGCCCGGGATGTCAAGGCACTGTCGCGGAATCGGGGGGACTTGATCCTACCGCTGCACCGCGAATGCCCGCGCCTCGATCGTCCACTCCGGCGCCCCGGTGAGCGCCTCCATCACGCCTTCCGGTTCGGCCACCACCGTCCACATCGCCGCGTGCTTGGTGTCCATGAAGCGCTCCCGGATTGCCCGGTCAAGCAGTTCCACGCACGGATCATAGAAGCCGTTCACATTTACCAGCACGATGGGCTTTAAGTACAGCCCCAGGCGCTTCCACGTGATCGCTTCGAACAGCTCCTCGAAGGTGCCGCATCCGCCCGGAAGCGCCACCACCGCATCGGAAAGCTCCAGCATCTTCCGCTTGCGCTCGTGCATGTCATCCACCAGGTGCAGTTCGGTCAGCTTGCGGTGCCCCCACTCCAGATCGGTCATGAAGCGCGGCAGGATGCCGATCACCTGGCCCCCCGCTTCGAGCGCGGCGTTCGCCAGCCGTCCCATCGAGCCCAGTCCCCCGCCCCCGTACACCAGCGTGACTCCATGCCGCGCCAGTTCGGCGCCCAGCCGTGCCGCTGCTTCGTGATAAACGGACGGAATTTTCTCGCTGGAGGCGCAATAGACGCAAACGCGCTGGATACGGTTGTCGGGAAGAGACTTGTCGTGGAGAGACATGGCTACCTCTCCCCACTGTAGCGAAACGTTCCTCCCTTGCGCGAGGAAGGCCGGTCCTACGCGCCGGCGCCCCGCGTCCGGAGCCCGTTGCCGTCGTCTTCCAACACTTCGCGCACCTTGCGGGTCAAGGCGGCTGGCGTGAAGGGCTTCGGAAGAAACGCTCTCTCTGCTTTCGCCAAGCCTTGCGCAGCCGACTGTTCCGCGTACCCGGACATGAACAGGACCTTCATTTTGGGACGCAGCTCCAGCAGTTCATTAGCTAACTGAGGACCGCCCTGTTTCGGCAGCACTACGTCGCTGACCAGAAGCTGGATCGGCCCCGCATAGCTTTCGCAGATGCGCCGCGCGGCGCTCGGATCCGCCGCCTCTAGAATCCGGTATCCCGCACGCTCAAGCGTTTGCCGCACCAGCGTGCGGACCATCTCCTCGTCCTCCACCACCAGGATCGTTTCCGAGCCCCGCTTGGTGATGGCGTCGGATTTCTCCGATTCGAGAACCGCCGGCTGATCGATGCGCGGCAGATAGGCGGTCACGCGCGTCCCCATGCCCGGTTCGCTGGTGAGTTCCAGGCTGCCGCCGCTGCGCTTCACAATGCTGTAGACCGTCGAAAGACCCAGGCCGGTGCCCTTTCCCAGCCCCTTGGTCGTGAAGAACGGTTCGAACACGCGCGAGCGCGTCTCGTCGTCCATCCCCGATCCGGTGTCCATCACCGAAAGAGCCACATAAGAGCCCGCCGCCACCGCCATTTGCCCGCTGCCGTAGTTTTCCGGGATTTCGGCGTTGCTGGTTTCGATGGTCAGGGCGCCTCCGTGCGGCATAGCATCGCGCGAATTCACCGCGAGGTTCATCACCACCTGCTCGATCTGTCCCGGGTCGGCGTTCACGCGCCCCAGGTCCGAGCCCAGCGCCAGCCGCAGTTCCACATCCTCGCCGATCAGCCGCTGTAGCATGACCCCCATGCTCGAAACCAGCGCGTTGAGGTCCAGTACCTTGGGCTGTACCGCCTGGCGGCGGCTGAATGCCAGCAGTTGGCGCGTCAGCGCGGCGGCGCGCTCTCCCGCTCTCATGATCTGTTCCGCGGAGGTGTGATTGGGATCGCCGGCTGGGACACTCGCCAGCAGAAGCTGGCTGTATCCGGTGATGATGGTGAGCAGGTTGTTGAAGTCGTGAGCGATGCCGCCCGCCAGCATGCCGACCGCTTCCATCTTCTGCGATTGCCGGAGCTGATCCTCCAGCGAGCGGCGCTCGGTCACGTCCAGCACCACTGCCAGCCGCGCCCGCCGGCCTCCGAAACGGATGTTGCGGGTGCTCACCTGCATTTCGCGCACCCGCCCGTCCTTTAACCGGTACTGCCAGTACTGGGGGTTGTCTCTCAGCGCCGTGCGGCGCTCACCCGCGCGCTGGACCTGTGAACCTTCGCGGATATCAGTCACCCGCATGGACAACAGTTCTTCGCGCTGATAGCCTGACAGCGCAAGGGCAGAAGCATTCACGTCTAGAAACTGAAGAGTATTTGCATCGAAAACCCACATCGGCAGGGGATTGCTCTCGAAGATCTGCCGGTACACTGAGCTATCGGAAGCAGCTAATTTCTCCATCTTTGACGTAGTCCGACCGAAATCCGCGTGGATGCACTCACCCGCATTCAGCATACAGAACCGTCGACAGTACCTCAATGCGCCGCTCAATAGCTGCGTACGCTAGGGTACATTCCCCTGGATGGCTCCGCGCCGTTTCAACCTTTCAAATAAATCCAGTGTCTTTTTCACCCCAATCGCGAGCGGCGTCTTAGGGATGTCGGGCACCAAACTTCG
>CAZMRK010000819.1:0-12853 GCA_964568355.1 uncultured Solibacteraceae bacterium | reverse complement strand
TGATTGGCGCCGCCTGCCTTCGTGAGGCAGCCGGTCACACTCTTGGGGCTATCGCTGCGTTGCTGCGATGGCGGCGGAGAAGAGGGCCGTTCTTGTCCCGCGTTCTGTGCCAGCCCGGCCCCCGCCAACAGCACCGCTGCCGCGGGTAGCACACAACGTTGGATGCGCCGTGCGAACTGCTTCATTCGGGATCCTCCCGCTTTCACAGCCAAGCAAACACCTGGCCACTTCTTGCGCGGCGCGCATCCGGTCCCGCGCCTCGTGCGTCCTCGCACGATGAAAACGGGCAAGAATTGCACGCAACGAACTTCTTACTCTCCCCTATCTACGCGGGCTGATTGCCGTGTCCCCGCATTTTTTCAATCCCACCGCGGCCAGCGCGCTAAAACACCAATCGCGCCTGAAACTCGATCACCCGTCCGGAAAGCGCTCCGGAAGAGCGGCCGAAATTCGGATTCTCGATTGTGGTACTTTCCGTACCAAACGAAAATGGCAACAGGTTCAGCTTATTGAAAATATTGAACGCGTTGCCGCGCAGTTGGAGCTGAAAGCGTTCCGTCAGGGCCACGTTCTTGAACAACGAAGCATCCACTCCGAAAAACCGCGGCCCTCGGAATGAATTTCTGCCGATGCCCGGCTGGCCGCGATTCTCGATGTCGAAATATGCCGGCCCTCCCAATGGGAAATTCGAGCCAGTGATGAATGCATCGTTCGAGCTATCGCTACCTGCGCCGCCGAAATAGCGGGTCGGCCTTGTCGGGCTGATGGTGTCGGCGTTGCGAACCTGTACCGACTGAATTCTCCCGGTCACCGGCGTCCACGGAAAGCCGGTGTGGAACGTAAGGATGCTCGAAAGCTGCCAGCCTCCAAACGCTCTTCCCAGCCAATCCGTGCGTTTTCGCAGGAAGGGAAGTTCCCATAGCCCGCTTGCCGTCAACCGGTGCGTGGCATCGTAGTCGGATAGACCGCGCTCGGTTGCGGGAAACGCGGGATTGGTCTGGTTGCTGGAAGAGCCCGGCCCTTCGGTCGAAAGCTGATCGATGCTCTTGCTCCACGTATACGCCGCATCGATCTGCAGTCCGCGCGACATTCGCTTGTGCAGTACCAGATTCAGCGCGTGATAACTCGAGTTCACGTCCGGAGTCGGGAAGTACACCGCGGAAAATCGCCGGTCTTCGCCCGTGTCATAGAGGTACGCCTGGTTCACCAGGCGGATGCCTTTCCGTCCTAGCGCGCCTTGATACCCCACGGTCGCTGTCATGTTAAAGGGCAGACTGCGCTGCACTTCGAACGACATCAGGTAGGCTGTGGAGTTCGGCATATAGCTGCCGGCGCCATATACTTCCACCGCCAGGTCTCCTACTCCACCGGTCACGGGGTCGATTCCCACCGCCAGGTTCGGGTTGGCGGGATAGCTGAACGCCGAACGGCTTTGCCCTAACGTGTAGAGAATGGTTCCCCCTGCATAGGGGCCGCTGCCCGTGGGGTTGGCAGGGTCGGTCTGGTCGCTGCCGCAGCACAGGGAGAATCGTGCCGTATAGGGAGGGTTGGCGCGCCCGTTGATGAAGAGCACGTCGTTCAGGCGGTTGTATGCGATCCCGGCGCCCGCCCGCACCACCGTCTTCTGGTCCGGGCTCCAGGCGATTGCCAGCTTCGGTGCGAAATTGTGCCGGCTGGGATCGAACAGGTGATTGTATCCGGGAACCACTCTGCCCCCGATAAACTCCTCCCCCGGTGTGCTGGACAGAACAAAGTTGCTCATTTGTTGCCGCGCTTCCCGGATTGGTTCGAAATACTCGTAGCGCAGCCCGAAGTTCAGTGTCAGGTTGGGCCGGATCTTCCAGTCGTTCTGGCTGTAGCCGCCCCAGTAGTGTGTGCGGAAATACCGCTGCACCACCGGCAGGCTGCCCGTCCGCGGGTCCGCCACAATACCCTCGAATACCGGAGCGTCGTTCGCCAGGTTGAATAGGCCCACAAAGGAGTAATCCGGCCGCGCTCCTCCAATGTAGTTGCTGTTGTCCTGCTCCCAGCGGGTCTCCACGCCGAACTTATGCGTCCATGCCCCGCGCGTCCAGATCACGCTGTCCCGCGTCTCGTAGGTGTTCTGCGCGAACTTCGCGGGGCTGGTATCGGTCGCCGGTGCTCCAAAGCGGATGCGCTGCGCGTTGGGCAAAGGCAGGCCCTCCACTTCCACCCGCGGAATACCGAAATCCACCGCCGTGCTGTTCGTGTTGTCGGCGGCGAATCGCGTGAAGTTCGAGCGTAGTTCGTTGACCAGGTTGCTCGAAAAAGTGTGGACATAGATAGCCGTTACCAGCGTATTGAGCGGCTTGAACGGCACTGTACTGGAAGGCCGGCCCTGGCTGTCCGGATCTGCGCTGCTGGTCGAAAGCGCAGTCAGATAGCTGCTGAATGCCAGTTGGTCGTGCGGCGTGGCATAGTAGTCCACCCGCCCGTTATATTGATTCCCGCGCAGAGCCTGCGGAAGGCGTAACTGCACGTATTGAATATCGGGAATTCCGTCCAGGCCTCCCCCCACCAGCGAGTTGCCCGGAACGTACTGCCCCACGGCTCCATACGGCGATCCGATATCCAGCCCGCTTCCTACTGTGCGGCAGCGTCCCGGATCATTGTTAAAAATGCCGCAATCCGGCTGCAGGACCGCCCGCACACTGGGCTGCATGCCCGGCGAGCCGAGCACCGAGGCTGTTACGCTGCCGGCCCGCTGCGAGGCGATCATCTGCCGGAACTCTGGTGTCTCTACCCACGAAGTCTGGTAGCTGGAGGTGTGGTTGCGCAACCCTTCGTAAGAGGCAAAAAAGAACAGCTTGTCCTTGCCGTTGAATAGATGCGGGATCAGTACCGGTCCGCCGAAGCTGCCGCCGAACTGACGGAACTTCTGTTCCACGCGGGTGGGCGGCGCATTGTCGAAGCCGCCGTAAGCACTATAGGCATTCAACCCCGGCGTGTTGTATTTGAAAAATCCGCTTCCATGGAATTGGTTGGTTCCATTTTGCGAAATCACTTTCACGTGGGCCCCTGTGTTGCGCCCGTCCTCGGCCGAATAGGAGGTCGCCACCACGTTGATCTCCTTCACCGACTCCTGGTTAGGCGTGATCACGGCGGCGCCGCCGTAGTTGAGGCTGTTCACGCTGATGCCGTCTACCATGTAGTTGTTCGACTGCACCCGCTGGCCTGCCGCGCTCACCTGCACCTGGTTTTCGGTCTGAAAAATGGAAGAATTGGAGCCGCCGGGGCCGGTCGTGTTGGGTAGTGCGATGGCTCCTCCCGTGCTGCTTCGTCCTGAATCGCCCAGAATGCCCGGTGTGGTTCGCAACAGTTCATAAGGATCCCGGCCGAATTGCGGCAGGGTCTGCACTTGCTGCGCATTGATCGTGCTGCCGATATTGGCATTCTCGGTTTGCAGAGCGGCATTCACTTCCGCCGTCACCGTCACGCTTTGCGAAATTTCGCCCGCTTCCAGGTGTATGTCCATCGTGCGCGGTTCCTCGGCCCGCACTACGAAAGGGCCCACCGTCGCCCGTTTGAAACCCTGCGCTTCGGCTTCAACCGTGTAGTTGCCGGGCGGAAGCTGGAAAACGCGATAGATTCCGTTGTCGCCGGTCGTCACCGTTTGCGTGCGATTGGTGTCGTTGCTCCTCAGCGTAATCTTGGCGCCAGGCACCACTGCGCCGCTGGCGTCAAAGACCGTGCCCGTGACATTAGCATTGAATTGGGCAAATGCGGAAACCGCCGTAAGCGCCAGGAGAATTCCTGCCTTACGGAACGGGACATGCTCAAATGAGATCAACATAGGCTGCACCCTGCGTAGCACCGGATCTGCCAATGTCACAGCTCCGGAAAGGTGCAGTGTGCCGCCGCGAACAGAACCGGCTTATTTCGTTTCCGGCTCCAGGTGGATCACCATGTCTTTTCGAGAAGGAACCAGAGGGATTTGGTAGTTTTGCAGAGGATGGCGGATGTTGATCAGGCCCACCAGGTCCAGCGCGCGCTCGGGTTCGGCGTTGCTCATGAACCATTGCCAAACGCTTCCCGTTCGGAGGTTTTCCGCGCTCAGTAATGTGATGCCCACGTCAATTCCGATCACATAGCGGCTCACCCATCCGGTGGTGGGGTTAAATGCGTCTGCGAATCCGTAGCGGCTGTAAATCTTATCGCCGAACTTCACCAGCATTGTTCGCACGGCTGGAATGCAGATGTCCGGCGTGAGCATCAGCGAGCCGGCAGCCGCGCTCGGAACCACCGTTCCGTCAATGCGCGGGTTCGTGGCGGAGGAGCCCCAGTCCGTGTAACCCTTCGTGCTGTCTGAAGCGGTAACCCCCCAGACGTTCTTTGAGTACCCGGAATATTCCTGGGCCAGCCGCTTGCTGAAGACCTCTTGCTGAGCCCGTGTCGCCGCGATCGAATTGGCGTAGTAGTTCAAACGATAGTTGCGCTGCGGCAACAGCGAATCCAGGTGGATGACGGTCGAATTCACCGGCGGCTGCGAGGAAGGGAAACGATCCCGCAGATCCAGCCAGGCCAGCGAATACTGATGAATGAACAGCGGACCTCCGCCTACATAGGTGTAGTTGCCCGTATCCACGAACGGCAGCTTCCATGCGTCCCAGGTCTGCGGCGAAATCGGGTGTGTCGGTGATCCAATACCCAGCACATAGAGGATCAACAGCTCGCTGTAAGTGTTCCAGCGATACCGCAGAAATCCGGCCTCCGGCGTCCATCCATGGGAGAAGTATCGTTGGCTGCCGTCCATCATCCAGGGGAAATCCACCCGGTCGTAGATCAGCGTGGCTAGTTGGGAGATCTCGGGATCATTGCGAAAATACTGGCGAGCCGTCAGAATTCCCGCCAGCAGGAGCGCCGTATCAATGGAAGAAACCTCACTCTGCCACGCGCGCTTTCCAGTTTCGGGATCCAGAAAATGGTAGAACCAGCCGTGCTGCTGCGGCGCCGAGTACGCGAAGTATCGCAGCGCGGTGGTGACCCGCTCTCGCGCCAGCTCCGGCCCGATCCATCGATGGTCCGCCGCGATACAAATCGCCGTCAGACCGAAGCCGGTGGCGGCAATGCTCGCGACACCTTCCTGTTGTGGTGGCTTGGAGGCTTTTCCATTTTGGCTGCGTCCGGTCTCCGCCCGGTCCAGCACCAGGCCCGTTCGCAGGTTGGTCTGTTCCCAGAAGTACTTAAACGACCGGCGCGAGATATCGTCGAGCAGTTCGATGTCTTTTTTGCTAAGCTGCGGGGGGCCGGGTTCCTGGCTTCCCGGCTGCTGGAACTGGTCCACCGGGGCTTCGGGTGCCGGCGCCGCCGCGGCGGCTGGAAAGCTCGCGAGCAGGAAGATCGCTATGGACCGTTTAAACTGTTCCCCCATCACTCCCATTAGTTTTGGATGAATCCCGGTCAGATCCGGTTACCGTCTGGCCGCCCACTCCCACTGAAATACCTGTATAATCCGATCCGGATAGTTCTCATGAAAATTCCAAGTCGGCGTGGTTTTCTATTTACCACTACAGCCGCGGTAGTGGCAAGCCGGGCGCTCCCTGTCCTCGGGGCGAACGAGCGCATTAACGTGGCGCTCATCGGGATCGGCGGACGCGGCCAGGACCATCTTCAGGAGTATTCCCGGCAGCCAAACTGCTCCATCGCTGCCGTCTGTGACGTCAATCAGGCTGCCCGCGAGCGGGCAGTCGCGTTCGTGGAACGCGCCCAGGGCCATAAGCCCAAGACCTATACCGACATGCGGCAGGTCTTCGAGGACCGGGAGATCCATGCCGTATCTTTTGCCACCCCTAACCACTGGCATGCGCTGGGTACCATCTGGGCCTGCCAGGCCGGCAAGGATGTCTACGTCGAAAAGCCCGCCTGTCATAACATCTTCGAGGGCCGCAAAATGATTGAGGCCGCGCGCAAATACAAGCGCATGGTCCAGGTGGGCTCGCAAGGACGCAGCCAGGGCCACAAGCGCAAAGCCGTGGAAGCGCTGGCCCAGGGGATCATCGGTCAGGTCTATGAGGCCAAAGGACTTTGCTTCAATCCCCGCAAATCGATCGGTCATACGCCCGATACGCCGGTCCCGCCCGGCATCGATTGGGACCGTTTTCTCGGCCCTGCGCCGATGCGTCCCTTCAGCGAGAACCGCTACCACTACAACTGGCACTGGTTCTGGGATACCGGCAACGGCGACATCGGCAACCAGGGCGCCCATGAGATGGATGTGGCGCGCTGGGGCATGCAGAACTGCGGCCTTCCTACCCACGTGGTCTCCACCGGCGGAAAGTTTGTCTACCAGGACGATCAGGAAACTCCAAATACCCAGTACGCCGCCCTGGAGTATGGCCCTACCCGGATCGTCTTCGACGTGCGCGGGTTGATCACGCCCGGTGAAGGCGACGTCCGCCGCGGTAACCACTTCGTGGGCAATATTTTCTTCGGCAGCGAAGGCTACCTGACGCTGGATCCTTCCGGTTATCGCGTCTATAAAGGCCCCAAGCGCGAACTGGTGGACTCCCAGAAAGCGATGGAGGTGGGCAGCGAGACGGCGCCTCACGTGGCCAATTTTCTGGCGGCTGTCCGCAGCCGGAACTATAAGGAACTAAACGCCGAGGTGGAAATCGGCGTGACTTCTGCCACCCTCTGCCACCTGGCAAATATCAGCTACCGGACGGGCCGGCGCCTCGCCGTCGATCCGGCCACCTGGCGTTTTGTCGGCGACGAGGAAGCCAACCAGTTGCTCACTCGCAATTACCGGGCGCCCTATATTGTTCCCGACGCGGTCTAAAATCGGCGCCGTATCACGCTGCTTTTTGGCAGCGTTTTTGTGCGCCGCGGGGGGTTGTGGCAGCCACCCCTCCGTTACCGGAAAAAAGGTCATCGTCCTGGGGGTCGATGGGATGGATCCCCAGTTTGTCGATCGCCATCGAGAGGATCTCCCGCATCTCCGAAGGCTGCACTTCACCAAACTAGGAACCACCACGCCGCCGCAAAGTCCAGTGGCTTGGTCGACTTTTATTACAGGGACCGATCCGGCCGTCCACGGTATTTTCGACTTTGTCCATCGGGATCCTCGAACGTTGCAGCCGTTCTCCTCCATCAGCCGAACCGAAGAGCCGCGCTTCACTCTACCTCTGGGACCTTACCGGCTCCCGCTTTCGAAGGCCCGGGTCGAAAGCCTTCGCAAAGGGAGGGCCTTCTGGGAGCTTCTTGCCGAGCAGGATGTTCCGGTGACCGTGATCCGGATGCCCACCAATTACCCGCCCATCCGGGCCGGCGTGGCTCTGGCGGGGATGGGCGTTCCGGACCTGCGCGGAACTTTCGGGACCTTCACCTATTTCACCGACGATCCGGGCGAAGAGTCCCGGGATGTGGCGGGCGGACGGATCGTGGCGCTGCGCCCGCTGGAGTCGAACCGGGCAGTCCTCGAGATCGAGGGGCCGCCGAACTCGCTGCGCAAAGACGGCCGGCCTACGTTCGTTTCGGTGACGCTGGATGTGGATCCGGGCGAGCCGGTCGCGCGGATCACCGCCGGCGACACGATCGCCGTCGTGAAACAGGGTGAGTGGTCGGATTGGCTCTCCGTCCAGTTCCCGTTGATTCGTGGTCTTGCCACGGCGAGGGGGATGATCCGGATCTACGCCCGCCAGCTACACCCGGAACTTCAGGTCTACGTTTCTCCGGTGAACGTGGACCCGCGCGCGCCCGAGCTGCCGGTCTCCGAGCCGGCGGGGTACAGCCGCGAAGTAGCGCGTCAGATCGGGCCGTTCTATACCCAGGGGATCGCAGAAGACACCTCCGCCCTCCGGCAGGGAGTGTTCGATCTTCCGGAGTTCCTCTCGCAGAGCCATGAAGTGCTCGCCGAAGAACGCCGGCTATTGCGCTACTCGCTGGCGCATTACCAGGGTGGGCTACTGTTCTTCTACTTTTCCGCCATCGACCAGAATTCTCATGTTTTGTGGGGAAAACACGAACCAGAGCTGCTGGAGATCTATCGGGCCGTCGACGCCTCCATTGGCGAGGTGCTCCGGCGAGCCGGGGATGCCGAGGTGATCGTCATGTCCGACCATGGGTTCACCACCTTTGACCGCATGGTCCACCTGAATGCCTGGCTATGGACAAAGGGGCTCTGGCAAACCAAGAAAGCCTATGCCCTGGGGTTGAACGGACTGTACGTGAACGCGAAGGGGCAGGAGCGCCGGGACCTGCTCGCCGAATTGCGCGAGCAACTACTTGCCTGGCGGGATCCGGCCAACGGAAATCGGGTCGTGACGAGCGTCGCTCTGACGCCGGAAGGCACGCCGGGCTCTCCGCCGGACATGATCGTGGGCTACAGCCCGGGATATCGCGTCTCCTGGCAAACGGCGCTGGGGGAAGCCCCACCCGTGATTTTTGAAGACAACCAGGACGCCTGGATCGGCGATCATTGCATCGATGCCGCTGCCGTACCCGGTGTCCTCTTCAGCAGCCGCCCGGTCCGGGTGTCCGATCCGGAGCTGAAAGACCTGACGGTCTCGATCCTGGCCCTGTTCGGTGTGGAGAGAGGTCCGGGAATGACCGGGCGCAAGCTCTTTTAATCGCGCGCCGTGTGCGGCGACTATCTAGCGTAAGATGGAGGCATGAACTTACGGCTGGGCCGGGGAGCGGCGCTATTGGTGGGACTAGGTTGCCTCGCTTTCGCCCAGGTCATCGAATTCGAGTCGAACGGACTGAAGTACCAGACCCTCACCAAAAGAGGGATGACGGTCATGTACGCCCGCCTGCCTTCGCACGTCCGCGACTTCGCGATTTTACAAGTGGCCGTCTCCAACGGCTCGCCGGGACCTTACACGATCCGGCCCGTGGATTTCAATTTCGTGCGAGCCGACGGCACGGTTCTGCGCGCGTGGCCGGCGCGCGAGGTCGTCCAGTTGCTGATCGAAAAAGGCGGCCGGAATGATGTGATCAAGCTGGTCTCGGCCTATGAGGCGGCTCTCTACGGCATCTCGAAAATGAAGTCGACCAACGGCTACGAGACCCGGCGGCAAGCGGCTCTGGCAGAGGTCTCCTCGACCAAGCTAAAGGCCGCGGCGGCAGCTTCGGCCATCGCTTTTGTCGATACCAAGCTAAGCACGGGACAATCGACCGACGGAGCCATTTTTTTCGAGACCGCAGGCAAACCGCTGGGAGAAGGCCACGTGGTGGTACGAACGAACACCGACACGTTCGAGTTCAATCTGGAGGTCAACCGTCCCGCAGGCCCCTAAACGCGCCGTGCTCTAACTTTTACAGTCGCGCTTCGGGTTGGCTCTGCTACAATCGGCGGAAGGGGGGTTCAGTTGACCAAAGCCACCTGGGATTTACCCCGCACTCTGGGTGCTCTTCGCAAGAGCGCGCTGTCTGAAGATCGGATCGCGGAACGATCCGTCAAAGACGAACTTCGCAGCAATCTCATTTGCAAAATTCAACGCGGTGAAGCGCTGTTTCCGGGCATTATTGGATACGAAGACAGCGTGGTGCCGCAGGTGGTCAATGCCATCCTCTCACGCCACAACTTTATTTTGCTGGGGCTGCGGGGGCAGGCGAAGACCAGGCTCATCCGCATGCTGACCTCGCTGCTCGATGAAGCCGTACCCTACGTGGATGGCTGCGAGATCCACGACAACCCGTACCGGCCGATCTGCCGGAGATGCCGGAACCTGATTCAGGAGCAGGGCGACGAAACGCCGATTGCCTATCTGGGACCGGAGCATCGATATGTTGAAAAACTCGCCACGCCGGATGTGACCATCGCCGATATGATCGGCGACATCGATCCCATCAAGGCCGCGCGCCGCGGGCAGGACATCTCCGATGAACTGACCGTGCATTACGGTCTGCTGCCGCGCGCCAATCGGGGCATCTTCGCGGTAAACGAGCTTCCCGATCTGGCCGGAAAGATTCAAGTGGGATTATTCAACATCATGCAGGAAGGAGATGTGCAGATCAAAGGCTACCCGGTCCGTCTGCCGCTCGACCTGCTACTGGTGTTCACCGCCAACCCGGAGGATTACACCGCTCGGGGAAAGATCATCACGCCGCTCAAAGACCGCATCGGCAGCGAGATTCGCACGCACTATCCGACCTCGCTCGATCAGGGGCTGGCGATTACCGAGCAGGAGGCCTGGCTGCACCGTAAATCGACGGTGGAACTACGCATCCCGGATTTCATTCGAGAGATTGTGGAGCAGTTGGCTTTTCAGGCTCGCGAAGACAAGCGCGTGGACAAGCGCTCCGGCGTCTCACAGCGCCTGCCTATCTCGGTGATGGAGAACGTCGTCTCCAGCGCGGAGCGGCGCGCGTTCATGACCCGGGAGCCGGTGGCCGTTCCGCGTGTGCTGGATATCTACGCGGCGCTGCCCTCGATTACGGGCAAGCTGGAGCTGGAATACGAGGGGGAGCTGAAGGGGGGCGACACGGTGGCGCGCGAGCTGATCCGTGTGGCTGTGGGGAAAATCTACGACAAGTACTTCGAAGGGACCAACGTGGCGCAGATCGTGCAGTGGTTCGATCTGGGCGGCTCGCTGAAGCTCGACGAAATGACATCCTGCGAGGAGATGGTCCGGCAGCTCAACATGATTCAGGGGCTTCTGGAGAAGGTGAAAACGCTTGGTCTGGGAGCGAATGAGCCTGACGCGCTCCGGGCGTCCTGCGGCGAATTCGTGCTGGAAGGACTGTATGCCCATCGCCGCATCAGCCGCAGTGAAGAGCGCGGGTACACGGCCGAGGAACGCAAGCGCGAAAGTTCGGGGAAGGAAGAGGGGCAGCGTCCGAACTTCCGGCGGCAATACAACTGACGCACTCAGGAGTCCGGTATGAAGATCAAGTATTCGCGCTTCACCGGCGAAGACTTCGGCATTGACGCGGAAGATCTGTTGCAGGCGCTTTCCGATTTCCTGCTGGAAAGCGGCTTCGATAATCAGTACATGCGCTTCAACGAGATGAACCAGCACACGCTGGAAGATCTCAAGAAAGCTATCCAGCACGCGCTCGAACAGGGTCAGTTGTTCGACCAGGAGCACTTGCAGGAGATGATGGAGCGCCTGCAGCAGCTTTCGCCCGAGCAGATGGACCAGTTGCTCGATCGTCTGGTGCAGAAGATGGTCGACGAGGGGCAGATCAGCATCGAACAGCCTTCCGGGGAGCGGCCGCCTTCCTCCGGCACCGGCCAGGCGCCGGATAGCAAAGTCAAGTTCGAGGTCACCGACAAATCCCTCGATTTCCTGGGGTACAAGACGTTGAAAGACCTGCTGGGCTCGCTCGGCAAGTCCAGCTTCGGCCGGCATGATACACGCGATCTGGCCACCGGCATCGAGGCTTCCGGCGCGTCCAAGGCTTACGAGTTTGGGGATACGCTCAACCTCAACATCAGCGAAACGCTCTTTTCGGCGATCCGGCGGGAGGGCGCCAAGGTTCCAGTCAATCTGGAGTACTCGGACCTGCACGTGCACCAGTGCGAATACCAAAGCTCCTGCGCGACTGTCCTCATGCTGGATTGCAGCCACAGCATGATCCTCTACGGCGAGGACCGGTTTACGCCGGCAAAAAAAGTGGCGTTGGCGCTGGCCCACCTGATCCGAACGCAATATCCCGGAGATAGCCTGCGCTGCGTGCTCTTTCACGATTCGGCCGAGGAACTGGCCATCAGCCAGCTTGCCCGGGTGCAGGTGGGTCCTTACTACACCAATACCCGGGACGGGTTGATCCTGGCCCAGCGCCTGTTGAACCAAGAGCGGAAGGACATGCGCCAGATCATCATGATCACCGATGGCAAACCTAGCTGCCTGACTCTCGAAGACGGCCGCATGTACAAGAACGCCTTTGGGCTCGATCCGCTGGTCATCAGCCGCACGCTGGAGGAAGTGAACCGCTGCAAGAAGCAGGGCATTCTGATCAACACCTTCATGCTGGCCAGCGATTACGGTTTGGTGAATTTTGTCCAAAAGGTGACCGAGATCTGCCGGGGTAAAGCCTATTTCACGACCCCTTATACACTTGGGCAGTATCTTCTCATGGATTACATGAACCGAAAGACGCGAACCATCCATTAAAGCGGCCGTTCGGTGGTTATAATCGTGGTTTGACAACGAAAGCAGCTTTCCTCTTTCCCGGGCAGGGATCGCAGTTTGCCGGCATGGGGAAGTCTCTGGCGGAGACTTATCCCGCTGTGCGGAAGATCTTTGAAGGCGCCGATCAGGCCCTGGGGTTCCCGATTTCGCGGCTGTGCTTTGAAGGGCCGGAGGAGGACCTGAAGCGCACCGAGAATACGCAGCCCGCGCTGGTGACCGTTTCGACAGCGGCGGCCGTGGTTCTGGAGGAGTTGGGATTCCACCCGGACTATGTGGCGGGGCACAGCTTGGGCGAATACTCGGCCCTGGTCGCCACGGGAAGCCTGGCTTTCGGCGACGCGGTGCGCCTGGTACGCCGCCGCGGGCAGTATATGCAGGAAGCCGTCCCGGCCGGCGTCGGCGCCATGGCGGCCCTGCTACGGCTTCCGGAAGACAAACTGGCCGGCCTGCTGGAAGAGGGGGCGCAGGGCGAGGTGGTCAGCGCGGCCAATCTCAATTCTCCGGACCAGGTAGTGATCGCCGGACATGCCGGGGCGGTGAATCGGGTGGTCGCATTGGCCAAGGCCGCCGGGGCCCGGCGCGCGGTGATTCTGCCGGTTAGCGCACCGTTCCACTGCTCGCTGATGCGTCCGGCCCAGGAGCGCCTGGAAGTGGACTTGAATGCCACCACGTTCGGCGACCTGCGCTATCCGCTGGTGAACAACTGGCAGGCGCAGGAAATCCGGCGGGGCGAAGAGGCACGGCGCGGCCTTTAC
>CAZMRK010000818.1:0-4747 GCA_964568355.1 uncultured Solibacteraceae bacterium | reverse complement strand
GCCGCCGCCGGGTCGATCTTTCGCACGCTCACGTTGGGAGTCCGCAGAAAGCGGTTGTTGAGTGCGTGCAGGTGCAGCGGATCTTTCTCCCCGGCCACATACCGCAAGCGCCGCGACATCAAACGTCCGGACAGGTTGCCGATGCCCGCGCCGATCTCCAGCACGGTGTCTCCCAGGTACGGGCGCACCGTGCGCGCCAGCCAGCTCAGGTACCGCGGCGTACCGGCCAGATTGTTCAGCAAGCCCCGCCCGTAGGTCGTTACGTAGAGATCGTCGATCAGCCAGAACTTCAGAATCACTCCCAGCGCCTTGACTCCGTCCTTCCAGCCGATCTTCTTGCCCTCTTCATACGTGCGGCCGTGATAGCTGATCGGCACCTCGTAGATACGCAGATTCCGCTTGGCGCTCTTCATGACAATTTCCGGTTCGAAACCGAAACGGTCGGACCGGATCGGGATGCTCTTCAGCAAATCCGTGCGGAACACCTTGTAGCACGTCTCCATGTCCGTCAGATTGAGGTTGCAGAACATATTGGAGAGCGTGGTGAGCGTCTTATTGATCATCGAGTGCCAGAACGGCAGCACGCGCGTCTGGTCGCCCGCCAGGTAGCGCGATCCGAACACGGCGTCGGCGCGGCCGTCCAGCAGCGGCCGCAGCAGCCGCGGATACTCTACCGGGTCGTACTCCAGGTCGGCGTCCTGGATCAGCGAAAAATCCCCCGCCGCGTACTGTATTGCGCTCCGGACAGCCGCGCCCTTCCCCCGGTTGACCTCATGCCGGTAGAGCCGGATCGCCGGTTCCTTCGCCGCGATGCCCTCCAGAATGTCATACGTGCCGTCGGTTGACCGGTCATCCACGATCACCAGTTCGCGTTCCATGTCCTCCGGCAGCGGCGCGGCCAGCACTCCCGCGATGCACCGTTCCACCACGGTACGCTCGTTGTAAACGGGCATCAGAATGGAAAGCTTCATACGGTAGAAGGGATGACGTGTGCGGGCAGGCTGAAGCTTGCCCCTCTACTATATTAAACTGAGGTTTCAAGAAAGGAGAGTTATGGGTACGAATCAGACACGGCGCGACTTTGTGGCGGCTGCCACGGCAGGCTTCACGATTCTGAAACCGGAACAGGTACGAGGATCGCAGGCCAACTCCGCCCTCACGGTGGGACTGATCGGATGCGGGCGGCGCGGTACCGCCATCAGCGGCATCTTCGCGCGCAACGAATTCGCCCGCATCTCCGAGATCTGCGACATCTACGACGATCAACTGGCCGCCGCCGGCGCCAAGTTCTCCGGAGCCAAGACCTTCAAGAACTATCAGGAACTGCTGGCCAGCAATGTGGACGCCGTCTATATCGCAACCCCGCCTTACCTGCATCCGGAGCACTTCGAGGCGGCCGTGCGCGCCCGCAAGCATATCTTCATGGAAAAGCCCGCCGGCGTAGATCCGGCCGGCTGCCGCCGTGTGCTCGAAGCCGCCAAAAAGGCCGATCCCACCAAACGCATCACCGTCGACTACCAACAGCGCTACGGCAAGGAATATCGCAAGGCCTATGAAATCGTGAAATCCGGCGCGATCGGCGAGATCAAGCAGATCCGCGCCTCCTGGTTTGGCGGCGGACTGCCGGTCCGCAACTCGCACCCCGCCGGCGAAGAGCAGATGCGCAACTGGCTCTTCTATCGCGCCAAGTCCGGAGACATCATCGTCGAGCAAAACTGTCATAACCTCGATGTCGTGAACTGGTTCATGGGCACGCATCCGGTTCGCGCCGAAGGCTACGGAGGCCGCCAGGTGCGCAAAGACATCGGTGACATTCTCGACAACCTGGCCGTGACCTTCCACTTTGAGAATGGTGTGGTCTTCAGCTACGCCTCCAACCAGTTCTCCGCAGGCGGCTACCGGGACGTGTCGGAAACTTTCATCTGCGAGAAAGGCGTGATCAACACCTCTCGCCAAGGCTATACCTATTACCATAACGACGCCCGGGGCGCCGAACCCGACCGTGTCCCCACCAGGTACGACATCACCCAAGACGCTGTGAACGATTTCGTAGCGGGCGCCCGCACCGGCAAGATCGAAAACACCGCGCCGGCCGCCGTCGAAAGTACGCTCACCGCCATCATGGCTCGCGAAGCCATCTATTCCGGCAAAGAAAAGACCTGGAAGGACGTCAGCTAACCCTGCGCTTTCCGAACCGCGCGCAAACAGGCAGATCCGCCGAACCACGCGCGTGAAACCAGCGGACCAGTCGCCGCCCTCCTTCACCGCTGTGAGATAGTGGAGAGAGACGCAATGGGTGATGTCCAGCTATATCCGGATACGCTTCGCACGCGCTATGAGGCGCTGCTGGAGGTGACCGAATCCATTGTTCGCCACCGGCAGCTTGCGGATCTCTTCGCGGAACTGAATCAGAGCCTTCACCGTCTGGTACCGTTCGATTTCATTGCTCTGGTTCTGTGCGACGCGGAAAAAAACGCCACCCGCCTCCACCTGATCGCCGCCGATGAACCGCATGATGTGCAGGTCGGGAAGACCATGCCGCTCTCGCATTCGCCCGTCAGCATCATCATGGAGACCGGCCAGCCCTTTTATCTCCCCGATGTGACGGCCGACGATCGCTTTCCGGAACTCTACCGCATCCTGCGATCCGAGGGCATCACCAGCTACTGCGCCCTTCCCCTGCGGACCGCCCAGCAGTTTCTGGGATCGGTGAACTTCGGCTCCCGGCGCAATAACGCCTACACGCCCGCCGACATTGAATTCATGGGACAGGTGGCCAAGCCCGTGGCCATCGCGGTGGAAAATGTTCTCAATTACGAGGCCGCCGTCGCCGCGCAGCAGGACCTGGCCCGCGAGCGCGACCGCCTGCGCCTGCTGCTGAACGTAAACAACGCCGTCGTCCGCCAGCTCAATGCCCGCGATCTGTTCAACGCTATCTCCTCCTGCCTGCGCGAGACGCTCGATGTCGACTATGTCAGCATGGCCCTCTGGGATGAAGAACTGGGCCAGTTGCGCCTCCCGGTATTCGATTTTCCGGACGGCCGCCGGCTGATTCACGAAAACGTCATCCTGCCCCTGGACGGCTCTCCCGCCGGTAAGGCCTTCTCCACGCGCGTCCCCATGGTTTTCCAGCGCGAAGACCTCACCGGGCTGGCCCAGATTGCCGTCGACTTCTTCCAGGAGGAAGGGTTGCAGGTGATGTGTGCGCTGCCCCTCCTCATGGGCCAGCGCGCCCTCGGCACGCTCAATGTGGCCACCCGCCGCAAAAACGACTTTTCGGAAGAAGATATCGCGCTGCTCAATCAGGTCACCGGCCAGATCGCCATCGCCATCGACAACGCCATTTCCTACCGCCGCATCCAGGAGCTGAATGCCAAGCTCTCCGAAGAGAAGCTGTATCTGGAAGACGAGATCCGCAGCGAATACGAATTCGAGGAGATCATCGGCCAGAGCGAGGTCCTGCGCGCGGTGCTGCGCCAGGTCGAGACGGTCTCTCCCACCGATTCCACCGTCTTGATCTTCGGAGAGACCGGGACGGGCAAGGAGTTATTCGCCCGCGCGATTCACAATCTTAGCGGCCGCCGCCAGAACACGTTCGTGAAACTGAACTGCGCCGCCATCCCCACCGGGCTGCTCGAAAGCGAGCTGTTCGGACACGAAAAGGGCGCCTTTACCGGCGCCATTATGCAGCGCATCGGGCGCTTCGAACTGGCCCACCACGGCACCATCTTCCTGGACGAGATCGGCGAGGTGCCGCTCGAATTGCAGCCCAAGCTCCTGCGCGTCCTGCAGGAGCGCGAGTTTGAGCGCCTGGGCAGCACCCGCACCCTGCACGTGGATGCGCGCCTGGTCGCCGCCACCAATCGCGATCTGCTGCAGATGGTCCAGGACCACCAGTTCCGCGCCGACCTCTACTACCGCCTCAACGTCTTCCCCATCTCCGTCCCGCCTCTCCGCGACCGTCGCGAAGATATTCCGCTGCTGGTACGCTATTTCGCCCAGCAGTTTGCGCGGCGCATGAACCGCCATTTCGACACCATCCCTTCCGAGGCCATGGACGCTCTCATCCGCTACTCCTGGCCCGGTAACATTCGTGAGCTGCAGAACCTGATCGAGCGGGCGGTCATCGTCTCGCCCGGCAAGGTCCTCCGCATTCCGCTCAGCGAGCTGAAGGGCCCCGGAGAATCGGCCGTCCGACCCCTGCAGACCCTCGAAGAAGCCGAGCGCCAGCATATTTTGCATGCTCTCGAAGAGACCGCGTGGGTGATCGGCGGACCCAATGGAGCGGCCGCGCGCCTGGGAATGAAGCGCTCCACCCTGCAATTCCGGATGAGCAAGCTGGGCATTCACCGCCCCCGCTGACTGCTGTCTCCGCCGGAATCGGCGCGTGCCAACTGGCCGTCAGGCGCCAATATTCCGGCGCCAGCCTGCTGAAAAACTCACCGCCCGCGCCTCCCTGCTGCTGCATTCTACCCTTCAAATTCAAGCACTTCAGGCATCTCCAGGATTGGCAAGCGGCCTGCCCTTCTATCCCTCGGAACCGAGCCAAGCAATGCTGAAGATCACCATTCACGATACTCCCGAGGCGTTGCAGCTCCAGTTGGAAGGCAAGCTGTCGGGTCCCTGGGTGGCCGAGCTCGAATCTTGCTGGCGTACCGTAGCATCCACCATGTCAGGACGTCGCCTGGCCGTCGATCTCCGTGACGTAACCTTCGTGGACAATGCGGGACGCTACTTGTTGGCGCTG
>CAZMRK010000817.1:0-3683 GCA_964568355.1 uncultured Solibacteraceae bacterium | reverse complement strand
CCGGCGATCAGCAGGGCCGCAATCGCACGCCCTTCGCTGGAAACCTGATCCCGGGCGAGCGCCAGGACGCGATTTCCCTGCGTCTGCTCAGTATGCTGCCTGCGCCCAACATCGGCGGAGGCCGCTTGCAGAACAATTTCTACGCCGCCGCGCCGTTCACTTTTGATCGCCACACGTTCGACACCAAGGTGAACTGGAACCTGGGCAGCAAGCTTTCCATGTACACCCGGCTGAGCGCGCTTTTCTTCAATACCTACAATCAGCCGCTGTTTGGAACCGAGATCGGCGGCCCGCCTATTAACGGCGGCAATGCCGGCAACGGCTGGGGCCAGACCTGGAGTTCCACGGTTGCGGCGACCTATACGGTCAGCCCCACTTTCGTGGTCGACGGCCACTTCGGCCTCACGATGATGGACACCAGCGTCGAGCAGCCTCTGCTGGACCGCAACGTAGGTCGCGAGGAACTGGGACTGCCGGGAACCAACGGCACGCGCCGCTTCGAGGGCGGCCTCCCCACGTTCAATATCACCAGTTTTACCGCCTTCGGCAGCACCGACAGCGTGATGCCCTACTACCGCCACGATCCCGCCTTTCAATATGTTGCCAATGCCAACTGGATTCGAGGCCGCCACAACATCCGCTTCGGTCTCGATATCTCTAAGCTGGATCTCAACGAAAATCAGCCGCAGTTCAACGGCGCGAACTTCGGCGCAGCCGGTGGATTTGGTTTCGCCGGCGGCCTCACTCTGCTGAATGCTCCAGGCGCGCCCAGCGCCAACGAATACAACTCGTTTGCCACGTTCCTGCTGGGCATGCCCACAAGCTGGGGGCGCACCTTGCAGGTCGACGATCAGTACACGACGCGTACTCTCATGGCCAGCGGCTATGTGCGCGATCAGTTCCAGGCGTCGCGCAAACTGACGCTTTCCTATGGGCTGCGCTACGAATACTTCCCCATGCCGGTGCGCGCCGATCGAGGCTTGGAGCGCTACGACTTCAACAACAACAAGATGCTGGTCTGCGGAATCGGCGACGTGCCGCGCGATTGCGGCGTCAAACTCGGACAACGCAATTTCGCGCCCCGGCTGGGCATCGCCTATCGGCCATCCGAGCGCTGGGTGATTCGTGCCGGCTACGGCCTCAACTGGGACCCGCTGAATCTGATCCGCATGGTCCGCACCAACTATCCGATGCTGCTTGCCGTGAACGGCAATTCACCCAACAGCTACTGGTATGCGGGCCGCCGCTTTGAAGAGGGCATTCCGCCCATCGCCGTGCCCAGCCTGGGCAATGGCGTCATCGATATTCCTACCAATGTTGCTGTCACGACCGTCGGCGATCAGTTCCGGCGCGGTTATGTGCAGAGCTGGAATTTCACCATCCAGCGGGAGTTGGGCCGCGGCTTTGTAGGACAGGTCGGTTATGTGGGCACTCGAACCATTCGCCAGGCGGGGCGGCTGGACCTGAATGCGGGCCAGATTCCCGGACGTGGAAACCTGGGCCAGCCGTATAACTTGAAGTTCGGCCGCACCGTACAAACGGCGATTGCCACGGCTATCGGA
Organism: uncultured Solibacteraceae bacterium; assembly: GCA_964568355.1. Lineage (GTDB taxonomy): Bacteria > Acidobacteriota > Terriglobia > Bryobacterales > Bryobacteraceae > JAJPJX01. Next base: position 2,121 of record CAZMRK010000817.1, on the reverse strand, counting down.
CATGCCGCCTACAATGGATTGCAGACTACGCTCGAACGGCGCTTTGCCAACGGAGTACAGTTAAACGTGGCCTATACCTGGTCGAAGGCGATCGGAGTCTGCTGCAACGACAACAGCGACGGCAATGCGCTGGTGCAGGCGCTCTCGTATTACGATCTCAATCGCGCCGTGCTCGCATTCGATCGCACGCATAACCTGCAAATCACGCTGCTGGCTGAACTCCCGTTCGGCCGCGGTAAGCGGTTCGCGCCAAACGGCGCCGCCGCGGCGCTGCTGGGTGGATGGCAGATCAACACCATTACCAGTTTCTATTCGGGCGCGCCCTTTTCGGTCTACTCCGACAGCACCTCTCTGAACATGACGGGAAGCCAGCAGCGCGCCGACCTGGTAGGCGAGGTTCGCAAGCTCGGCGGCGTCGGTCCCGGACAGGCTTACTACGACTGGAGGGCGTTCGCGCCCGTGCGCGAGGCCCGCTTTGGGAGCGTCGGCTACAACATTCTGCGCGGACCGTCCAGCTTCAACTCGGACCTGAGCCTCTTCCGCAACTTTCGCGTCAACGAGCGATTCTCTCTCCAATTCCGGGGCGAGGCGCTCAACTGGACCAATACGCCCAAGTTCGCCAATCCCAGCAACAACATCTCAAATCTGCGCCTGCTCAATGCGGGAGATCCCAACAGCTACAGCGGTGGCGTATTTGAGATCACCAGCACGGCGGGTACCGGCCGCGACGGACTCGACGAGCGTGTCTTCCGCCTCGGCCTGCGGCTTTCTTTCTGATATGAACCGGCGCCACTTCCTTCTCCTGGGAGCATTTGCTCCCTTTGCCGGCGCGGCGGAACTCCTGCCGCGCTGGACCCCGGGTACGCTCGATATCCACCACATCAGCACAGGCAAAGGAAACTGCGCATTCGTCCGGTGCCCCGATGGCTCGACGCTGGTGATCGACGCGGGTGCCACCGCGCGCACCGGGCGCGTCTCCCGGCAGTATCCCAACAGCGACCGTTCGGTGGCCGCCTGGATTGCCGACTATATCCATGCGTTCGCCGGCGACGATGTCCGCATCGACAACGTATTTCTGACCCATTTCCATGGGGACCACATCGGAGACCCCGGCCCGGCCAGCCCACGCTCAAAGGACGGAAACTGGGTCCTCGCCGGTATTACGGAGCTTGCCACGCTGATTCCGGTCCACCGCATTCTGGATCGCGGCTGGCCCGACTACAATTACCCCAGCCCGCTGCGCGGCCGGACCATCGATAACTATCGCGCGTTCCTGAAGTGGCACGTGCAAAATGGCGGGCAGGTGGAGCGAGCGCGCCCCGGGTCGAAAGCGCAGATGCAGTTGCGCTACCCGGATCGTTACCCCGAATATGCGGCGCGTACCATCGCCGCCAACGGAGAAGTATGGACCGGCAAGGGCGATCAGACGCGCCAGTGTTTTCCGCCGCTGTCCAGCCTGCCCCGGTCCGAATATCCCGAGGAGAATGTCTGCTGCGCTTCGCTGCTGATCTCCTACGGAGCTTTCCGGTACTTCCATAGCGGCGACACAAACGGCTTCCTCCAATATGGAACGCCGCGTTGGCACGACATGGAGACGCCTATTGCCGAAGCGATCGGCAAAATCGACGTCTTTCATGTAAGCCACCACGGCTTCGTCGATGGCGCGAACGAACGCTTCTTAGCGCTGACCCAGCCGAAGACCCATATCATCTCCGCATGGTCGCCCACGCATCCCAGCCACAGTGCCCTATTGCGGATGCTCAATCAGAAGCTCTATCCGGGCAAGCGCTCTGTCTACTCTACCAATACGATGGAGGAGGCACGCTTTGTCGTGGGGGGACCCATGGAGCAGGTACGCAGCCACCAGGGCCATATCGTCATCCGAGTGCCCCCACCCGGACGCGAGTACCATGTCTACATCCTGAACAACACGAATACCGAGCGCGCGATCGCCCTGCACGACGGCCCGGTCCAGGCAGGCTAGTGTAGTGCGTCGCAAATGTTGCCCAATAGGAAACGACGCTGCAAAACGGGGACTGGCATGAATTTCGCCGCATTTGCGAAATTCGTTGCCTGTACCCGGTTTGCCCTGAACGCAGGTATTCTGCGTGGAATCTGCGA
>CAZMRK010000816.1:0-5551 GCA_964568355.1 uncultured Solibacteraceae bacterium | reverse complement strand
CCTGCCCGACATAGCCCCAGGGGCGTGACCGGCGCGTGCTGCGATTCCAGCGCAGGCGATGGACCAGATTGGGCCAGAAGCGCTGGCTGCCGATGCGGTGTTCGATCACATAAGAGGAGAGAATTACGCCGCAGCCCCGTTCCGCGGCCAGCTTACCCATCACGAAATCTTCAGCCAGATAGTCTTTGAGCTGGTCAAAGCCGCCGATGAGCGCGAGCGTGTCGCGCCGCGCGGCGATGGTGGGGCCGACGGCGAATTTCATGCCGTCGAGCATGCGAGCCACCAGGATGCCGGCCAGGAACTCCGTATTCAAGCCGATCGATTCGAGCAGGGACCAGAAGCTACGGCCGGGCACAGCGCGATAGGGGCAGGTGGCGAGCCCCACATGCGGATCCTCAAACTCGGCGGCCAGGGTGCGCAGGAAATCGGGCGTGACGCGGATATCGCTGTCGCTCATGACCAGCAGATCGTGGCGTGCTTCAGCCAGCATGGTATCGAGACTGTAGACCTTGGCGTTGGGATAGGGCGGCTCTCCCGTGAAAAGAAGCCGCGCAGAGACTTGCGGATATTCCTGCTGGATTTTGCGAACCACCGGGACGGCCGGATCGTCATCCGTGCGCACAGCCAGCAGAATTTCGAAATTCGGATAATCCTGTTCGAAAAAGCTGCGCAGGTTTTGCGCCAGTCCCTCATCATTGCCGGACAGCGGCTTCAGAATGCTGATGGGCACGCTCCGGACCAGCGAGGGGAGCCGGACAGAGAGATAGCGCCGTGCCGCCACGATCGTCAAAACGCAATAGACCAAAGATCCGGCGATCCAGGCCAGGAGGAGGAGAAACAGGATCACCCTCTCACTCTAACAGCAGTAGAAAATCGCCTCAGGTTCTATAACGACATTTGTCTCGGAGGTAGATAGCCGGCTGAAATTTCTTTCCGGCGGGCACCGGGTTTAGTACGACCTAATCCCGCTGTCCTATTTTCTTTCAAGAGCTAGACCTTGAAAATGGAATTGACAGATTACCGCAGGGATCTCGACTGCCATTGGTCACTACGACCAGAGCACTGCTCATGTGGCTCCCTCTGAGTTTGCTTCTGGTATTCCCTCCGGAACATTTCGCATCTTCTCTCCCCGACTTATGCCCTACGTGCGTCGTGTGTCTCGGCTACGAAAACGCTCGAAGCGGTGCCGAAGCTGGTGTGTTGTGCTGGCCGGCGCAGTGGTCGCGGCATTGCTGGCGGGCTGGAACTGGAGTCGCGGGCGGCTGCCCGTCCGGCAAAGCATCGACAACCCAAGCGAAGCCAAGCAGGCGGCCGGGCCAGCCGATCGCATCATCTACCGGCACTCCGTGATTGCAGGCGGCGCATACAATCGCACGGAGCTGGTGGCAGCCCTGGCGGCCGATCGAGTGGCGGCGCGCCACTACGCCGACTTCCGGCTGGACCGCGTGCGCACGCTGCGGATATCATCCGAGCGCTCCGTCTTTGTGTCCTACCGCGTCGGCGGATCCATCTACTGGACGCGGAAGCCAATTCATTTAGTCGCGGGGGAAACGCTGCTCACCGACGGTGTGGAGATGGCGCGGGCGCGATGCGGCAATCGGATCTCCGAGACGCCGCAGGAGCCTGTAGCCAAGGAGGAGGTTGCCGCAGCGGAGCTGGACTGGCCGGAGCCAGGGAACACGCCGGCAGTCGACGCTCCTGGCTGGGCAGAAGCGGGTCAACCAGGAGGGCAAGCCACACTGGTACCAGATTTATTTGGTACCGGCCTCCCCTTACGAGCGGTACTCCTGCCCCAGTTTTCCTCAGGGGCGCCCACCGGGGACGGGAATGCAGCTCCGCTGCCATATGGGAGCACGGCAGGAGGACCATTTGGTATCGGGGGCGCCCGCGAGCAGGAAGCCCCACCGGCCGTTGCCCCACCGGGCTCCGCAGAGTTGCCAACAGACGCCGGTGGTGTGAGGGTTCCCGATTCGCTGGCTCCTTACGTATTCACGACGACGGCGCCGGTATTTGTGGCCGCCGCGCGGCCCAGCCAACCTTCCGCGCAGACAGTGCTCAAGCCAACCGTGGGAACCATGACGCCTCCCCTTCCATGCTGCTCCTGGACGGACTTTCCGCGCGACCCAACTCCGCCGGGCAACGATCCTTCGACACCGCCCGACGCTCCAGACCCCGTTGATCCAAGTCCGCCGGGCGGTTTCATTCCGCCAGAGCATCCCGTCCCACCCTATACACCGGAGCCTGCTTCGTATCTATTGATCGGGACAGGCATTCTGGTGCTGGTTGCCGGGAGAAAGCGGATTGGCAAGACGCGCTTGTGAGCCGGCCGCTATCTGGCGTAGTAACCGGCGCGCGCCCGCAGCACAGCGCCGCGGTAGCGATCTGCGGCTGCCGGCACCAGCTCCACACGGATCCGGTGAAAGGCATCGCCGCCATCCGGCGGGGCTTCGTAATGGAGCGCATAGCGGGCACGCAGATGATCGACCATCGCGGCGAAAGCATTGCGCGATTTGCGTGCTTCGAAGAACTCTCCGCCGGTTTCGGCAGTGATTTTGAAGCAATCCGGTTGAGTGAAGTCGGGGTTCTGATACTGTCCCGGCTTGACCGGATCGGGATGCACCTGCTTGCCGATCAAGATGGTGTTGAGCACGGCGTCGGCACGGTAGAGCTCGCGGATGACGGCCTTGTCGGGCGTCTGGTAGTTGAGAGCGACGTTGTCGGTGACCAGAAGGATAGCGCGGCGGCCGCGCTCGGGCTGCTGCCGCAGGTAGGCAGCAGCCGCCAGAAGAGCCGCATTGATGGCAGTTCCGCTGCCCAGGCTGCGGTCATTGAGGGCGTGGCGGATTCCAGATTGCACGGCGGAAAAATCGCCGGTAAACGACTGGCGCACGGCCGCTTCCCGCGAGAACAGCATCACGGCGACGCGATCCCCTGAAGTCAGCGGCCGAAGGGCGGCCCCGGCAGTAGCGGCCATCTCTTCGAGAAAGCGATGCATACTGCCGCTCACATCGAGCAGCAACAGAAGGTCCAGCGGCTCCGCTTCCTGTCCGAAATGAACGATCTTTTGGAGCCGGCCGTTGTCGAAGACCTGGAAATCATCAGCGGTCAACCCCGGCACAGGGCGGCCACTGCGATCGGACACCTGCACATCGACGCGCACCAGGGAGACCCCTCCGCGGAAGACTGGAGTTTCCTGCGAAGCCTGCGGAAAGGCGGGAACACCCAGGAGAATGAGCACCAATGCGAAGAAGCAGGGCATTGCAATAGGGAAACCGAGCAACAGCAAAGACTGCGCGGTGGCTAAAACAGCCTATTTCCAAGATAGAACTTTCCTCACGCCTGCCGCACAGGACGACGGGGTCCCGTCAAGATTTCAGTGCCCCTCCAGCGAGCCGCCGGCTCAGGTGTGCGCGGCCGGCTGCTCCTGAGGAGTAGCCAGCATGGCCCGCACCTTATCGGTCAGCTCATCGAGAGAAAACGGCCGCTGGAGAACCCCATACTCCGGGTGCACTTCGGTAATTGGACGCGTACCGACCAGCATCAGGCTTTTGCGCGGCATGACAATGAGCACCTTCATCTCCGAATGAGCCGCTTTGAGCTTGTCCGCCAAAGCCAATGCGTCCATGCGCGTGACTGCAGCGTCGGCACAGAGGAGGTGAATCGGGCCCTGGTGCATACGAGCCGCATCCAGGGCGCTCATGCCGTCCCCCGCCTCAATCACGTTGTAACCCTGACCCGCCAACACCCGGCTCATCAAGCACCGGAATGCTTCATCATCTTCGGCAAGTAGGATGTTCCACATAATGGACGCGATTATATACCCGGTTCCAGGAGGTGGAAGTCTGAGAAAAAGGAGGCGTCAGGAACGAAATTGGACGGAGGCAATTCCCCTGCGGTAAGAACCGGCCTTGCTGAAGTCCGGAAAGGTCCCGGGGGTTGCGGGAACGGGGCCGGCGAACTGACCAGCCATACCGCCGGAAGAAGACTTCAGCTTAGGGCTGGGAAGGGTCCGGCGTTCGTCTGCGAGGGCATCAGGCCGTACCGTGTCCTCATCCACCACGTCGACGGTCGCTTCCAGGAAGCGTGGGAGCGGCATCTGGTACCGTTTACCGGAAACTACAAATGCGACGTCGCCCTCGGTCGTGTGCAGCGGCGCCATCAAAACAACAACTCGGGTCCCGCCCGGCAGGCGAACGGCGCAGCCGTCTCCTCCGGTCGCTTCCATATCGAAGAGGATCAATCTTTCGTTGGTCATACTACCTCAGGAGATCTCGGTGCCCTCTGATCTTGAGCTATGATAAGGCGCCTGTTTCGCAGGTTTCTATTCGGACTTTCATGTAGTGGGTTACCCCTAAGGGTTATATCGGGGGTACTACCAGAACGCCTGAACCGGGAAGGCGGGAGGACCTGCCTGCACGCGCCCAGCCTGAGAACGACCGGGCGCGTCTCGCTAACATATTGAAAAATCTTGAGTAAGCGACAGCCGGCCAGCCGGCATGCGGCAGGATCTTGAGTATTACGGCGGAGGCCATGCGTTTGCTGTGATCCGAGGACTCCAGAGTCGAGGGGCCGGCCGAGCAGTGGACCCTTAGGGATGCGGGACGGTGCCGGGGGGAGCCTGCGCGAGGGCTCGCTCGAGCGCGGACCGGACGGTGGCATTTTCGGGGTCCCGGCGGAGGGACTCGCGCAGTTCCGCGATACCCCGAGGCCAATCTCCCAGGCGGAGGAGAGCGGCAGCTACGTTGACGCGGATGCCGACATGATTGGGATCGAGTTCCAGAGCCGCCTGGTACTTCTCCAGCGCGCCACGCAGATTGCCGGATTTTTCCAATTGCGCCCCCTGGTTGTTGAGCTGAATCGCCTGTAAGCCCCGTTGACTTGCCTGATCCCGTTTCCGCAGCAGTTCGGCAAGCCGGCGTTTGACCTGCTCCGCCTGTTCGGGCTGGCCATCTTCCCGGAGGGCCATTTGCAGGCTATACAACGTGGACTGGCTCTGCGGATTCAGTTGTAGGGCTTTCTGCAAGTGGGGTAAAGCCCGATGAGCCTGCCCCTGGCGAAGGTACTCCGCACCCAGGCGATAGCGGGCGACTGCCCCTTCCGGGTTCAGGCTCACGGCCCGCTCCAGAGCAGCCAAGGCTCCGGCGTCATCCAACAGGGTCTTGCGAGCCTGGCCGAGATCGGACCAAGCTTCCGAGAAGTCCGGTTGCAGTTTGACGGCTTGGGCCAGGTGGGCCGCTGCTTTCTCCACCGTTCCCTTTTCGGTGAAGATTTTGGCCCGGAGGTAATGGGCGAAGGCCGCGTCCTGCTCGCTTCCGAGCAACTCCAGGGCGCGATCGAGATGCGGCGCGGCCTGACTGAATTGGCCCGCTTCGACAAACATGAGGGCCAGGTTGACGCGCGCTGGAGCCAGTTTGGCGTCGAGCGCCACAGCTTGAGAAAAGGCCTCGCGCGCCTTCCGGGATTCGCCAAACTGGCGCAGTGCTTCGCCCAACGCGTTCTGGGCCTCGGCAGAGCGCGGCCGGAGGTGGACAGCTTCGGCCAGATGGGCGAG
>CAZMRK010000815.1:0-8054 GCA_964568355.1 uncultured Solibacteraceae bacterium | reverse complement strand
ATGCGCGACGTGCACGCGACCATCCTGCACCTGATGGGCCTGAACGATATGCGCCTGACCTACTACAGCGCGGGCCGCAATCAGCGCTTGACGGACACGGGCGGCAAAGTCATTCAAGAGGTGCTGGCGTAGGCATGTGTGCACGGGCCGGCATCGCGCTCCTGCTCGCGTTCACATCGCTCCAGATTCTGCCGGCGGCCTCCACATATTACCCGCCCCCGGACGAGAAGGGCGGCTGGCGGTCCCTGACCGGCGCGAGCGAAAAAAAGCTGCGTGCCGTGGCCGGTGTGGATCGCACCAAATTGGACGAAGCGTTCCAACTGGCGCAGGAAACCACGCAGCACGGCGGCCTGGTGGTAGTGCGCCATGGCTATCTGGTCTACGAGAAGTATTTCGGAAGAGGCCACCGCAACGCCAATCCGGACATGGCGTCCTGCGGCAAGGCGTTCACGAGTATTGCCTGCGGCATCATGCTCCAGGAGAAACGCGACCGGATCCCGCAGGGCCTCGATACCAAAGTCTTCACCAAGGAATACCTCCCGGAAGCCTTTCCGTTGGATGACCCGGCCAAAGCCGAAATCACGATGGGTCAATTGCTCACCATGACCGCCGGCTTTCACGGAGAGGGCACGCAATCCGGTTACGTGCACGGGAAAGAAGTCAAACTGCAGCCTGTCCCGCAGGACCGCTCGCTCGGACTGGACATGAGCGCCATCCGCTATCCTTTGTGGTGCAAGCCCGGCGAAGGGTGGTCCTATTCTTCTCCGTCGCCGCATATCGCCTCGATCGTGTTGCGCCACCTGGTCGGAATGGATTTGAAGGACTATATCGCGGAAAAGCTCGGGCGGCCCATGCAATGGGGTGCGTGGAATTACTGTCTGTATCGCAATGGTGTGACGCTGCCGCATGCGAACGGCGCCGGGAGCATCGCGCTGCACGCCACCGATACGCTGCGCTTTGCCTACCTGCTGCTGCACCAGGGACGATGGAACAATCAGCAGTTGGTGCCCGCCGCTTACGTGGCGCTATGCGGGCGGCCGTCGCCTTATAATCCGCACTACCCCTACAGCCTGGAATTTGAAGTGAACCAGGACGGGCACGTGTCGCGAGCACCGCGCGATGCCTATTGGAAATCCGGAGCGGGCGGTTTCGCGATTTATGTAGTGCCCTCGCTGGACATGGTGATCTACAAGCTCGGAGGAAACGACGCGGCCTACGACCCGGCCCTGACTCGTTTGCCGCAGCCCGGCGGGTACGACGGGTCCCGCAGCGGCTGGAAAGCCACCAGACGCATTCCCCAATCGGGCGTACCCGCCGTGCTCGAACTGGTTTCCGCCGCCGTCGTGACGCCGGAAGGGCGTTAGATCCGCAGAAGTCGCCCAATCGGGCTTGGAGCTTGAGCTGTCGTACCGAAACTGGTACCCATTTGTCCCAGGAAAGCGGGGGGACACGCTCTAGCATGTGGTGCTGCTGGCGATCCTATTTGCTTCGCGGCGATAATGTAACCAGGTGGGCGAAATGCTGGCTGGAAAATCCCTGCGGAAGAAATTCCGTGCCCTGGATCGCCGACGCCGCGAGGTTCGCATGTTCGCTTACGCCATGCAGCAACGTGCGCGCCCAGTGCTTGCCCAGATCATTCCAATCCGCCGTTGCAACCTCGCCTGCGTATATTGCAATGAGTTCGACCATTCCTCTCAGCCCGTTCCCCTCACCGATATGCTCGCCCGTGTCGACAAGCTCGTGGACCTCGGCGTATCCATCATCACCATCAGCGGCGGTGAACCGTTACTCCATCCACAACTTGAAGACATCATCCGCCGCATCCGATCCCGCGGCGCCATCGCCACGCTCATTAGCAACGCCTATCTGTTCTCGCCCGAGCGGGTGCACGCCCTTAACGACGCCGGCCTGGATTACCTGCAAATTAGCGTTGACAACGTTGAACCTGACGAGATCTCTATGAAGTCCCTGCGAGTGTTGCATCGCAAGCTCGAATGGATCGCTCGCGAAGCCGAATTCTCTGTCACGATCAACTCCGTCCTGGGCATCGCCGTCCGTCATCCCGAAGATGCCCTTACGATCGCCCATTGCGCTCGCTCGCTGGGCTTCCATAGCACCGTCGGCATCGCACACGATGGCGCTGGTCAAAGCGCGCCTCTCCCCGAAGCCCAGTTCCGCATCTATCAAGACATTCGTCGTCTGGAAACCGGGGTCTTCTCCTTCGCCCACTACGATCGTTTTCAGGAGAACCTGGCCCGCGGTCTCCCGAATCAATGGCACTGCCGTGCCGGAGCCCGCTTTCTCTACATCTGCGAAGACGGGCTGGTCCATTGGTGCTCGCAGCAGCGCGGCCATCCCGGCATCCCGCTAGCCGAGTACACATTCGATGATATCGGGCGCCAATTCACCATCATCAAAGACTGTGCGCCATTCTGTGGCATCTCTTGCGTCCATCAGACCGCAATGCTCGATCAGATCCGCGAGAACCCGCGGAACATGCTGCGGGAGTTGATCGAGCGCCGCCGGGCGACCGATCCGCACTTTCGGGTGCCGCTTCTGCTGCGCTTCATCGCCTGGGTATTCCTGGGTAACCCTTGTGCGGCTGCACTTCAGAAAATCTTTGGCAGGCTGCTGGGTCTCAGGCAGGCCTAGTGCTATGACCGGATGATTGGTTTGTCCGCTTGCTTACGCGCGCGGCTCAGTTCCGGCATTGAACTACGGTCGAAAAAAATAGATTTTGCGGCCAAGCGCCTGGCCGAACTGCCTGCCTGGAGAATTCCTGGATTGTGCAGGAATCGCGGTCTGGTTCAATCCACTCCCAACACCGAATCCGATTTGGGGATCGCCGCTCCCCTATTTGAGCACGCTCTATGTTACATTCCGTTCTAGCGTGGAGATAGTTCCGATTACCGTGGCTTGGTGGATCTGGCTAATGGCCGGGCTGATTCTTATGCTGGCGGAGCTTCTGCTACCCACGGGTTTCTTCCTGTTCTTTTTCGGTGTGGGCTCGATCGCAACGGCAATTCTCGTGTCCACCGGCCTGCTGTCCTCTTTTATCTCGCAAGGACTCGCCTTCATCTCCATCTCCCTCTTGTGCGTGGCGCTGCTCCGCAAGCCGCTGCTTGGCAAGTTCCATTTCCGGAACAGGACCCAACCAGTGGATTCCCTGGTCGGTGAAACGGCCAAGGCCCTCGAAGCCATCGCTCCCCAGGCGATCGGAAAGGTCGAACTGCGCGGCTCCTCCTGGTCTGCCCTGAATACCGGCACGGCGCCCATTCCCGTTGACGTCCGCTGCCGGGTGGAGGACATTGAGGGTCTCACTTTACATGTCAGAATCTAGGAGAACCAGATGACCGCCGGAGTCCTAATCGTCCTCATCCTGATCTTCCTCGCTATCGTGATCCTCGCCAAGACTGCGGTGGTCGTGCCCCAGCAGGCGGCCTATGTCGTCGAACGTCTGGGGCGTTACTCCGGTACCCTCCAGGCCGGCTTTCACATCCTTACTCCCTTCGTCGATGTGATCCGCTACCGCCTCTCCCTCAAGGAGACCGCCATCGACATCCCCGAACAGGTGTGTATTACTCGCGACAACGTACAGGTGGGGGTGGACGGCCTGCTCTACCTGAAGGTGCTCGACGCGGAGCGGGCCTCCTATGGGATCTCCAATTACACCTTCGCCATTACTCAGCTCTGCCAGACAACCCTCCGTTCCGAAGTAGGAAAAATCGATCTCGACAAGACCTTCGAGGAGCGGGCCCAGATCAACCTGGCCGTGGTCAGCGAAGTAGACAAGGCCTCCGAGCCCTGGGGTGTGAAGGTTCTTCGCTACGAAATCAAGAACATCAACCCGCCCCAGGACATCCTCTCCGCCATGGAAAAGCAGATGCGTGCCGAACGCGAGAAACGCTCTGTTATCCTGACCTCTGAAGGGGTGCGCGATGCCGCTGTGAATACGGCCGAGGGCGAAAAGCAGAAGGCGATCAAAGCCTCCGAGGCGGTTCGCCAGCAGCGGATCAATGAAGCCGAGGGCCAAGCCCAGGCGATTCTCTCGATCGCTACAGCCACCGCGGAAGGAATTCGACGCGTCGCCGAAGCCATCGAAGCTCCCGGAGGCTTCCAGGCAGTCCAACTTCGGGTGGCGGAGCAGTACGTCGCCCAGTTCGGCAACCTGGCCAAGGCCGGCAACAGTCTCGTCATCCCCACCAATCTCGCCGATGCCAGCTCGTTGATCGCCACCGCCATGACCATCATCAAGGGTGGCGTCCAGAACCCCGATACTCCAGTTCGGCGTTAACCCGCGGTGCTCCGTCGATGCGAGGATGGACCAGCGCAGGTCTGATCGCGCTACCGTCTGTTCCAGTGGCTCGCCGGGCAGGAGAGACCAGAGCGGGAAGGAGGGCTGCGGCGAGATCATCCTTGCGCATTTTTCAACTGGTTGAAGCATGTACTAAACAGGCGTAGCAAGGAACTCAGTGGAAGCCGGTTTCGGATGAGCACGGCTTTGAAGCCATCGAAACTTGGTAGCGCTAACGGGAATCGAACCCGTATTTGAGCCTTGAGAGGGCTCCGTCCTAACCGTTAGACGATAGCGCCGCTTGAGGACGAGTCTTTTGTATTATAGCAAGTCCTCCGCGAACTGCCCGAAACGAAAACCCACAGCGAAAACCGCGCTCGCCCCTGCGCGATAATAACAGTGACATGTTGTTGCGTCTGCTGATCCTGTGTTGGCTGGCAGTGGCGGCTTATGCCGAGGATCGGTGGATTCGCTTCGAATCCGGCCCATTTGAAGTCTGGACCAATGCCGGCGCGCGGGCCGGCCGCGAGATGCTCGTGCGTTTTGAGGAATTCCGACACGGGCTGGGGCAGGTTGTAGGCGATACAGACCTGCGTACCTCCATGCCCGTACGGATCCTCCTGTTCCGCTCCCCCAAGGATGCGGCCGGCTGGTCGGGTTCTGCTCCCTTTTTGCACGGGCGGGACCGCTTCGGTGTCGTTCTAACCTCCGGCGCCCCCGTCGCCTCCGCCGTGTTTCATGACGCTACGCAGTTGCTGCTGGGGTCGAGCGTAGCGCGCATGCCGGAGCATATCGAGCGCGGCCTGGCAGATCTGTTTTCAACCGTCCAGGTGACCGGCATCCTGATCAAGCTGGGCACGCCACCCGTCGAGCGCTCGCCGGATTGGGCTCTGGTTCACCTGCTGGCCGTCGATCCGGAGTATTACGGGAAGCTGCGCGTCCTGCTATATAACCTCCGCAACGGAGTTGCCGAGGACGCCGCCTATCGCAACGCGATCGGCAAGACGGCAGGCGAGATCGAGAAGCAGGCGGCCACCTACCTGGCCGCTGGAAACTTCCAGACGGTTAACCTGTCGCCGCGTCCCATCAACGTGGAACACGATTTTCCGGAGTTCCCGGTCGAGCCCGCCGCCCTGCGCCTCGCCCTGGCCGACCTGCTGCTTCCGAAGACCTCCGCTGCCGCCTACGAAGCCCTCCTCCGCGACCATTTGTTCCCCGCCGAAGCACACGAGGGTCTTGGTCTTCTGGCTCTGCGCGCCAAGGAATCAGAGGCGGCCCGAGGCCATTTCGCGTCCGCCATGGAGGCCGGTTCGCAGAGTCCGATGGCGTACGTCGAGTACGCCCGTTTGGAAACCGATCACGCCAAGGTGCTGGCGGCCCTTCAGAAGGCGGTACAGCTTAACCCCAAACTGGCGGAGCCGCACTTTCTGCTTGCCCGCCAGGAGACGGACGCGGATAAGCGCGTCGCGGAGTTCCAACTGGCGGCTTCGCTCGCCGTTCGCAACACGCTCTATTGGCAGTCTCTGGCGGAAGCCTGCCTGGATCAGCACAAGTTCGGAGAGGCTGCCAAAGCCTGGCGGGCCGCGGAACAGGCAGCCGACAACCGGGCCGACCGCGACCGTTTTCACCGCGCCCGCATGGCCATCGAACAGCAGCGGCTTGATTACGAAGCCGCCGAACGGCGCCGGGCCGCCGAGGGAAAGGAGCGGGAACTGAACCGGCTCAAAGAGCAGGCCCGCGCGGAGTTGCACGCGTTGGAAGTCAAGGCCAATCAAGGCCGGGCGCCGGCAACCGGCGAGAAGGTGGTCCCCTGGTGGGAAGGCGAGAAGCCGGCCGGCAAGGCTACGGGGGCACTCAAACAAGTGGATTGCCTCGGGCGCCAAGCACGGCTTGTGATCCAGACCGACAACCAGAAAACGATCCGCCTGCTGATCCCGGATCCCTCCCAGATTGCGATTCTGGGAGGCGGCGAGCATGTTCTGGGATGCGGCCCACAGAAGAACCGGCGTATCTCGGCCGAATATTTTCCAAAGCCAAATGCGAAGTTGGCCACCGCGGGTGAGGTAGCCACCATCGAATTCCAGTGAAGCCATCCGGACGGCCCCGACGCTGGCTGGTGCTTGGCGTCTTCGTCCTTTCCACCGCGATCAACTATCTGGACCGCCAGACTCTGGCCACGCTCGCCCCGCTGTTGCGCGCCGAATTTCATCTCTCGAACACCGATTACGGCTTCCTCCTGACCGCCTTCTCCATCACCTATGCGATCAGCGCGCCGTTTGCCGGCCTGCTGATCGATTCAATCGGATTGAATCGGGCCATCAGCCTGGCCGTGACGGTCTGGTCGTGTTCCGGCATCTGGACGGGGTTCACCAGCGGTATGGCGGGCCTCACCGGCTGCCGGGCCGTCCTCGGGCTGTCGGAAGCCGCCGGGATTCCCGCAGCGGGCAAAGCCATTCACCAGTATCTGCTGCCCAGCGAGCGTGCCCTGGGAAATGCCCTCAATCAGGCGGGGGTGAGCCTCGGCTTGGTTCTGGCGCCACCCATCGCCACCTGGATCGCGGTGGCTTATGGCTGGCGCAACGCTTTTGTGGTGACCGGGCTGCTCGGTCTGCTGTGGATTCCCGTGTGGAATGTGGTGGCCGCCCGGTTTGGCGGGATCCATCAACCGGCCAGACAGCCGATCTTTTCCGGAACGGAACTCTTGCGTCACTCCAGGCTGTGGGCGTTCGTCGCGGCCAACGCTCTGAGCATGACAGGCTATTCGCTTTGGACGAACTGGACCACCACTTACCTGGTGGACGTCCACCATCTCACGCTGGTCCAGGCGGCATGGTTTGCCTGGATTCCACCTCTCTTCGCCACTGCCGGGGGAGTCGCCGGAGGATGGTACTCGCAGTACCTGATGCGAAGAGGCGTAGAGGCTGTGGCCGCGCGTACCCGGGCCTGCGCAACCAGTTCCGTGCTGGCGCTGGCGAGCGCGCTGGTCCCGGTGCTGCCTGGCCCGGCCTGGGCATCGGCTGGAATTTCTCTCAGTATTTTCGCGATTGCCGCTTTCAGCGTTAATATGTACACCATGCCGCTCGACACCTTTGGGGGCGCGCGGGCCGCTTTTGCCACTTCGATTTTGGTCGCTTCTTATGGTGGTGTGCAGGCCCTGGCTTCCCCGGCCTTCGGGGCTATCATTGATGCCAGGGGCTATACCCCGGTCTGCCTGCTGGTTTCTTTTCTTCCGCTCGCGGCTTACGGAATATTGAAAGGGACCGAAGCACCGGCGTAATGAAGACGTGGCTCAAGGCCTGGCTCTTTCGGCTCCTGCAGAAGGAGCCTGAGGCAGTGGTCGTCTCCTTCCTGAGCGGGGATCCGCGGCTGGCCGAAAAGATGGTGGAAGAGATCCGGCAACTGGTGCCTAACCGGCGTCACATCCTCATCCCGCGGCAGGAAGGTTCTCCCTGGCAGATTTACCGCATGCTGCGGCGAAAGCTGCGTCCTTACCGTATTGGCCTCGCTCCCGTCCTGTTTACGAACGAACCCGACGCGCTGCGCCTGGCCGCCTTCCTGCTCGCGCCGCGCAAGATTCTGGCCTATAACTCCCGGTTGGAGCGGCATCATCTGCGCCTGCGCACCTGCATCGCTTCCTGGCTGTTTCTGCGCGGTACGCCGCTGGACCGGATTTTTCTACGCCCGCGCTGGCTATGTCCCTGGAAGCAGGATCGTTCGGTCGTGCCGAGGGAGTGGCGGATGGTAGCAGGGCGGCCGCTTT
>CAZMRK010000814.1:0-4929 GCA_964568355.1 uncultured Solibacteraceae bacterium | reverse complement strand
CTCCCGGGTTACCCCTTCCGGACCGACGATCATCATCTCGCCCGGCTTCACATCGTGCAGGTAAACCGCCCCGATCAGATCAAACGCGCAGGTTTCGGAAGCAAAGACGGAGCAGACCCGCCCGCCGGAAAACTCCATCTGCCCCGCCGCCAGCGGCCGGAACCCGTTCGGATCGCGCGCCACGATCACCCGGTCGCCTGCCAGGCAGACCAGGGAGAACGCGCCTTCCAGTTGCAGCAGGGCATCCCGCAGCGCGCCGGCCAGCGTGCGCTCGGACGAGTGCGCGATCAGGTGCAGAATCACTTCCGTATCGCTGGAGGCCTGGAAAATAGATCCCCGCCGCTCCAGGTCCCGGCGCAATTCGGCGGCGTTGGTGATATTGCCGTTGTGGGCGATGGCGATCTGGCCCTTGTTGCACGCCACCGCGAACGGCTGGGCGTTGAGCAGCACCGTGTCGCCTGCCGTGGAATAACGCGTATGACCGATCGCCATGCCGCCCGGCAGGCTCTTCAGCACGGAATTGGTGAAGATATCCGCCACGTGGCCCATGGCCTTGTGGCAGTGGATCTCCTTACCGTCGCTGGTCGCCACACCGGCGCTCTCCTGCCCGCGGTGCTGCAGGGCATACAAACCGAGGTACGCCATCTTGGACGCCTCCGGGTGCCCATAGATCGCAAAAACACCACATTCCTCATGGAGCTCGTCGAACATAGATCAGACCCGAAGGTTCCTTTCCAAAGCTTCCGAATAAGCTGCACCAAGCCGCCCCGCTTCCCGGGAAATCAGTTTGGCATTGCGATTCCGAATCTCGATCCGGCCGGCCACCGTGGTTCCTACCTGCGGAGCCGGCACCTGGTGCCGGGCGGCAATGGCCGCCACTTCGTCCGGTTGTTCCGTCGAAATCAGGATGCGTGAAGGTCCTTCATGAAACAGAAGCCACTCCGGCCGGAGATCCGAATCGAGCTCCAGCACGGCGCCCACTCCGGCGGGGCCGAAAGCAGATTCCGCCACGGCGACGGCCAGCCCGCCATCGGCCAGATCGTGTGCCGATTCCGCCAGTCCGGCCGCGGCGATTTCGCGAATGGCCTCCTGCACCCGTTTTTCATACTCCAGGTCCAGCGCCGGAGGCAAGCCCCAAAGCTCGTTCAGGACCGCTTTCGCATATTGGGTGCCGCCAAACCGCGCATCATCGCAGCTCCCCAGGCCGCCGAGCAGCATCACCGTCCGCCCGGGCTTCTTGAAATCGATCGTCACCGGCTGGGCGGTCTTCAAAATGCCGATAATGCCCATCACCGGCGTGGGAAAGATGCCCTCGCCCAGCGTCTCGTTATAGAGGCTGACGTTACCGCCCGTGATGGGCGTGTCGAAGAAGCGGCAAGCCTCCGCCATCCCTTCCACCGCTTCCACCAGTTGAGCCATGATCTCCGGACGCTCGGGATTGCCGAAATTCAGGTTGTTGGTGGCCGCCACCGGTACCGCGCCCACCGTCGAAAGATTGCGGCAGCACTCGGCTACGTTGAGCATCGTGCCTTCGCGCGGCGAAAGATAGCAATAGCGGCCATTTCCGTCGAGCGACATGGCGATCGACTGCCCCGTTTCTTTGATGCGCACAATGGCTGCATCGCTGCAGCCGGGTCCGGCCACGGTGTTGGTGCGAACCATGAAGTCGTACTGCTCCCAGATCCAACGCTTGGAGCAGAGGTCGCCGGACGTCAGCAGCTTTTCGAGAGCCAGATTGTGATCCGGAATTTCCGCCACCCCGGTCCGATGGTCCGGAACGTTGCGCAGCGGCGCGGTATGCGGGCGGTCGTAGAGCGGCGCTTCATCAGCCAGTTCGCGCGCCGGGATCTCCGCGACAACCGCGCCGTGCTGGCGCACCCGCATCAACCCATCGCCGGTCACCTGTCCGATGGTCACCGCGTCCAGGCCCCACTTGCGGAAGACCTGGAATACCTCCGCTTCCCTGCCCTTGGCCGCCACCAGCAGCATGCGCTCCTGGGACTCGGAGAGCATGATCTCGTAAGGCGTCATGCCGCTCTCGCGCTGCGGCACCCGGTCCAGTTCGATCTCGATGCCGGTACCGCCGCGGCTGCCCATCTCGCAGGTGGAGCAGGTGAGCCCCGCCGCGCCCATATCCTGGATGCCCACGATGGCGCCGGTGCGCATGGCTTCCAGGCAGGCCTCCAGCAGCAGCTTCTCCATGAAGGGATCGCCCACCTGCACGTTGGGCCGCTTCTGCTTGGATTCCTCGGTGAACTCGGCCGAAGCCATGGAAGCGCCGTGAATCCCGTCCTTACCCGTCTTTGCCCCGACATAGATCACCGGATTACCTACTCCGGCCGCCTTGGCATAGAAAATCTCGTCTTTTTTGGCCACGCCGAGGGCAAAGACATTGACCAGGGGATTGCCGTTGTAGCCCGCCTCGAAGATGCACTCGCCGCCCACCGTGGGCACGCCGAAGCAGTTGCCATAGTGCGCGATGCCGGCCACTACGCCTTCCACGATGCGCCGGTTTCGCGGCCCGTTGACCGGATCGTCGAGCGGGCCGAAGCGCAGCGAATCCATCACCGCGATGGGACGCGCGCCCATCGTGAAGATGTCGCGCAGAATGCCCCCCACTCCGGTGGCCGCGCCCTGGAAGGGTTCGATAAAGCTGGGATGGTTGTGCGACTCGATTTTGAAGGCGGCCACATAGCCGCCGCCGATATCGATGATGCCGGCGTTCTCGCCGGGTCCCTGCACCACCAGCTTCCCGCGGGTGGGCAGCTTCTTCAGATGCAGGCGCGAGCTCTTATAGGAACAATGCTCGCTCCACATCACGCTGAAAATACCGAGCTCCGTGAAGGAGGGCTCGCGCCCCAGAATCGAGACGATCTTCTGGTATTCGGAATCGGTGAGCTGGTGCTGGGTAATCAGCTCGGGCGTAATCACGCTCATGATGCCAGAACGGGGGCCTTGGCCACCGATTGGAAAATCAACAGGCCGTCGCTCGAACCCATCAGCGGTTCGGTCGCGCGCTCCGGGTGCGGCATCATGCCGAGCACGTTGCGCTCGCGGTTCACGATGCCCGCAATGTCACGCAGCGACCCGTTTGGATTTTCCACGTAGCGAAACAGAATCCGGTCCTCCGCTTCCAGTTCATCGAGGGTCCGCTCATCGGCGAAGTAGCAGCCTTCCCCGTGCGCGATGGGCATGCGCAGGATGCGGCCCTCCGGAATCGCCTGGGTAAATGGGGAGCGGTCGGTTTCGGTGATGAGCTGGACCTCCCGGCAAATGAATCTGAGGTTGCGGTTGCGAATCAGGGCGCCGGGCAGCAAGCCGCTCTCCACCAGGATCTGGAAGCCGTTGCAGATGCCCAAAACCAGGCCGCCATCGGCCGCGAACCGGCGCACCGCGCGCATGACCGGTGAGAATTTGGCGATGGCCCCGCAGCGCAGGTAGTCGCCGTAGGAAAAGCCGCCCGGAAGCACCACTGCATCCACATCCCCCAGGCTCGAAGAGTCATGCCAGATGAACTCCGCCTTGTGCCCGAGATTGTGATTGACAGCGTACCAGGCATCGTGATCGCAATTGCTGCCGGGAAATACGATGACGCCAAATTTCATGATTTTCTTGTCACGGGGAGGTTACATCTTATTTTACCAGACACTTAGGCACGGTATTTTTGCAGAGTTTTGGGGTTGAGTTCGATGCCCAGGCCGGGTCTTCCGCTCAACGCCAGGCGGCCATGCTCCAGTACCTCGGCCGGATCGGTCAGTTCGGCTCGCCACGGAACCTCGCCGAAGGAAAATTCGAGGATGTGAAAGTTCGGAAGAGTGGCGCAAACGTGAGCCGCGGCGAAATTGCCCACCGGGCTGGCCGGACCGTGTGGAGCCACCGGAATGCCGGCGCCCTCCGCCATACTTGCAATCTTCTTCAGTTCCAGGATTCCGCCGCAATATTTCACATCCGGCATGATGATGCCCACCGCTTCTGCCCGGATGTAGCGATAGAACCCTGCGATGCCATGAATGCTCTCGCCCCCGGCCGTGGGCATCCGGGCGGCTTTGCGGATCGCCGCCAGATCTTCCAGCGGCTCGGCCGGCGTCACTTCTTCCAGCCAGAACAGGTGCAGCGGTTCAAAACGCCGCGCCAGCTCCAGACCGTGGCTGCGGTCGAAGTGGCTGTGCACGTCGATCAGGAGGTCGCGCTGCGGTCCGATCGCCTGGCGCACGGCGGCCGCGCAATCCAGCCCCTCTTGCATGAACCTGGCGATCCGCGCCTCCTCCCGCAGGCCTTTCGGCATGCCGTCAAATGGCGCCAGCTTTACCGCATCGAACCCCGCGCCGACGGCCCTTTCGGCCATGGCCGCGAAACCCGCCGGGGTACGCGGATCGGTAGATCGATTGATGTTGGCGTAATTGCGGATGGAGGTGCGCAGCGCGCCGCCCAGCAGATCGTACAGGGGGAGGCCGCAGAGTTTGCCGCGAATATCCCATACGCACTGCTCGAGCGCGCTGAACGCCGCCCAGGCCGCCCGCCCCTGCCGCTCGATCTCGGGCGCCAGTTCCTCCCGCACGCGCTCCAGGTCGAAGACGCCGCGGCCCTTCAGGCGTTCGAAGAGCTGCCGCAGCAACCCCGTTTGCGCGTCGTCTGCGCCGCCTTGCGAGGCGTCGCCGATGCCGGTCACTCCGGCGCTGGTCTGGAGCCGCGCCAGCACCCAATCGCCGCGCCGGTTCACTTTCAGGCGAAATGTTTCGAGGCCCGTAATCGTGACCCGCTGCCTTTCTGGCGCGGCCAGCGCAGCGGGAGCCAAAGCCAGGGATTGGAGGAGGCGCCTGCGTTTCATAGAAAGCACGATCTCTCATTGCTACCCGGCCTTGTGGGGCCGGTTTCAGCCGGCGCCGGACTTTCAAGTCCGGCAACCGCCTTGCCACGCAGGAATATCAA
>CAZMRK010000813.1:0-4086 GCA_964568355.1 uncultured Solibacteraceae bacterium | reverse complement strand
CTACGTCTGACGCGTGAACCGGCTGCTGCAGGCCGGCCGCCAACATGAGGGCTCCCATGGACAGGAGCCGGCGGCTCACGGACGGCACGAGGGGGCGGACATTCATGCGATTGCTCCTTGGATGACCTGATGACATCCTACTCTAACGCGCGCCTCGGAGGAGGCCTCCTCGCGGTGGATCTCGACCTCGGCACGGCCTCGGGTCTCCTCGCGTCACGGTGCCGCACCTCGCCGATGTAGCGCGCTTGATATACCAGCGTGATGGCTCTCGGCACGCGGTATCCCTACGGTAGGCGGTCCGACTCCGGCGCGAACGTCCGCCCCACGGCCTCTCCTCAGCACCCTGCCAGATATTCCACAAATCTCTGCGCGTAGGAGTCTAAATTCTGCATGCTCCCGCCGCCCAGCAGCGGCGAGCACATCTCGTAGGCCACCGTCCCGGCAAAGCCGTTCTTGCGCAACGTCCCCAGAAATCCGCGATAGTCGATAAAGCCCTCATCGATCGGAACGGCTTGCACATAGGGCGTCATGGGCACATAATTCACCACCGCCGGCTCATAACGATAGCGCGGCCGGCGCTGGTAGCTGGCGATGGTGGTGTGCGCGGTCAGCGGAGCCAGCTTGCGCGCGGCGCTCTCCAGGTCCGAGCCGTGCAAGGCCGGCGCCCAGGCATCGAAAAGCGCCTTACAATTAGGCTCGCCGACCGCCTGGACCAGGTCGAACTGGCTCTCGTACCCGCACGCCAGATCGTGGTGGTTCTGCACGCCGATCGTCACGTCGAACTCCGCCGCGCGCCGCGCCAGTTCGCCGATCGCCGCCACCAGCGCATTCCATTGCGCCGAATAGCTCGCCGCCGGATGCTCATAGCCGGTAAAGATGCGCAGCAAACGGCCGCCCAGATCGTGCGTCAGGCGCGCCAGTTCGGTCAGGTAGTGCACCTGGATCTCGCGGTGCGGCACTTCGCCGTGTTCCCAGTCGCCGGTGAAGTTGTTGTAGGCGGCTACGCACACATGCTGCAGATGGCGCTTCTCGATCTGCGAGCGCAGCCGGGCCCGCTCCTTCGGCCCCCAGTCGAGAATCGAAAGGTGCGGCCGCTTGGCGCCCAGCATCACGCCGTCATAGCCCAGGTCCGCGGCTTTCTCGATAAACTGCTCCAGCGAGAGGCAGGCTTGTCCCCAGGAACCCGAATAACTGACCGAGTGCAGCAAAGCGGGAAATGGCATAAGGAATACCTTATCGCAACCCGGCTCGTCGGCGTTACGGCTGCTCCCAGCGGCCGGATTGGGCCGAGCGTACCACCGCCTCGATTACGCCCATGTTGCGGATCGCATCTTCGAGCGGCACCGGTACTTCCCCGTCCTCGCGAATGGCGCGGGAGAAGGCATCCCCCTGCAACGTGTACTGATCGCAGATCGGGAACTCTTCCTGCTGGATGCCGGAACCGAACAGGTCCTTGCCGTCGTCCACCAGGATGCGCGTAGCCCGGTCCGGCGGCGCGTTGAAAGGGATCTCCACTTCAATGCGCCCCGCCGTCCCCAGAATTTCCATCTTCTGCCACGGCACCAGTTGCGTGCTGCAGGAAAAAACGGCCTGCCCCGCGGGATATTCCAGAATCGCCGAGGCCAGGCGGTCGGTCTTCATCTCCGGATCCATTTCCAAAAGGCCGATCACCCGCTGCGGCTCCGCTTCGAACAGAAATCGCGAAACGTTGATGGGATAGCAGCCGATATCCATCAACCCGCCGCCGCCGTATGCCGGTATATTGCGGATGTTTTTGGGATCCCGGTTGCTATAGCTGAAGAACCCCTGGATCGAGCGCAAATGCCCCACCCGGCCGGAGCGGATCAGTTCGCGCGTTCGCAGCCATTGCGGATGGCTGCGCACCATAAACGCTTCGCCGATCTTCACGCCGGTGCGATCGCGCGCCTCCAGCAGGCTGCGAGCCTCCGCCACGCTCAGCGCGATCGGCTTCTCGCACAGCACATGCTTGCCGGCCTCGGCTGCGCGGATCGACCACGGCACATGCAGGTGATTGGGAAGCGGATTGTAGATGGCCTCGATCTCAGGATCGGCTAGCAGGTCCTCGTAAGAGCGGTACGCTTTCGGAATACCCAGCGCTTCGGCTGCTCTCTCGGCTTTCTCCGGAGTACGCGAGGCGATCGCGGTCACGTCCGACCACTGCCCCTTCTGCATGGCCGGAATCACTTTCTTGACGGCGATGCCGGCCACGCCCAAAACGCCCCAACGAACTTTTCGCATCTCCCCGATTCTACTCTGATCCTCACCAGCCCACATTCTGCATGCGCCGCAGGATCTCCGTGCTGTAGGATCCCATACGTGCCGGCCTGCGCCGGAGCGGCGCCGGAATGATGGATGCCAGGCGTGCCGCCTGCTCCCGGTTCACGCGCGCGGCGGGCACGTGATAGTAAAACTGTGCCGCGGCTTCGGCGCCATAGATTCCCGGACCCCATTCGATCACGTTCAAGTACAGCTCCAGAATGCGCTGCTTCGAAAGGATCCACTCGGCCGGAGGCACCAGCGCAAATTCCACACCCTTGCGGATCATCGAGCGCTGCGTACTGAGAAACAGGTTCTTCACCAGTTGCTGGGTGATGGTGGAGCCGCCGCGCCCCAGGCGGCCCTTTTCGAAATCGGCCTCCACCACTTTTCTCAATTCGACCCAGTCGATGCCGTCGTGCTCGTAAAAGCGCCCGTCTTCGGCGGCGATCACGGCGTGCTGGAAATCCTTCGAGATGCGGCCCAGCGGCGCCCACGTGGCGCGTTTTTCATAGTGCCGGCCGGCGCGCATGGCCTGGATGCGGCGTTCGATCTGCACCGCCGTGGTGAGCGGAGGCAGCCACCGCAGATACACGAATCCCGCCATGCACAGCACATAAAAAGCCGCGGCCAGCAGAAGCGCCCAGCGCAGCAGACGGCGCAGCACGCCGGACACACGGGGAGATATTCGCACGTCGCTATTCTTACGTTAACGTAGAGGCTGGAGCAGCGTCACGCCAGCAGTTGCTTCACCACCTCACCGGAAACATCGGTGAGCCGGAACTGCCGTCCCATGTACTTGTAGGTCAGCTTGGTGTGGTCCAGGCCCAGGAGCCACAGGATGGTGGCCTGCAAATCGTGCACGTGGATCGGGTCCTTGACGATGTGGAAGCCCAGTTCATCGGTCTCGCCGATGGTCTGGCCGCCCTTGATACCCCCGCCCGCCATCCAGATGGTGAACGCGTTGGGATGATGGTCGCGGCCCTGGAACTCGGTCGGGTGGTTGGGACGCGGCGCCTGGCCCATGGGCGTGCGCCCGAACTCTCCGCCCCACACCACCAGGGTGTCTTTCAGCATCCCGCGCTGCTTCAGATCCTGAATCAGCGCGCCGCACGCCTGATCGGTATCTTTGCAGATATCGTCCAGGTTGCTGGTGATCAGCCCCTGGTTGGGATCCGTCCCGTGGTGGTCCCAGCCTTTGTGATAGACGTTGATGAAACGCACGCCGTGCTCCACCAGGCGGCGCGCCAGCAGCACGTTGTTGGCGAAGGATGCTTTGCCCGGCGTGGCGCCGTAGAGTTCCAGCATATGCTTGGGTTCACGGGTAATATCGCAGACTTCCGGGGCCACGCTCTGCATCCGGTAAGCCGTCTCGAAAGACGCGATGCGTGTGGCAATCTCCGGATCGCCGGTCACATCCAGCCAATGCTGATTCAAACGATTGATCGAGGTCACCGTATCCCGCTGCACCGGCGGCGCGACGCCCTGCGGGTTGGAGAGAAACAACACGGGATCGCCCTGGTTGCGCAGAACCACGCCCTGGTAAGCGCTGGGAATGAAGCCGCTCGACCAGCAGGAGGCGCCGCCCTGGATTCCGGGATTCCAGCCGCGCGCCGTGGAGTGCAGCACTACGAACCCCGGCAGTCCCTTGGCCTCGCTGCCCAGCCCGTAGGTCACCCAACTGCCCATGCTAGGCCGGCCCGGCCGCCCCGATCCGGTGTTGTTTCTCTCCAACCCGCAGGGCGTCGCGCCGCCGGTACAGCGGGACACGGTGACCTCGATCAATCGTTTGAATCAGCATTGGCTGGA
>CAZMRK010000812.1:0-2654 GCA_964568355.1 uncultured Solibacteraceae bacterium | reverse complement strand
TCGCGGGCGATGTCTAGAGATTCTACTGGCCAGGTTCCGGCTCGAGAGTCCTAATCCGCGTGTGGGAATGGTTTTGGGTGACTAGCCCGATACACAGCAGAACGGGTCGCCAGAGTACTCCCCGAGTAGCCGGCGGGGCCGAGGGACATTATTGGCGCCTAATTCCCTAAAGGCGGATCTGACAAAAGGATCCCGAGTGGATCGTCGCCCAATTGGAACGCAACGTTCGCCTTAGGTTACCGCTCAGGAGGCTCGCCTCCCCTTCACTGCGTGCCGGCCGCTCCTGCCGCTCCAGCGTGTACGTAGTCCCACTCCGCCGATCCGCGCGCCAGCACTACGTGTACGTCGCGATCCAGCAGGTATCCCCGATCCGCCAGGGTGCGCGCCGCCGCGCCCAGCCGCTGCAGATACTCCGCCTTGTTGGCGTACCGTTCTTCGATCGAAAGCCTCGGATCGTGAGCTTGCTCGCGGGCGGCCTTCGTTACCGGAAACGGGATGTAGGACCCCACCATGCTGAACAATTCATCGGGTGCGCCGATCTCCGCCGATCGCAGGTTCCAGCCCGTGAACGTCGCAAGCGGAATCTGAATATCCGGCATACGCACTCCGGCTGCCTCGTTACCGTCCTGGTCCACCTGCGGCACCAGCATAGGAAACGGCTTGCCGACCTTGGGCGGCTCAATCGTCACGATGCCTTTGCTCCGAAACTCCGGCCCGTAGTCGACCCGGTATGCCGTCTGAATGTGGGTTGGGAGCGCGACCCCTGGAATCTTGGGAAATTGCAAACCTGCCAGCGGCGTCAGATTGTGGTCTGTGAGCCGCGGATAGAGGGAAGGCGGCGGCTCCACGCCATCCCGCACCCACAGGTTGAGACGTACCAGCAGTGCTCTCAGCCCCAGCGTATACGGATTTGGATTGGGGAGATTCTGCGTGTGATTCCGTTTGGGCGGGAAGGCGGCCGGCCCGTGCTGCCCGCCCGCAAACAGGTAGATCCGCGTGGTCGCGGGGATCACGGCATCTTCTTTCCCGTCCGGCATCGTCGAGATGAGCGAGGCGGCGCGCCCATAGTATTCATACGACGAGTTGGTGTAGAAGATCTTGGGCGTTGTTTCCGGGGTAGCGGCATGCGCCAGAATTCCGTCGGTCAGTCCCGTCTCGGGATCCCTTTCCGGGTTGTCCGTGAACGGGAAGATATCGGTGGGATAGAACAGGTTCATGAATGGATGGCCATCGCGTGAGGCCTGGGCGAAGCGGTGATTGAAACTCCCGCGCCCTCCTCCGGCGATATGCGGAATCAGCCCGTCGAAGACCTTGCGGCCCTTCTCGTCGCGGTTGAAGCCGTAGTAGAGGAAGGTCCGGAGGAACCGGCCGCTCTGCGACGCGCCATAGCCATAGGCCAGTTTGAGCTTGCCGTGCTGATCGCCGAGCACGGTCACGTCGTTGCCGCCGTATTTGAGGAACGAGAGCAGGTCGCGCACGGCTGTAGGCCCCAACCCTACCACAGCGGGGTTTGCGGACCGGTAGACCAGTTCGTAGATCTTGCCCGGCTCGAAGCCGCCCGGCATTTCCAGAAATGTGCTGCCTTCGATTCTCCACTGCGCGCGCGGCACGATGCGGCGAACGCCATCGGCGCGGTCGCGTACGGTAAGCTTCAACCCGGGATCGTTGGGGTCGGCTACCGGGTAGGCCTGGTGCTGCCGGTCGGCCAGGGAGTGGCTCACCTCCCGCCGGTCGGTCACAATTTCGGCCCGCACCATTCCGGTGACGCCCTGAATCACCGGCGTGTACAGCCGCATCAGGTGCTCTTCTTTGGGCACGTCAAACTGCCAGCCCAGCCAGACCAGCGTGTAGCCCTGCTCCATGAGGAAACCATCTCCGATCTCGGCCTCGGTACGAGGATCGAGCGAGCCCTTGGCCAGTTGAAAGAGCGAGAGGATCCCTTTGCGCCCGCGATTGGAGACCTCGAAGAAGATCGCGCCGTTGCCCCGCGCCGGGTCGCGCGGTTTGAGCACGTAGAGGTCGGAGGAAAATTCCACCAGGCCCTTTTCGTTGCGGGGCGCTTTCCCGATATCGGTGATGATCTGGTTGGCAGGCAGGCTGGGATCTACGGCGAAGTAGGCCTTTCCGACAATCCGTTCGTAGGGGCCGGCCGGGCCAAACGCCTTCCCGTCGAGCACGTCGGAGCGTTCGCTTACCTCGATCCGGAGCAGGGCCGCCGGCGCCGCCGCCGAAAGACAAAGCAGGGCCACGCAAATGCGTCTGAACATGCCGAATATGTTATCCCAGAATGCCCGGGGAGTAGCCGGCCGCAAGCGGAACGCCGCCCGGCGGCCCGCCGGAAGGGTGGCGGAATGTCTCGCACACGCCGTTTTGACTTGGCTTTTCCGGATCTGCGACACTGGCGTTTCATGCTTCATTGCCTGGTGCGCCCACCTGCCTTGCTGCTGGTATGCTTGCTGATGCTCCTGGCGCTCTCGCCTGGGTCAAAAGGCTTTGCGATCGCAACGGCTAACCTGCCGGCGCACGAGTCCCTGCAATACAGCATCGAGTGGCGCCTCATCACGGCCGGCAACGCCCGCCTCACCTGGAGCGGAGAACCGGACAATCCCCACGCCGGTTGGCAGGCGCGCCTGCACCTAGAATCGGCCGGCCTC
>CAZMRK010000811.1:0-3586 GCA_964568355.1 uncultured Solibacteraceae bacterium | reverse complement strand
GTATCCAGTTGCAAGCCGCCCATTTTCAGGTTGGTGTGGCAACTGTAGCAGTGGGCTGACAGGATGGGACGGACGCGCGTCTTAAAGAAATCGACGGGATCGGTAGTGGCGGGCGGAGCGGCGGAGAGGACGGGACAAATCGCCGCCAGCGACCATCGCACGAGTAATCCCAGCCGTCTCACCAGCATCCCTCCGTCGCGCTTTCTCCATATTATATATCCGGATTATATTTCCTGGAAGAACTCGGTTCTGTTCAGGAGCCGGGACGTTTCTGTTTCAGGCAGTCTTGTCTATCATGGCTGAGGGCGCCTTCACGCGTTCTCATAATCATGGTGCTGGAAACCACCTCACTCGACCAACTTCTCGAGTCCGCGGCCCGCGTGCGGGACCAACGCACGGGCCGGATCATTACGTACTCGCGGAAAGTGTTTCTTCCACTGACGAATCTCTGCCGGGATCGGTGCGGCTATTGCACCTTTGCGCGCACTCCCGGCGATCCGAAGGCCCACACCATGACGCCAGAGGAGGTGCTGGCCATCGCAGAGGCCGGACGGCGCGCGGGGTGCAAGGAAGCATTGTTCAGCCTCGGCGAGCGGCCTGAGCTGCGCTATCCCGCCTATCGCCGATGGCTTCTCGACCGCGGCTACGAGACGACGATCGACTATCTGGCCGCCATGTGCCGCCTGGTTTATGAGCGCACGGGCCTGCTGCCGCATTCCAATCCCGGCACCCTTTCGCACGAAGAGGTCGCCAAGCTGGCTCCGGTGAACGCCAGTCTTGGCATGATGCTGGAGACGGCCAGCAATCGCCTGCTGCTCGCCGGTATGGCCCATCACGCCTGCCCCGATAAGGTGCCTGCCGCGCGGCTCGCCACGCTACGCGCCGCCGGAGAACTGGGTGTGCCGTTCACCACCGGAATCCTGATCGGCATCGGCGAGACCTTCGAAGAGCGGACGGAAGCGCTCCAGGCTATCCGCGAGATCCACCAGCGCTACGGCCACATCCAGGAGGTCATTATTCAGAATTTTCGCGCCAAGCCCGACACGCGCTTCGCTCTCCAGCCCGAGCCCGATGCGGAGGATCTTTCGCGCACCGCAGCCATGGCTCGCCTGATCTTCGGCTCGGAGATCCATCTCCAGATTCCGCCCAACCTCACGCCCGATTCCTACGGTCTGTTTCTGCGCGCGGGCATCAACGATTGGGGCGGTATCTCGCCGGTGACACTCGACCACATCAACCCGGAAAAGGCCTGGCCGGAGGTCCGCCGCCTGCGCCAGGTGACCGCTTCCGCGGGCTTCGAACTGCGGGAGCGCCTGGCCGTCTATCCCGAATACACCACGCGTCCGCATGCGCTGCTGGGAAGCAGGATTCGGGAGCTGACCGACCATACCGGCCTGGTACGCTGTGAGGAAGAGCGATGGTAGAGATTCTCGAAAAGGCGCTGGCGGGCGGAGAAGTCACCGTGGAAGAAGGCGAGCAACTGCTCACTGCCACCGGCGATTCGCTCCGCGCCGTCCTCGCCGCGGCCAACGAGCTACGCCGCCGCAAGGGCGGTCGCGTTACCTACGTTGTCAATCGCAATATCAATTTCACCAACGTGTGTGTCAAACGCTGCGGATTCTGCGCTTTCAGCCGCGGCCATCGCGCGGAGGAAAGCTATTTCCTCCCGCTCGAAGAAGTGGTCCGCCGCGCCCGCGAGTCCTGGGATCTCGGCGCCACCGAGATCTGTGTGCAGGCCGGCTTGCCGCCCCGGATGCCCGGCTCGCTTTATATCGACCTCTGCCGCGCCATCAAGTCGGAGCTGCCCGGGATCCACATTCACGGCTTCTCGCCCGAAGAGGTTCGCTACGGCGCCGAACGCTCCGGCTGCACCGTCGAGGATTATTTGCGGGCGCTTCAGGACGCTGGAGTTGGGTCGCTGCCGGGCACTTCGGCCGAGATTCTGGACGACTCCGTCCGCGACCGCATCTCTCCAGGCCGGATCACCACTGCTCAGTGGATCGAGGTGATCCGCACCGCACACCGCCTGGGTATCCGCACGACTTCGACCATCATGTACGGGCATCTGGAAACACCGCGCCAGGTCGCCGCGCATCTCGCCCTGTTGCGCGACATTCAGAAAGAAACCGGCGGCTTCACCGAGTTCGTGCCCTTGAGCTTTATCCACACGGAAGCGCCAATGTTTCTGAAGTCGCTGGTGCCGGGGATCCGGCCGGGGGCAACTGGCGAAGAGGTGCTGCGGATGTATGCTGTTTCGCGCCTGATGCTCCACGGCTGGATCGATCACATTCAGGCAAGCTGGGTGAAGCAGGGAGTTGAGCTGGCACGTACCTGCCTGGATGCAGGCGCGGACGACCTCGGCGGCACGCTCATGAACGAAAGCATCTCCACTTCGGCCGGCGCCGCCCATGGCCAATTCCTCCGGCCGGCGGAAATGCGCGCGATCATCCGATCCACCGCGCGCGTCCCGGCCGAGCGATCGACACTCTACCAGACTCGCCGGGTCTTCGAGCGGGAGCCCGAACAGCCGGATCCCCTTGACGGCATCGAATCCGGCGACGCCCGGTTTGGTTCTTACCAGGAACTGGTGGCTTCCGATCGGTTCCGCTACAAGGCGGTCAGCAGCCGGTCGATATCCTCAACGGTGTTGTAAATCGAAGGCGAGACGCGCATCTGCGCCTCCTCCCCGCCGCGCAGGGTGACGACCACTCCTGCTTTTTTGAGCCGCGCGCGCGTAGCTTCGTAGTCTTTCACCCGCAACGTCACGATAGGCGATTCGGTGCCTCGGGGCGTAATCGACCGATAGCCGGCTTTGGCCAGTCCATCCTGAAGGTGGTCCGTGAGCGTGCGCACCTGATTCCGGATGGCAGTCACCCCCACACGATGGATATACCGCAGCGCCTCGTCCTGACAGACGCAGCCGACGTGACTGGCGGTGGAAATCTCGTAGCGTCCGGCGCCGGAAGGCGCGCTCCGCCCTCCAAACAGCCTGGCTTCGAGCACCGATCCCTGCAACTCTTCCTTGACGTACAGGTAGCCGAAGCGGCCGCCCATTAGCCACTTGTAGGCGGAGCAGGCCAGAAAATCGATGCCCATCGCGCGTACGTCGATCGGAACCGCTCCAGCGGCCTGGATCGCGTCCACGTAGACGTACGCGCCGTGGGCGTGCGCGAGCTTACTGATCGCCTGGATGTCATGCAAATAGCCGTTGACGTTGGAAACCAGGGCAATGGCAATCAGCCGCGTTTTGGAATCCACCACGCGCTCCAGATCCCGGAAATCCATCTGGTAATCGCGATGGGCCACGATGCGCACATCCATGCCCGCTTTCTTGCGCTGCCGGTAATTCAGCAGGCTGCCGCCGTAATGCAGGTCGTTGGTCACGACATTGGCGCCGCGCTGCTGGATGTTCAGACCTTCGAGCACCAGGTTCTCGCCGATCTGGGTGCTGGGAACAAAGCCAATTTCCGACGGCTTCGCGTTGATGAGACGCGCGAATTGTTCTTTCACGGACTTCATGAGCTGGCCGTTCTCGAACTTTTCGCGAGCGGAATCGGGGCCATGGGTGAGCGCGTGGAGGTATTCC
>CAZMRK010000810.1:0-11192 GCA_964568355.1 uncultured Solibacteraceae bacterium | reverse complement strand
CAGGTCTGGAAATCCGTTGCGTACGCTGATCACAAGCTGGCCGGCGCCGGCGGCGGGCGAGCCCGGAGCATAGTGGCCGCTCATCGTGCTGAGCGCGCCCAGCAGTACGGAACTGCCGGCTTCAAGCCATTCCGCGGCGATGGTGAAGTGCGCGCCACCGGCTTCAAAATCCTCGGGGTTGAGCAGGCGCAGGCCGGCGGAGGAATCGAGCGCGAGGCCGGCACCGGCTCCGCCGAAGGTGGCGGGATTGCGGCTCATGCTGACGGCCGGGACCGGCTGGACCTCGGCGGCCAGGCGGACGCCGAACTGACGCACGGCGAGATCCGCGGAGTAGTTCCAGGGCGCGGCGTGGTAGGCAGCGCGGGTGAGCGGCAGGCCGCTTTGTTTGACGAAGAGAGGGACGTCACGAGCGAGGGGGTCAAAAGCGAACAGACTGCCGCCGAGGGCCGCGGGCGTGGCGCCGGAGACCGGGAAGGTGGCCAGGCGGCGCGCGAAGAAGCCGAGGTTGCGAATCTGATAGCGGCCCGGCGTGGCCCAGGCGGCAACGCCTCCGCGCGGCTGATCGAGCGGATGGGCGGGCTTGAAATCGGCGGCGTGGGCGAAGGGATCGCGCGCATGGCCCAGCAGATCGAGCAGGGCCGGCAAGTGCACGTCCGGCGTCAGCGGATGATCCAGCCGCAGGTGGTTCATGTTCTGCGACCAGCCGAGGGACTGGAAGAACTCGGCCAGGTCGATGGGCCAACCGGCGATCTCCTGAGCCAGCGCCTGCAGCATCCGCGGCGTACCCTTGCTGCGGCGCCAGACCACCGTGTTCCACACATCCAGGCGATTGCTTTGGCCAACGGGGTGCGGCAGCAGGTTGGTGCCGACCAGCGCACCCAGGTAAGGGACCACCCACTCCTCGCAGGTTTCGATGAAGAAGTTGTCCCAGAGGGCATCGAGATCCTGGCGCAGGTTGGCGACCTGCTCGCCGACCACGGTGAGCAGCGCGAGTAGCGGCTGGCCCTGCTCCTGGTCGTAGACGCGGTACTGGCCGGGGATACGGGCGTAGAGGCGCTGGGCGAAATCCTGGGCGTCGTTGCGGCTCATTGGTCGGCAAAACCTCCTTGACCGAGAGTGACGAGGAACGAGCCGGAGGCGATCTCAGTGGGCCGGATGAAGATGGTATCGGCGACGTTCAGCCCGCTGGCGTCATCGGCTCGCCGCAGAGTAGTGATGTTGGCGTCGACCACACCGGAGACCGCAAGCAGCGCGGCATAGAGCGAGCTCAGGTGGATGCTCTGGCCGAAATCCAGATTCTCGAAGGCGAAGAAGGTATTTCCGGCGGCCTGCGCGGCGGCCAGCGTGGCCTGGCGGGGGAAGCGGTCATCGAGATCGATGGTGGCTTCCACTTCCAGGGGCACGGGGGTGAAATCGACGATGCGAAGCACCACGTTGGGGTCGCGGCGGCCATCCAAAAAGCGGCGCAGCTTGGCGGCGAAGGAGGGCTGCTGGGCAAGCGGAAGCTGGTTGGCGGCGGCTACGGTGAGCTGCACGTAGGGATGAATGACGGGGTGGAACTGCTCATCGCGCGTAATCCAGACAGAGCTGGCCTTGCCGACGCCGGGGAAGGTGAGAGCCAGCGCGGCATAGTCGCCGGCGCTGACCGCGCGGCTGAAGGCACGCACGCTGGCCGGCGCATTGCGGCGGATGCCGGTGACATCTTCGGGATCGGCGCCTCCGCTGGTGACTAGCGGATTCACGACCTTTTGCAGGCCGGGGGCGCTATCGATCAACTGCTGCACACCGCCCGGGTCCACGTTGCCGGAGGTGCCGATGCCTTTGCGGTAGCGCGCATGGACGTTATCGACTCCGGAAGGCGGGCGCGCGCCGTGGAAGCCATCGCCGAAGACGATGGTGGTCTTGCCCTGCGAGTCGGCGGTGGTGGTGAAGGCCTGATCGTCGGGCGGGCTTTCGAGCAGGGTGGGCAGCTCGCGCCAGCGTACGCCATTGACGGTGACGATCAGGGTGCTTTCGACGGCCGCGAAGCTTTCCGGATCGGTGGCAGGCAGGTAAGTGAGCGGCGATTTCTTGAGCGTGAAGGATTGCTGCTCGCGGGCGTTGCCGCTGCCCAGCACCTCGTCTTTCACGGTCTCGCCCTGGGTGACGGCGACGACGTTGGCCAGCAGTACGGAGCCGGCGCGGGTGTAGGTCTTGTCCAGAGGCCGGTCGAGGATGACGGTGGTGATGCCGAATTTCTCGCTGGCGATGGGCTGTCCCTTGATGGCTCGCAGCTCGGAATTGGTCTCCGGGGTGGACACTTCGGAAAACAGCGGGCCGTTGAGGATCACCTGCTGGCCGGCCTGAAGCTGCTTATGGACTCCGGTGAGGATGAGCGTGTCGCCGGAGACCTGCTCGGGCAGGGGCAGGTTGTCCTGAAGTGCAAGCTGTTCGCTGCCGCAGAGCACGACGGTGGTGCGCACCGGAAAGACATCGGGGGAGGTGGGAATCGTCTCGGTTTGCAGGAAGGTGAGGCGCGTGATTTTGGCGGTGGTGGCGTAGGCCGAACGGCTGACCTGGCGCGCGTCGACCACGTGGGCGATGAACGGATCGGGCGGCGAATCGGTCATCAGGACGGCCCATCCGGGATTCTGCGGAGTGCCGTTGGCATCGTCATAGAGGCCATCGAGCAGCACCTGCGACTGGACGGCTTCTTCGGGCTTGGGAAGACGGAACCAGATGTTGTTGGGGTCGTCCCAGTTTTTGTTGTGCAGGGGAGCGCCGTTCTTGGTCAGCTCTTCGGAAAGAGTGTCAAACTGCGGCGCGATGTTGCCGAAGACTCCGGCGGTGACGCGAAAGGCGAAGACGGCGACCTCGGTCTGGCTGGTGTCGTATTCCTGGTTAGGCTCTTCGACCCATCGGATGGTGGTGGTGTTGGTGGGCTTATCGGTGGTGACCGCGATCACCTGGTGCAGGGTGGGCTTTTCGGGATGGGCGGCATCGGTGCCGGCGAGATTTTCAACGGCGAGGAGATGGTCGCCGGCTTTGAGGCCGAGGTTGACGCCGCGGAAGACGATGGTGCGCGTGGTTTCGTCGGTGAAGGGTTTATAAGTGAAGCCTTGTTGAACGGGCGACTGATTGATGATGACGGAAATATCGGGGGGGTTGAAGGCGATGTCGCCGAAGACGGGCGCCGCGATGGAGAGCCGGGCGTCGAGGGCGTTCGCTACGAAAGACGAAGACTGCTGGAAGGCGGCGTTGTGGAAGGCGGGGAAGGTGCTGGCGTAGATGGAGGCGGCTTCTCCGTAGAGATCGCTGGCGATGGTGGCGAGCGTGGAGGCATCGACGAGGGTGGGGCCGAAGAAGGTCCCGAAGCTGGCGAGTTTTGCGAACTGGTTGGTGGGCGCCACGGGGGAGAGCGGGACGGCGTTGTGCTCTTCGGAAGCCAGCAGAGGGACGGCGGTTTCGAAGACGGCGGCGGTCTTGGGCGGCTGGGCCTTGCTGCCGACGCGGAAATTGGCCGGCACACTGACGGTCTTGCCCTTGGCCACGGTGAAGGCCACCATGCCGCCGGCGCCCGCACCGGGGCTGGGCCGGTAGCCGATCAGGGCGGCGATGCGCGACATGGAGTCGAGCTGGGTAGCGGTGGGCAGAAAGGCTTCGTTGGCGATGCGTTCCTGATAGAAGGTCAGGATGTCGGCGAGATAGGCCCAGAGCTCGACGAACATGGTCTGGTAATCGCCGTCAGAACCTTCCCGCCAGTTGGCGAACGGGTTGAGGATGCCGGGGAGCAGATCGGGCCGCGCCACCTGGCCGAGCATGGCGCGGCGAAAGCTGGTAAAGGTTCCGATGCGGTACTGAATGGCCGAGAGGCCGGGGGGATTCGAGGGGCGGAGCGAGGCGGGCTGCGGCGCCTGGGCACAGCAGCCTGGGGGCGCGGCCGGCGGAAGGTTACACAGAGAATCGAGCGCGCTCACAGCGATTTCTCCTTGGGCTGGATGGAGAGGGCCCCGTTCTCGGGCTGGTTACGGTCGTTATCCAGGCGAATGATCTGGTCGGGACCGGCGGCCAGATAACCCTGTTTGAGATTCACGGCGGTCTCGTCTTCCGGGTTGGCGGCATGGAGGCGAGCCAGGCGGGTGATTTGGGCGGACTCCACGCCGGCGACGGCTGAGGCAGCGGCGTAGATGCGGCTGACGAACAGAGGGTCGCCGAAGGTGAAATTGTCGGGATGGAAAAAGCCCTTGCGCCCGCCGGGCAGAGCGCCGGAGCTGAAGGTCTCGAGCAGGCGCTGGGTGATATCGGCGGCAAGGAAGCCGGACAGCGGGCAGAACTCGATGGCCAGATCCACGGGAAGATAGACGGCCGGAGCAAGTTCCAGGTCGTAGCCGGCAAGACGGCGGCCGTCGAGATATTCGAGGAACGCGGCACGGAGCGCGGGATCGACGGCTCCGCCGCCTTTGAGATCGAGCGTGAGGAGCACGGTAAGCCAACTGCCGGTCCAGCGGAACGAGGCGTTGGCGCGCTGGATGGGGTGGGCGCCGCTGAGGTCGGTGAACTCGGTGGCAGCGGCCTGGTAGTCGGCGGCCGTGACGGCGACCAGCGGTTTCTGAAATGTGGCGGGTGCGGTGCGGCGAGCCTGGTCGCGCGATTCACGATCGCGTCCGCCGGTAGCGGGCAGCGGGTTGGTCACCGCCAGCACGCCGGGCAGCGAGGTGCGCAGCTCGGTGAGCGTATCGGCGCCGAGATTGCCGGCCTTGCCGCCGCCGATGCGGTATGTGGGAGCGATGAGAGCGCTGGCCGGCGGGCGAGCCCCGAAGGTGTTATCGCCGAAGACCAGCGTGGCGGCTCCGTCATCGTCGATTTCCACGCGAAAGACGTGATCATCGCCGCGGCTTTCGAGCAGGGTAGGGCGTTCGTCCCATACGTCGGCGCCGATTTTGACGCGCAGCGTGCTGACGCTGCGGGAGGCGCGGGCGGTGAAGCCGGCAGCGGGCGCGGTCCAGCCAGGAGCCAATGCGGCGATTTCAGTATCGAGGTAGGCCAGCGGGGAGTTTTGCAGGCGCACTCGCAGACGCGGCTGCTGCTGCACCTCGGCGATGGAGCGCGGCAGTTCCTGCACGGTCTCGCCATGGGTGGCGAGCGCCAGGTTGCCGCTGATGCGCGTCGCGGAGGCGCAGTAATCGCCGGAGAGCGGCGTGGAGGCCGACCAGGCGATTCGGGTGAGCGGGCCTTGCGGGGGCGAGCCGGGAGGAGATGCAGCGGGCAGCAGGGCGACCGAGGTGAGACGGACGATATCGCGCCGGCCGCTGCCGTTATCGAAGAGCAGATCGTCTCCGGCGCGGAGATCCGGGAAATTGCCGGCGACGACGGCGTCCAGAGCATCGGCGGGGAGGCAGCAATCAGCGTTACCGAAGGTGGCCAGACGGATCTCGGCATGAGCGGCAAAGAGACGGCCGCCGCCCAGGGTCTCGAAGATGAGGAGCGGATCGGAGTCACGCTGCGGGCGGTTGCTCACCTGCACGGTCATCTCGGAGGGGATGGTCATGTCCGAGCCGACCTGAAATTGCAGCCAGGTGTGCGCGGAGGCTCCCTGATCCATCTGGTAGCCGAGCAACGCGAGGTGGCCGGCGACGCTGCGGCGCTGGGTGGCCGTACCGACGAAGGCTTCGTTGCCGACGCGGTCCTGCATGTAGCTGAGGTTGTCGGCGGTGGCCGCCAGCAGTTCGAGCAGCATCATGCCGAGATCGGCCTCGCTGCGCTCGGTCCAGGCGGGCAGGCGGGTCGGGAGGAAATCGAGCAGGGCCTGGCGGAAGCCGGCGTAGTCCTTGGCGAGATAGTCGATGACTACGGGGATCTCGGGCTCGGGCGGAGCAGCGGCGGGAACGGCGCGGCAATCGAAGCGATCCTCGCAGGCCAGACGGAAGCGAAGCTGGCGGCTGGAGAAGAAGGGGTCGATGTCCGGACCGGTGACGGTGAGGGTGTAGATAGAGAAATCGCCCTCGGTATCGAGCGTGAGCGCGACCTGGTTGGAGGCGGCGGGCGGGCTGCCGGTGACCAGCTCCGCCTGGCGCACGCGCGGAAAGAGCCGGCTGCCGCCGGTGAGGACGTAGCTCGATGCCTGCAGCAGATAGGACTGCTGCGGCAGATCGATCGGGTTGAAGAACGTGACGATCAGGCGGGCGTGGCCATCGTCCACGGCGACGCGCTGGATCCCCTGCGCGCCGCGGAGCTTGGGGTCGGGACAGTTCAGACTGGGAACAAAAGCGGCCATGTTCAGACCTGGACCTCGACACGCTGCTGCTGGAGCGTCTGCTTTACGGTGTAAGCGATCTCGATGGTGATGGTGTTCTCTTCGCCGGGGTTGCTGCTGACGTTTACCTGATCGACGGAGATGCGGTCACCGAGCCACTTGCGCAGATTGGTGGTGACGAGAAACTGCACGCTGGAGCGCAGGGCGTCGCTGTTGGGGGCAAAGACCAGACGCTGGACGCCGACGCCGAATTCGGGGAGATTGACGCGCTCGCCCGGGTTGGTGAACAGCACCTGGAGGATGAGATCGCGCAGATGGTCGTCGGCAGGCGTGGTGTTGGGCGTGCCGTTGCCGCTGACGCCATAGGGGTAATCCAGAAAGCGCGGTTCGTTCAGGTTGGTCTGGTCAGGCATAGGCGTTCCTTATCCGGTCTTCACCTTGGTGGAGAGCAGGCTGGGAGTGGCCGGCGGAAAGGGGGGCGTGGGCGGCGCCGGGGTGACCGGTCCTCCGGCATTGCTCTGGCCGGGATGCATATGGGTCTGATAGATCTGGCCGATCTGGTTCAGATACTGGATCAGGTTGTCGCCGAAAACGACGGGGTGCGAGGCGTTTTCGACCAGCTCGATCTGGGGCGCCTCGATGACGATTTTGGTGGCGCTGCCGACGCTGATTTTGACGACGCTCGAATCCATGGCGATGCTGTTGCCGTTGCTGTCGGTGATGGTGAGCGTGCCGGCGTCGTCATCGAGCACGATCTTGTGACCGCTTTTGGTCTTGAGCACTTTTTGCGCCGGTTGGGCGGATTCGGGGATGGTGCCGCTGGAGTGCCAAACACCGGACCAGATGGGATAGCTGAGATTGCCTTCTTCAAATTCGATCCAAACGCCGGCGCCGACATCCGGGATCATGAAAAAGCCCTGCTCGCTGGCGCCGCCATAGGGGAAGGCGGGCACGGCCCAGCCGGTATCGGCATCGCCCAGGAGGCGCGGGACCTTGGCGCGCACGCGGCCCAGGTTGAGGGGATCGCTGTTATCGGTGACCTGGCCGCGATACTTACCGTAGTAGCGGCTTTCGACGCGATCGACCAGGCGGGCTACGATTTCATCCATTTGTATCGGCATCAGAGTCCCGGAATGGGCAGCCCGAGGCCGCCCGAGCCAAACTGTTCGCTGCCATCGAGGTCGCGCGCATTGCGGCGGGCCTCGAAGGTCTGGTGATAAGCTCCGCCGGTCTTGATTTCGTGGACCACGCGGGTAACGTAATACTTGCCGCTGTACTGGGTGCCGGCCCCCTTGATGAGCACCAGGCGATGGGGGCGCAGCACGGCGCCATAGGCATCGCTATTGATTTCGCCGCTGGCATGGAGAAACCAGGCGGCCTCGTCGCGCACGGCCTGGGCCATGGTCTGGAGTTCGGTGGGGTCGCTCGAAGGGGCGCCCAAGACCAGAATCTGCGGCGAGGCATTGGCAGCGGCCGTGGAAGCGCCGCCGGTAATGAGTGTGTTGTCGTCGGTGGCGCCAAGGCGCGCGAATTGGGTATCGGAGACCTCGGCGGTATTGGGCGAGGCGCTGGAGATATCCATCTGGGCGGTCTGGACCGCGGTGGGGCGCTGGCCTTCCAGGCGTACCGAGAATTTTTGCAGGTTGCTTTGCTCGCCGAACTGGATGGCGAGATCGGGCTGCGGGGTGCCTTCGAGATTGGGCGCACGGAAGAAGGCCTGGACCTCGCCGGAGTCCTTGTCGGTTTCGAAATAGAACTCCACGCCGTTGCGGCGGGCCAGGTCGCGGACGAACTGGATATCGGTGCCGCGCTGGATGATGGTGGTGTCGTCCTGCTGATGAACGGTGGGCGTGGAATCGGCCTGGACCGCGACGCCGTAAGCCGCGACAATCTGCTGCACGATATCGCTATCGGAGAGATCGGGCCAAGCGGCCACTTTTTCCTGGAGGCTCATGAGGACGGCGGTATCCATGGCGTGGACGTCGAGGAAGGTCTCGTTGGGCTGGCTGCCGAGCGAGACGTCGAGCGCGGTGATGTAGCCATCGAAGACGGGCTCGAGCGGGCTATCGCCGGCTCCGCCCAGAGCGCCGCCGAGCGCGCCGGCAAGGCCTCCGCCGCCCTGGAAGCCGATTTTGGCTCCGATTTTTCCGAAGGGGGTGAGGCGCGCGTCGTCGAGATAGTTCCAGGTGCCGTCGTCCTGCTTGGTGAGCGCCAGGCGCAGATGCAGCGCGCCGGCAACGCCCGTATTTTCTTCCACCGTTAACGACACAACGTCTCCATATACTGACTGGTCCACCGCTTCGCCGTTCAGAAAAAGCTGGTATGCCTTGTCGGCCATAGCTCAGGCGATATCCTTCATGTCACATCCGGCGGGATACGCAGCAGGCGGCCGGGCTGCAACAGATCCTCCGGGTCCATCTCCGTGTTGGCGTCGGCGATGAGCCAGAACTTTTCGGGATTGCGATAAAAGCGATAGGCCAACAGATCCAGGCGCTCATCGGCGCGGAACGTATGGAAAAAGCCGGCGGGCCGATCGGGAATGACGCGAATGGCCAGGGCTTTCACCGGCTGGCCGTTCGGTCCGGCCACCTCGTAGATTCCGGTTTTGGCGTAGCGGCTGCCTTTAAAGATCATGATGGCCTCATAAAGAGAACGAGAGCGCGGAGCTGACTCCGATTTCGACCGCATTGGCCAGATTGAGCGCCGCCATCACCTGCTTGACGCCCAGGGTGTAGTTGTACGCGCCGAGAGCGAAGGTATCGCCGGAGCCGATCTGGTCCGGCGTGAGCACTTCGATGTTGACGTTGACCTCCGCGCGCACGGGATTGAGCAGCGTGTCATAGAGCATTTCATTGATGCTCAGGCTGGTGACGTTCACGGGAACGATGCGCAGCGGTCCCCAGAAGAAGAGCACGGTGGGCAGCTTATCGGGCGGATGGGTCGCGGGCGCCGGACCGCCGGAGAGACTGAACAGGTCGATGGTGAGGGCGCTTTGGGGGAGCATGAGCATTTCAAGGGCGGAGAGCGTGGGCAGGATGCCGCTGGCGGCGGCGATGGGGTTGCCGGAGGCGAGCTGATCCGACGCATCGATTTTGAGCGTGAAGCTGATCGATTCGCTGGGTTTGCCGGGCTGCTCGCTGGTATTGCGCTGGCCGGCGCCGGTATCGGGCGCGGGCGGGCGTACCAGCTTGGGCGTGCGGGTCATGCGGTCGGGATTGAACTGAAAGACCACGATGTTGGGGAGCGCTCCGAGGAGGCCCGCGCCAAGATTGATGAATGCGCCTTTGAGTGCAGCCATGGTTATAACCTCAAGGCCAGGGCGTCGAGGCAGGCATCGGCGATCTGGCGAGCGGCCTGCTCGTCTCCAGTGGTGGTGAGATCGACCTGCACCGGGGGCGCAGAATCGGGCGGCGCGGAAGCGGCACGGCGCGCGCGCTCATCCATACGCTCGGCCAGCATGGCCATGGCGCGCTCGGCGATAGGCGCGATGCGGTGCTCGTGGCCCTGGGCATTGCGGAAGGTGAGGCGGAGGTGCTGGATTTCGAGATCAGACATGGGGGACCTCGGGGACCGCTCCCTTACGGTCGCGGCTCGGTAACGGCTCGTTACGGTTCGGAAGCGTGGATGGCGCCGGTGGCGTGGCAGTGAGGGCCTGGCTCGCCATGTTGGTAGCGGCGATTTCGAGCGGGTCGGCGGGGCCGGCATCGATTCCCTGCGGGAGGGCGGCTCCGGAGGATTGCTGGACGACGTGGGCCAATTCGTGCGCCAGCAAGGCTCGGCCCTGGGTGCTGGAAGGCGCGTAGAGGCCGCTGCGGAAGGCGATGTCGCGGCCGACGGTGTAGGCATCGGCATGGACGGCGCGGGCCGATTCGGAGGCCTGGTCGTCGGTGTGGACGCGCACGCGGCTGAAATCGTGGCCGAAGCGGGCTTCCATGAAGCTGCGCGTGGAAGCTTCGAGCGGCGCGCCGCCGCGGCTGAGCGTCTGGTGTACCGAGGCAGGGATGTGCGAGGCGGGAGCAGTGGAGTGCCGCTGCATGGGGCCCTTGGATTTGCACTCCTCGCAGTCTTCGGCGCCTCCGGGACAATTGCAGGCGCGCTGCAGAAAAGTGCCGTGAGAGACCCGCGCCGGCTCGGCGGGGGCGGGAGCAGAGATGCGTTCGTGAGTCATCGCCAGCCTCGCAAATCGGCTTCGTTGAGCGGCCGTTCCATTTTGGCGTATTCGCCGCGCGCGGCCCGCGCCAGGTGCGACATGCGCACCGGCTCGCCGCTTTCAGCGGCAAGGAACGCGGCGTTGAGCGCCATGTTGCGGATGTTCCCGCCGGCAAGCTGGAGACGCGCGAGCTGCGGGATATCGAGGTGCTCGAGCGGAGCGCCGGCCGGAAAGATGCGCTGCCAGATGGCGGCGCGCTGCCCTTCATCGGGAAACGGAAAATTGATGACAAAACGGATGCGGCGCAGGAAGGCGGGATCGAGCGCGCTTTTCATATTGGTGGCCAGAATGGCCAGGCCGCGATAGGATTCCATGCGCTGCAAGAGGTAATTGATTTCGATATTGGCATAGCGGTCGTGGCTGTCCTTGACTTCGCTGCGCTTGCCGAACAGGGCGTCGGCTTCGTCGAAGAAGAGCACGGCGCCGCCATCTTCGGCGGCATCGAAGACGCGGCGGAGGTTCTTTTCGGTCTCGCCGATGTATTTGCTGACGACGCTGGAAAGGTCGATGCGGTAGAGATCGAGGCGCAGGTCGTTGGCAAGCACTTCGGCAGCCATGGTCTTGCCGGTTCCGGAAGCGCCGGCGAACAGCGCGCTGATGCCCAGGCCTCGCGAGCTTTTGCCGGCGAAGCCCCAGGCTTCGTAAACGGTAGCGCGGTGATGCACGTGGGCGGCGATGTCGCGAAGCTGGCGCAGTTCGTTTTCGGGGAGGACCAGATCGTCCCAGGAGACGGCGGATTCGATGCGCTGG
>CAZMRK010000809.1:0-4778 GCA_964568355.1 uncultured Solibacteraceae bacterium | reverse complement strand
ACGGCTTCAGATACAGGGGCGAGGTCGGATTGCAAGTCAGCCATAGCGCAACGGCCATCAT
Source organism: uncultured Solibacteraceae bacterium (assembly GCA_964568355.1). Lineage (GTDB taxonomy): Bacteria > Acidobacteriota > Terriglobia > Bryobacterales > Bryobacteraceae > JAJPJX01. Next base: position 4,717 of record CAZMRK010000809.1, on the reverse strand, counting down.
ATCAGGCCGGGTTACCGTTCATGAGACCGCCGGCACCAGACCCTTGGCCACGCGCTGCCGCTCCAGTGCCTCCCGGTAGTTGCGCAGCATTTCGTCATCCTGCCGGGCGCTGGCGGAAAAGAAGACAAAGCCTACCGACCGGCGGCGCCGCTCGGTCTTGTTGCGCCCCGCGTAGTGAACGGTCAGTGAGTGGTGCACCAGCACATCGCCGCGCCGGGCCGAAGCGAGCACGGCTTCACCCGTCCCGGAGGGATCCCGGGCCAGCCCTTGGGAAAAGCCGAGCACCGATGTGGCGTTGTGGGGCAGCAACCCCAGGTGGCGCGAACCCCGTACATAGGTCAGCGCGCCATTATCGGCGTCTACCTCGTCGAGCGGGATCCAGAATGTGCACGCCTCATTCGGACTCAGACAAAAATAGAAGCCGTCCTGGTGCGGGGGCGTGCCTTTGTTGTTGCCGGGCGGCTTGTCGAAGTACTCCGCGTGCTGCGGATGGACCGGTCCGAGCAATTCCTCCGCGAGTTGGCGGATCTTGCCGGAATGGCGCCAGGCGTCGATGGAGGTCTCCATATCCAGACAATCGGCCTGCTTGATCGTGTCGGGATCGTCGTAATCCTCGTACATGACGTGGGCTTTGGGAAGCCCGGGAGCAATCTCCCGGACAAAACGACGCAGGCCCGTTTCGAGATCGTTCACCTCGGCGGCCGTCAAAAAGCTCCGCAGGATGAGGAAGCCGTCGCGGTCGAATTGTTGCCTCCGCTCTGAGTGCATGCAGATAGTGTATGCCATCGAGTCGCAAGTGGGGCAACCTTCAGCCTGCGCGCCGGTTTGAACCGGCGCCTGTATGACACAGTAAGGAGACTACGGCCGTACCGGGCCGGACTTCGTCACAATGCCGGCCGTTTCGTCGATGGTCAGAAACTGGTTGGCCGTGACATTCGAGAATTGCTGCCGGGACCCGCTGGGCCAGGTGATCTCGACCCCGGCGGCCTGCGCATCGCTGCCGAGCCCGAACGTGAGCGCGAGGTCGCTCTGGGAGCAGTAGCTGGATCCGCTGCGTACCATGTTCCATTGCTTCCCCGAAGCGCTGGTGACGCGCACTACGGCGCCGATGCCGTCGCGGTTGGACTTGCGCCCCACCAGGCGTATCTGGAGCCAGTGGTTCCGGTTGCCCCCGTCGTTACGGTAGAGGCAGGCCGGCCCGTGGTTGGTGGTGAGCAACAGGTCTAGATCGCCGTCGCGGTCGTAGTCCGCGTAAGCGGCGCCGCGCGCCACGATCGGACGGCGGAAGGCCGCGCCCATCGACTCACCCACGCTTTCAAACCGGCGCTTTCCCAGGTTGCGGAACAGCAGCGGCGGCTCCTGGTATTGGACCTTGGGCTGCACCCGGTTGATCTCCTCTTCGATGTGGCCGTTGGCTGCGAAGATGTCCGGATATCCGTCCAGATCGTAGTCGAAGAAGAAGACGCCGAAGGCCAGACTCAGCAGGCTGGCGCGTCCTACGGTGGAAGCGGGCGCCTCGTCGACAAACAAGCCGGTGCCTTCGTTGTGGTAGAGCCCCAGCATCTGGTTGGAGAAGTTGCCCACCAGCAGGTGCGGGCGTCCGGAGCGGTCGTAATCGCCGGCATCGACGCCCATGGCTCCGCGGGCCACGCCGTCTTCGCCGAAGGCCACCCCGGCCTGCATGCCTTCCTCGGTAAAGCTGCCGTTGCGATTGTTGCGGTAGAGCTTGTTGGGCTGGGTGTCGTTGGCCACGAACAGATCCGGCCAGCCGTCGCCGTTATAATCCAGCACGGTGACGCCCAGCGATTTACTGGTGTGGTCCAGGCCGGCCTTGGTGCTGACGTCTTCGAAACGGCCGTTTCCCAGGTTGTGAAGGAGCTTCGACTGCGTACCTTTGTAGGACTCCGGCGTGCAATAGGATTTCGTGGCGCCGTCCAGCGAGCACCAGAGATCACCCTTGGCGGTCCACTGGACGTAATTGGCCACGAACAGGTCCAGTTTGCCGTCGCGGTCGTAGTCGAACCACGCCGCGCTAGTTCCGAAGTCGGCATTCTGAATGCCGGATGCCTTCGTCACATCGCGGAACTTGCCGCTGCCCTCGTTGTGGAACAGACGATCGCCTTCGAGCGCGGTAATGTAGATATCGTCGCGGCCATCGTTGTCGTAATCGCCGATGGCCACGCCCATACCGTACATCTCCACGTCCAGGCCGCTGGAGGCGGTGATATTGGTAAAGGTGCCGTTGTGGTTGTTGCGATAGAGGGCCGGGAGAGAACGGCGGCCCCTCGGAGTCCAATCCTTGCTGTTGATCAGGAGCGCATCCGGCCACCCGTCTCCATCGGCATCGAAGAAGGCGCAGCCGGAACCCAGCGTCTCCGGCAGCCACTTCTTGCCGGCCCGCCCGCTGTTGTGCGTGAACCGGATGCCGGACGCGGCGGTCACATCGGTAAACGCGATCCGCTCCCCAACCGTGGCGGCCAGCCCGGCGGCGATGCCCGCAAAGAGAGCCGCTATCGCCAGACCCTTCATTGCGAACCTCCAGCGGACGCCAGGCGTGCGGCCCGCCGTACCGGCGGAGAAGCGGGCGAATCCAGCGCCACGCTGTCGTGATCGTGAATCGGCTGCCGCTCGTTGTTGTCCTCCGGGCTGACCAGGCGGGGTTTGGCGGTGATCGCCTGGGCGGCTTCGTTGGCTTTGAAGCGCAGAAACAGCTTCTCTTCGCGCGCGGCTTTCTCCGCATCGCCCAGGCCGCGATAGCACAGCATCATGGTGTAATGCATTTGCAGATCTTCCGGATCTACCATGCAGACGCGTTCCAGCATGGCGAGCGCTTCCTTGTAACGGCGCTGGAGAAAGAGAACGCGCGCAGACTGGTTGAGCGCCACCCGGTCGCGCGGGTACAACTCCAGGGTCTTGGAGAGAGAAGCCAGCGCTTCGTCGTAATTGCCGTCGGACTTTTCAATCATGGCTTTGAAGAAGTACGTCCGGCCGAGATTGGGGTTGATCGCCAGCGCCTTCTGCACGTAGGGCCTGGCGGCGTCCGTCTGGCCCTCCTGGATCAGCGCCCGGGCCACATTCACCCAGCCATCGGCGTAGCCGGGCTCGGCTTCGGTTACTTTTTGAAAAGCATATTCGGCACCCTTCAGATCTCCCTGCAGCAGCAGGCCGATGCCCCAATCGTTCCAGCGTTCCCGATCTTCCTTCCGCACTACCGGCGTCCAGCCCGGTTTGCCCAGCGGGACCACGGCAGTGTCCTGCGCCAGCGTAACGATTGGGAGATCGGGGATGCGGCCCTTGATATTGCCGGAAACGTTGGCCGGGATGTTGGCCGGATCGAAACTGTACTCCAGGCTGTTGTGCTCGGGCGAGATCAGCGAGGGATCCTGGCCGGGCTTGGGCTTTCCGGCATAGGCGAACTGGGTGTAATACCAGGCGAACTTGCGATAGTTGAGTTTGGCCGTGAAAGTGATGGGCCCCTTGGCGTCTTTGGGAACACGGACGCGATAGTGTGCCACGTCAGCGGCGCCCGGCGGAATCAGCTTTACATACAGCACGCTGCGCGCCTGCCAGGCGTTGCGCTTGTTGATCATGTTGCCGTCGCCGTCCAGTTGATAGGCGCGGTAGAAGTGCGCTCCGCGCTCAACCGGTCCTTTGCCGCCATCTTCCACCTGTCCGCTCCAGAAGATGGTTTTGCCATCGGCATCTTTGGCTTGAAGCTCCAGCCAGACATCGAAGGAGTCTACCGTGCCGCCGGGGAAGAAATGTCCGATCTTGCGGGTGCGCACCACCACGTCCACGCGCGCGGTGGATCCCGGTTGCAGCCGCGCGGCCGATTCGATAGGGGCTGCAATCTGGCCCACTTCGCGGATGGTCACGTTGCCGGCCTGTTCGGCCTCTTCGCCTACAGCGAATCCGGACATCGCTTTGGGGCCTTCTCCGGAGCGCCGCACCATGATGGTGCCGTGATCTTCGGCGGGGGCGGCGGCGAAGATGTCGACGGTAATGAAGCCGGACTTGAGAAACTTCTCCGTGGTATCCAGTTGCACCTGGTCCTGGTTGGCGTACGGCACCGCGGTGTTGGCTCCGGGGAAGCGGTGCGAATGAACCTTGCCGTTGTGGTTGCCAGGGTCGCGTGAATCCACCAGGGGCATATGGCAATCGGTGCACTTGGAGGAACTGGCCGGATAGTAGAACGACCGGGCGCCCTGGCCGGAGACACCGCTGGCCTGCCAGTTATCGTAATCGTTGAAACCGCGGAACCAGCGGTATCCGTTCACCGGTACGTCCAGGTGCACCTTGTGGCAGGCGGCGCAGAATTCGCTGGCATCCTGGCGCATGAAAGGTTTCATAAAGGTGCGCTTGTGCGGCTCCGGATTGAGGAAGGTCAGGAAATAGTCGATCGCCTGGATGTACTTGTTCCGGCTCGATACCAGTTCGTGCAAGGGGGGGTATTCGATGGTGTAGTCGCCGTTGCCCATCGAACTGCGCACGTGAACGATCGCGTGACAGGAGGTACAGGCCAGGCCGGCATGCGCTTCTGGCGTATCGATCTGCTCTTTGATAGGGCGGTCGAAGCGGCCATTAAAGAAAACGGCGTGATCGTGGCACCCGGCGCACCATTTGCTCGGACGCGTGCCGATGGTGTCCTGCATGTATTCGATCGCTTTCCGGTAGAACTGGTTGTTGAACGATGCGAAGTGATGCATCGAACTCTTCC
>CAZMRK010000808.1:0-4446 GCA_964568355.1 uncultured Solibacteraceae bacterium | reverse complement strand
GAGCGATGTGGGGCTGGTGCAGTGAGGATGCACTGCGTGGCGCTTTCTATCTGATGGGGTCCATACTCGCCTCGCAGTTGAAAGTGCGCCTGCCCGGGCTCACCGGCACGCTTTCGATGAACTTCCTGTTCGTTCTTATCGGCATCATGGAGCTGGGATTGCCGGAAACGTTAACCCTGGCTTGCGCAGGTATGGCGGCCCAGATCCTCTGGGGCAACCCATCCAGACCCAGCGTCATACAAGTCCTCTTTAATCTGTCGGCAGTGACGCTAGCCGCAGCGGCGGCCTGGATGACGTATCACTCCACCTGGCTGGCGAGGGTCGATTCGGCACTTCCCATCCTGTTGTTTTTTGCAACGCTAGTCTATTTTTTGATCAATACGCTCTCGGTCTCTCTGATCATTGCGTTGACCGAGAATAAGCCGCTGGGCATGGTGTGGCGCCAGAGTTTTCTGTGGACGGCACCCGAATACCTGGGCGGAGCTGCTCTTGCCGCTCTGTTCCACGCGGCGAACATGTACCTGGGATGGCAGATGGCGGTGCTCACGATGCCCGCCGTATATTTGGTCTATCGATCCTATCGGCTGTATCTCAATCGCCTGGAGGAAGAGCGCAAGCACGCCACCGACATCGCCGCCATGCACTGGCGGACGATTGAAGCGTTGGCCATGGCAATTGATGCCAAGGACAATACGACTCACGCTCACCTGCAGCGCGTGCTGGTCTACGCCACCGAGATCGGCAAAGAAATGCGGCTGTGCGAGACCGAGCAGCGCGCGCTGGAGATGGCGTCGCTGTTGCACGATATCGGCAAAGTAGCCGTGCCGGACCACATTCTCTCCAAGCCGGCTAGGCTGACGCCGGAAGAGTTCGAGCGCATGAAGATTCATCCCGTGGTCGGCGCGGAAATTCTGGAGCGGGTTGGCTTTCCCTATCCCGTCGTGCCGATCGTGCGCGCGCATCATGAAAAATGGGACGGGACCGGCTATCCTTTGGGCCTGAAGGGCGAGGCCATACCCCTAGGGGCGCGTATTCTGGCCGCGGTCGATTGTCTGGACGCGCTCTCTTCGGCCAGACAATACCGGCGGGCGATGCCGCTCGACCTCGCCATGGAGAAGGTGGTCGCCGAATCCGGCAAAAGTTTTGATCCAAGAGTGGTAGAGGTTCTCCGCCGGAGGCACGCGGAACTGGAGAGCGTGGTGCGCTCGATACCGCCGGCGGCTTCGCATTTTTCGCTGACTCCGAAGTGCTCGACCGGTGGCGCACCGGGAGCCGGATACGAGATCGAACGATGGGATCCGGACACGGGTGAACCGAAGGAGCAGCGCACCGACCTGCGCATCGAGGATGCCCGCCGAGAGTTCCAAAATCTGCTGGATCTGATGCGCCAGAACGACGGCGGCGGCTTGAGCCGGGAGGAAGTCTTTTCCTTATCTGCGGCGTTGCTGCGCGATCTTGCTCCGCACCACACTCTGGCATTTTATGCGTGCCGCAATCAGGTGTTGATTCCGGAATACGTATCCGGAGAGGAAAGCCGCCTGTTTTCCTCGCTGCGGATTCCCATGGGGAAGGGCATCTCGGGATGGGTATTGGAGAGGCGTAAAGCCATTCTCAACGGCGATCCGGCCGTAGAGTCGCATTACTTGCAGGACTCCTGGAAAACCGACAGCCTGCGGGCCGCCATGGCCGTACCTCTGCCTGGACCTACCGGCATGGTGGGGGTCCTCACTCTGTGTCATCGCGAGCCGGATCATTTCACCTGGGAGGAGCTTCGCATCCTGCTTTCGGTGAGCTGGCAGATCGGACACGTCTTCCACCACGCGCTCCGCCTGGACAGTGCGGGCGCGACTCCTGTCGAGCGGGAGTTGCCTCCCCGGCGCCTGTTCTGCCATCACCTGGAGCGGGAGCTGAGCCGGTCACGCAGGACGCAGGCCTCGCTGGCGGTGCTTGCGTTTCAGGTGCAGGGATGGGAAGCCGTGCGGCAGAGGGAAGGCCATCTGATGGCGGAACGGCTGCTGCACGCGGCCATGCACGGGATCCGGCAGCATTGCCGCGAATATGACTACCCTAGCCGCACTGGAGACGACCGCCTGGCAGTAATCCTTCCGGGCCTCAGCCGGCAGGGCTGCCGTACCCGGCTCCCGGAACTACAGGCCGCCGCGTTGGGAGAGATGTTAAAACTCTGCGATATTTCGGGTATCTCCGTACAGGGTGCGGCAGCGATCTTTCCGGAAGATGCGGAAGAAGCGGACGCATTGTTGGAGATCGCGGAGCACGACATCCTGCGCTCAGCTCAGAAAAGCGGACGAATCCATGGTCCCGGCACAGAGAACCTGGCGACCCGGGTGGTTCAGTGAAGACAGGGCCGGCGTCAGGTCGCTTCGTCGTCGTCGGTCTTCTCGACGAACTTTTCCACTGGTAAGCGATAGATCGCGGGTTTCCCGTCCTTGTCGCTCTGAAAGTAAACTCTCTGGCTATCCGGCGAGAACACAGGCGCCACCATCGCGGGGTCGCTGGCCCGATGTTCGCAAACGGTCAGTTCCCGGCGTGTCATCCGGAGCAGCAGCAGAATCGCCGGGGAGGCGCGATTGGCGCTGGCGCCTACGAAGACGGAGCTGTTGCTATTGAATCCGAAATGGACGAACTGGCTGGTTTTGGAGACGATCTTATCGTCGTTCTGGTCCGGCGTGTGCTCCCGGATCGCATGCAACTGTGTGGGATCAGAGGGAAACAGCAGATATAACACCGTGCGTCCGTCCGGCGACCAGTTGGCCGGTCCGATGCGCCCATCCGCCGTACGCAACCTGCGATTCTGCCGGCCATCCTGATTGACCAGCCACAGAGCCTCGTTGCCCTGCCGATAGAGAATTTGTGCCCGCCGTGGACGGGACAACGGATGTTCCACGATGCCTCCGGTTTCGAGGACCGTCCGTGCCGAGCCATGGCGCAGATTGACCATCCGCAACCGGGACTGGCGCTCGCGCGCCTCAGCGAAGACCGCAACGCCATCCTCGGTGACGCTCACTCCCGCGGAGCGCTGCCAACCTTCGGGAAGGCGATAGACCTCGCGCTGGCGCAGGTTTGACAGGTTTCGCACACAGAGCGACGTGCCGTCGAAATAACAGAAGCTGCGCTCGTCCGGCAGCAGAGTGAGCGAGCTGCCGTCGAGAGCCGCGGCTTCGGTCAGTTGGCGAGATTCTCCCGACTTCAAGTCCATCTGGAACGCCTGGGGCGAGCCGGCGCGGTCGCTCCAGTAGAGCAGGGAAGCACCCCGCCTCGAGAAGTGCCGCCCGTAGTATGCCGGCAAATAGCAGGCATGCAGGGGATCGGTCAACCTCTCAACCTCAAACTCGGTGAGTGAATCGATGTAGCGCCGGCGTTCTGCCGGGAAAACGGGCGCTTTTTCTTTCTCTGCGGATAGCGGGGAGGCCGCCAGGCCGGACAGCAGAAATAACCGGCGCGTCCATCCGCACCGCGGAGCCCTCATGCCATGATGGTAGCAAACCTGGGAGTCTACCAGATGGACAGGCTACCTGCCGGAAGATCGGCTCTTTTATTGGTGGCTGGTCTGGTAGTGCATCTTGAGCAGATCCAGACCAAAATCGCCGTTATAGTCGCGCCAGACCGAATGAATGTGGTTCGCGTTGTTCTGAGTGTCGTCGTATTCCACCAGGAAGGTCGGCGACTGCACACGATAGTAATGGGGCTGCCCTGATTCGGTCCCGCCGGCCCACGCGAAATAGATGTTTTTTCCCGCCTTTTTGATCTGGTCCTCGCGCGCGTTTTCGATCGGATCGGGCATGTTGCGCGCATACTCCTCAAGCAAGGCCATCAGCATCTCAAACTGTTTCGGCTTGAGCTTAGCGGCGGAGATCCCGTTCGGCTGGCCCTCCAGCGCGGCTTTGCGGCTGGCAGCGGTGAGAATGTCCTTGTACGCAGTCGGATCGACAATGGCCACCTTTTGCTGCTCGGCATCGAGCGATTTGATCAAGCCGCGGCCCAGATCCTCCTCCGCGCCCAAAGCGCGCAAGCCCTTGCGCGGACCTTCCTTTACCTCCGCCGGGTTGGCACCGAAAAAGCTCGGCGAGCCGGCCAGCCTGCCGTTTACCACGGTGTAGTTCTGCGACAGGTGGTGGCCCTCCACACGATAGCCCCAGGTGCCATCGGGAGAGGGGGTGCCGAAGATGGAGAAGTAGTATTTTTCCGGATCGCGCTCCGGCCCTTTTCCCTGTTCGAGAATGCGCAGAATATCCTCGAGGCTCATGATCGTCACAGCCTTGATATATCCCTGCTGGCTCAAGCCGGCGCTCAGCAGCGCTTCCGCCAGGTGCTTCTGCGCGGGGCTCATCTCGCGGATGGGCAGACCCTTGCGCACGCGCGGAATGAAGTGCCAATTCAGGCGCTCCTCATCCTGAAACTGGAAGGTGGCCTTGGCGCGTTGCTCCG
>CAZMRK010000807.1:0-11574 GCA_964568355.1 uncultured Solibacteraceae bacterium | reverse complement strand
TGCACACTTTCTTTCCCTTTGATGGATAGACGTACCTTGCGAGCAACATCTCAATCGTCTGCTCTGAGACGGGAGAAGCTATCCTCCGGGCATTCGAAGCCGAGACTTGAGGCCCGTACGAATTCAGAGTGGCCTCAATCTGATCCGATGTTCTCAGGTCGGCTTGCAGAGATTCAAGGCAGAATCGCAGGCCATCGGTATCCAGATCAGAATAGAGCTTCAGTGCTTTAGAAAAGGCCGGGTCGTATTTAACGACCGGTCGATAGGCTCTGTCGTGAAAGACCAATGCTATCGCCACGCGCTCACCTGCTTCAGGGAGCGGCTGCAAGAATAGAACCCAATATTTGCTGATTCCGCGGCTCAGTTCGTCTCCCATACGACCTCCACCAGCCTATCAATATTCTGCGCCCTTCTGAACAGAACCTCAATGCTGCTGTCCTGCCAGTCGACAAACGGCAATTCCGCTGCCACTGGCAGGACGATATCGCTAATCTGTTGCTGCGAGAATCCCTTGATCCGATCTAGCATAACTCCCGGAGCTCTCGGCGGTCGAATCCCCCGGAGAAAACCTCCAAGTTCATCGCGCGGCCAGAGTTTCTTCAGTTCGACGCTCCCCGAACCGATAAACGGATTCGCGGCGAGTGCCCGGGACCTTTCAAAATCGATCATGAAAATGTCGATTCTCCCGTCACCCAACGAACTGCCGACGAGATTACCCATATTGCGATCGTCATTCGCGAGCCATGTGTCGACGGCAATCATGGAGAACAAATCGAATGAATTGTTGATCCGCTGTAGGTCGCGAAGCCAAGGACGGACATTGCGCTGTGCATTGGGTACGCTTTCGACTCCGGCATAGAGATCATCACCAAGCGTACAAATCGACGCTGCTGGCACGCGCAATCCTGTCGCAGCGGCCAATCGGCATCCGGCAACCTCAGAGAACGCAGTTGCTCCGTTCTGACCTTTTATGTAGTAGGTCTTGCCATCCTCTCCGATTGCTACTTCAGGACTTGTGCTGAAGACCTTGCCGGGCTCTCCTATTACCGGAGCTTCAATTGTCGCCAGTCTGATCAACGTAGGATGGTATCAACGCGAGGCAAGCGTGTCAAAGAACACAGTTCAGCGCCTTCCGTCAACCTCTCGAATATGAGCACATTGGCGCATTGCCAACCCACTCCGGGCTTTCAGTATTTCCGCCGCATTTGGCAAAGGTTCTCCCAGAGTCCCCGAATCCCATGAAAACCTGCTCTCGCACGCAACTACTTGTGGTTGCAATGCGAGGGGGCCGCAGCCTGCGTCGGCTGCTAACCGAAAGGTTGGAGGCGGTGACCGTCGTAGGCGGATCGCGCCACTCCGAAACAGAACATTACTCACGTGAAAATCTTCCAGTCGAGCTCCTAAGTGAACGCCTGTGGGGCAACCCCCCCGGTCGTCCCTCCCGCACCGAACCACCCCCGCTGCCGTCAGCTACCTGTGCGGCAGGACCGCCAACTGCAAGTCGCGATCCAGACCGGCCGACTCCAGCGCTTCGCGCAGCCAGCTCTCCTGCGCCGCGGTCAGATTCAAACGCGGCGCAAGACATGGACCGCAGGGCACTCCCTGCCACCCGAGGATCGTCTTCACCGCGCTCAGCATGGGCACCTGGGCGCAGATCCGGATGAGCTGCCGGAGACGCGACTGCAGCGGCCGCGCCTGCTCCCACTCGCCCTGCCGCGCCAGGCGGTAGATCTCCGTGGCCAGTCCGGGCACTACGTTATAGAACGTGCCGATTGCTCCGTCCGCCCCAGCCAGCAGGCCCTCCGCCAGCATCTCGTCGCGTCCGTAGTAGACCACCGCGCCGCGCTCTTTCAAGTGCGCCAGCGTGAACAGATCGTAGTCGGTAAACTTCAACCCGGCCACATTCCCAATGGAGCACAATTCGTCCAGATGTTGGGCCGAGGTGACCGCGGGGCTATAAGCCGTGAAGTGGTAAACGAACAGGGGCAGGGGTGATGCCGCGGCCAGCTCTTCGTAGTAGCGGCGGACTTCGCCAAACGAATACGGGCCTGCCGGAGGCAAACTGCTGACCGCCTGCGCGCCACACTCCGCGGCGTGCCGGGCGAGCTCGATCGCGTCCGTCACCGCCATCGCTCCCACGTGCACAATCACGGCTTTGCCGCGAGGAGAGTGCCGGATGGCGGCCTCGGTCAGGCGCCGGCGCGCCTCCATGCCGAGCACCAGCCCCTCTCCGGTCTGGCCTCCCACATATAGCCCGTCGATCGGAAAGCGATACAGGTGCTCCAGAAGAGCGACAAACGCGGGCTCGTCAAAGGTATCGTCGCGTATGGCGGTGATAACTGCCGGCAGGACGCCGTGAAAGGGACTCATGCTTCGTAGCCTAGATGAAATTGTACGCACTCGTCTGCTGATTCTGCGCTGCGGCCGGCCAGAAAATCGATATATCGCTGGTGCATCTGGTCCATCAGGTCCTCGGAATGATCCGGGCGGCCCAGATGGAAAGCGGAAACGTACGCGAAATATGGCATGGAAATGCGCCGCAGCGCCGCCTGCAGCCAGGGATTCCCGCTGTATTCCCAAACCGCCGAGTGAAAAGCGAAATCAGGCGTAGCGCAGACAAAAATGCCGCCGGAACGGAAGGCTCGCAAAAGATCGGCCTTTAATTCGATGAGCCGCTGAATTTCGGCGTCCCCAACACGTGGGCGCGCCCACTCCAGGGCGAGCACCTCCAGGGGACGGCGTACCTGCGAAATCTGCGCGAGCGTTTCCTGGGTCAAACGCGGTACTTCGAAGCCGCGATTGTGCTGGTGCGTCACCAGGCCTTCTTCCGCCAGCAGCAGAAGCGCTTCGCGAACCGGCCCGCGGCTCACCGAAAACTGCTTGGCCAGTGCCGAATCCGACAGTTCCACCCCGGGTGCGAAGTGTCCGTCCAGAAGCGCGGTCCGCAGGATATCGGCCACACTCCGCCGCAAGGCAGAAGTCCGGATCGCAGGGAAACTGCTCATGAGGCTAGAGTAAGCGGCTTCGTCGAATTTGTCAAATGTTTATAGTTTTCTGTTGACAGTTTGCCGCCGCCGCCTCTATACTGCCTTCATGCGACCCGCTTTGGTCTTGCCGTTTGTTGCTTTTTCCCTGGCCTGCGCGGCTTCCCCGCAGTTCGAACTGATCTCGGTGAAACGCATCTGGGATCAGGCTCCCCACAGCGCGTTCGGCGACATCATCCGGTTTCACGACCAATGGTTCTGTATCTTCCGCGAAGGGCTGAACCACGTCACCAGGCCGGGTGTCGACGCGGACGGCAAGCTGCGGGTGATCGCATCCAAGGACGGCGAGACGTGGCAATCGATGGCGCTCATCGAGGAAAGCGGCATCGATCTGCGCGATCCGCACCTTTCCATCACAGTGGACGGCCGGCTCATGGCCGTGGCCGGCGGCTCCGAATATCCGAACGGACACTATGCCGGACGGCAGCCGCGCGTGATGTTCTCGACTGACGGCTCTCGCTGGACTGCGCCGGCCAAAGTGCTGGAGCGCGGCCATTGGCTCTGGCGGGTGACCTGGTACAAGGGCAAAGCTTACGGCATCTCCAAGTACGGCTCGCCCTCCAAGGAGATACCGTCCGATCCCCGGCGGCAGAACCTGGTGAGCAGCACGGACGGCCTGCACTGGGAGACCGTAACCGAGTTGAAGGTGCCCGGCGGCGACGAAAGTACCGTGCGATTTCTGAGCGATGGCCGCATGGTCGCGCTCATGCGCCGGCAGTTGCCGGATGACGTCCTGGCTTACATCGGAGTGAGCAAGCCGCCCTACCGGCAGTGGAGTTGGAGCAAGACCAATTTCTTCGTGGGAGGCCCCAATTTCATTGTCCTGCCTCACGATTCGCTGGTAGCGGGCGGCCGCTGGTATCAACAAGGCGATCCCAAGAGCGCCAAAACGGCGATCGGCCCGATGACCTTGACTTCCTATCAGCCGCAACTGGTGTTGCCGAGCAACGGCGACAGCAGCTATCCCGGTTTTGCGTTTCAGAACGGCGTTCTGTGGATCCTGTACTACAGCTCGCACGAAGGCAAGACCGCCATCTATCTCGCAAAAGCTCGGATCAAATTCTGAACTGAGGAACAGAACATGAAAGACTCTCGTATCTGGCTGCCGCTCTGGTTGCTGGTGTTCTCGGCCGGACTGTCGGCACAAAACGCGGAGCTGACCGGGCGCGTGACGGATGCCTCCGGCGCGGTCGTGCCCGGAGCCTCCATCACAGCGAAAAACGAAGCGACCGGCGTAGAGCGGAACACGGTGACCACCGATGCCGGCTACTACGTGTTGAGCAGCCTGCCGCCGGGCGACTACAGCCTGACCGTATCGGCACAGGGATTCAGCCCGCAGACGCAGAAGGGCATTCGCCTCGCCGTGCAACAGTCGGCGCGTCTGGATGTCTCGTTGAAGGTCGGAACGATAGCCGAATCGGTTGAGGTTCAGGCTAACGCCCTGGCTCTCGAAACCTCGAATGCCACGCTGGGTTACGTCATCGAAAACAAGCGTGTGGTCGACCTGCCGCTCAACGGCCGCAAGTTCCTGGAGTTTGCGCTGCTGGGCCCCGGCGTCAACGGCGGGCGTCCCGGAGATCCGCGAGCGGCGCAGCAAGGCATCGCCATCGCCGCTAATGGCCTCTACACCAAGAACAACAATTTCCTCCTGGACGGCGCCGACAACAACGAAAGCTATCAAAACCAGTTTGCGATCTCTCCTTCGGTCGATGCCGTGGAGGAGTTCAAGGTTCAGACCGGCCTCTACCCCGCTGAATACGGGCGTGGAGGCGGCGCGGTGGTCAGCATCGTTACCAAGTCCGGTACCAACCAGTTCCATGGAGTGGTCTTCGAGTTCCTGCGTAACGACGCTTTCGATGCGCGCAACTTCTTCGCCACCTCCAAGCCGCCGCTGCGGCGCAATCAGTTCGGCGGCTCGCTAGGCGGCCCCATCGTCAAGAACCGTACCTTCTTTTTCATGAATTATGACGGGACGCGCCAGACCCAGCGGGGTGTTACCAATGCCATCGTGCCTACCACTGCCCAGCGTGCCGGAGATCTCTCCGCCTTCGCCGCCATCAAGGATCCGCTGACCGGCGCGCCGTTCCCCGGGAACCTCATCCCGGGCTCGCGCATCACCGCGGTCTCGCAGAATCTGCTGGCTTATTGGCCCATGCCGAACCAGCCTGCGGGAGCCCGCAATAACTATTACGCGAGCCTGCCTTCGACTGATAATTTTGATACCGGCATCATCAAAATCGATCACCGCTTTTCCGATTTCAATTCGCTTTCCGGCCGCTACGGCATCAACCACCACGACCAGTTCAACTCCGGCGCCTCGCCGCTGGCCGGGGGAAGCCGCGCCAACGAAGGCGCGCACGGTGTCACGCTCAACTGGACTCACCTGTTCTCGCCCACCCGCCTGAATGTGCTGTCGCTCTCCTACAATCGCTTCATCCAGGATGCGTTCGGCCAGAACAATGGCACGCCCATCGCCGCCCAGGTCGGGATTCAGGGAGTTTCGGACAACCCGCGCGACGTCGGCTTCCCGGAAAGCATGAATTTCAGCACCGGCACCGGTTTCCTCTCCCTGGGCGAAATGTCCACGCGTATCCGCCGCATGAACACCTACCAGATTCAGAACGGCACCACGTTCACCATGTCCTCTCACACCATCAAGTTCGGTGGAGATTTTCGCTGGGTGCAGGCGAATGTGCTGCAGACCTCCGCGCTGCAGGGGACCTTCACCTTTAATGGTTTGTACACCGGTAACGGGTTTGGCGATTTCCTGCTGGGGGCTCCGTCGTCAAGTGCGACCTCGCTCAACGCCGGCCTGATCTATCCGCGCCGCAAGTCGACGGCGCTCTATATCCAGGACGATTGGAAAGCCACTCCCAATCTGACCATCAATTACGGACTGCGCTGGGAATTCAATACGCCGGTGACCGATGCGCGCAATCAGCTCTCCGCATTCAACTATCAGACCGGCGCGCTGGTCTTTCCGAAAGATGCGAACCTGGGGAATTTCTATACCGAGACCCGGCCTGATCTGAAGATCGAGCGCTTCGACAGCAACACCGTTTACGATGCCTACTACCGGAATTTCGAGCCGCGCGTCGGGCTTGCGTGGCGGCCCTTCGGCAGTTCCCACACCGTGCTGCGCTCCGGCTTCGGCATCTTCGGCCTTTCTCCGGAGATGAACTCGGAGCAGAATACCGGCAACTCGCCGCCCTTTCAGCTCCGCATCGATAACACCGGGAATCCCGGCGTACCCAACCTGGGCTGGAACCTCGGCGGCGACCTGAGCGCCCTCAAGAGAGCCCAGTTCGGCATTTTCACGTTCAACGCCGACCGGAATTTCCGCAACGCCTACATCATGGAGTGGATGGCGGAGGTGCAGCACGAGTTCGCCGGAGGCTGGCTCGCCAAAGTCGGCTACGTCGCCAACAAGAGCGTGCACATGGATTCGCACCTGCAACTCAACGATCTGCCTCCCGGACCGGGCGCCACGACCACACGCCGCATCTTCCCGCTGTACGCGCGAATTCGCTCCTATGAAAGCGATGCCTGGTCGAACTACAACTCCATGCAGGCTTCGGTGGAGAAGCGCTTCTCGCGAGGCTTCACGCTGTTCAGTTCCTATACCTTCTCCAAAGCCATGGATTTCGGTTGGACCCAGGACAATTGCTGCGCCCAGAATCAGGACAACCTGGCCGCGGAGCGGGGATTGGCCGGTCAGGACCAGCGCCATCGCTTTACCGCCAATGGAATTTACGAGCTTCCCTTCGGACACGGCCGCCGTTTCGGCAGCAGCACCGGACCGCTGGTGAACCGCATCATCGCCGGATGGCGCGCGGGCGCCCTGGTGACCGTCGCCAGCGGCTTGCCCGCGAATCCCTCGATTTCTTCCAACCTCGATAACGTTCCCGACAACACCGACCGGCCCGATCGCGTCGGATCTGGCAGCGTCTCGAATCCGACCGTGGACCGCTGGTGGGATCCGTCCGCCTTCCGCCCGCAGGCGCGCTACACGTTCGGCAACTCTGGCAGAAACGTCCTGACTGCGCCCGGCGTGCGGTCGATCAATGTGGTGCTCAGCAAGTCCACACCGATCACCGAGACCCAGCGCCTGGAGTTTCGTGCTGAATTCTTCAACTTCACCAACAGCACGAATTTCGGCGTGCCCACTGTGGATGTGGCCAATCCGAACTTCGGCAAAATCTTTTCCGCCAGCGCTCCGCGCCAGATGCAGTTTGGACTCAAATATTATTTCTGACGGGAAGGCCGGCCTGCCGGAACGAACGCATCAGGGTGATTCCTGAATCTCGATCACCCGATCGCCGGCCACATGGCGCAGGGTTTGCATCGCGCCGTTTGGCCAGCGTACCCGCACTTCATCTGCGACCCGATCCGCGCCCAGCCCAAAATGCAGGCGCGGATCGCTCGAGCTCAGATAGCTGTCTCCGGCCAGGCGCGCCGCTGTCATCTTGCCTGCCGGAGTGATCACCGTCACCACCGCTCCAGCCGCGTCGCGATTCGAAGACCTGCCGGTTAGCCGGACTTCGAGCCAATGGCTCGCACGGTCGCAGTCATTCCGCAGCAGGCGGGGCGGTCCATCCTGATTATTGATCAACAGGTCGAGGCAGCCGTCATTGTTATAGTCGCCGGATGCCAGGCCACGCCCCGTACCCGGAACCGCCAGGGCGGGGTACTTTACGCCATCCTCCGAGAACATGCCGTTGCCGGGATTGTGGAACAGCAGCATTCGCTGGCGATAAGTGCTTCCGCCTCCGAACCGGTCTGCTTCCGGGTAAACGTGCCCATTGACCGCGGCGATATCCAGCCAGCCGTCATTGTCGAAATCTCCGAATACGGCGCCCCATCCCAGAAACAGCCAGGATGCCGGGCCTACTTTGGACTTCCACGACGCATCGTCAAAGCTCCCATTGCCCCGATTTTGATAGAGCGTTTTGGTGTCTTCCGAAAACGTCGTAATGAAGAGGTCCGGGAAGCCGTTGCGATCGTAGTCGCCCACGGCTACACCCATCGAAGCCTGCTCGCGGCCATCCATGTTTACCGCGACGGATGCCGTCAGCCCGATCTCGCGAAACTGCAAGCCGCCTTCGTTGTGGAAAAGATAGTTCGGCGTGCTGTCGTTGGCCACAAAGATATCCGGGCGGCCGTCGCCGTCAAGGTCGGCGATCACGGGTTGTAGGCCATAGAACTCAGGGACGTCGCGGAACAGGTTGCTCTCATCGGTGACCTCCAGGAAGGTTCCGTCGCCGCGGTTTCGAAACAGCGCGCCGCGCTCCGGCGGCATTCCACGCGGTCCGCAGAAGACCGCGGCTCCTTTGTAAGAGCAGTTCACGCCGCTGCCGCGAGCCGGCAGATTCTTCAGATCCACCTGAACATAGGATGCGATGTAGAGGTCGAGGTGTCCGTCCAGGTCCAGGTCCCCAAAGGCCGCGCCGGTGGACCAGCGTGCAGGCCGCAAAACGCCGGCCTCCTTCGCCTTCTCGGTAAACGTGCCATCCCCTTCGTTGCGAAACAGGAAATTGCGGCCCAGTCCCGTGACCAGAATGTCGGGCCAGCCATCGTTGTCGTAGTCTGCTACCACGACGCCCATTCCCCAGCCTCGGGCGCTGTCCAGATGGGCGGCGGCCGTGACGTCGCGAAAGCTCCCGTCGCCGCGATTTTCAAATAGCGAAATTACCGGATCACCGCCGCGAGCCGCCTGCTGGATCGTGCTGCCGCGAACCAGCAGAATATCCAGCTTGCCGTCGCGATTGTAGTCGATGAAGGCACACCCGCCGCCGATCGATTCGACGATGTAGTCCTTCTGTGGTGAACCCTGGGTGTTGTGAAAGCCGGCCAGGCCGGCCGCTGCGGTGACATCCGTCCAACCCTGGCGGAGCGGCTGGGCATCGCTTCGGAAGCAACTGATCGCAATCGTTCCGGCGATACCCAGCGCCGATATAGCAGGCAGCTTCAGAAAATGTATTTTAGCCCGAGCTGAATATCGCGGCTGGTGCCGGCACTGGAAATGGTGCCTACATTACCGGCCGCGATATTGGCTGCGGGTAGTCCGAAATTAACGTTGTTCCAGGTGTTAAAGAACTCCGCCCGGAATTGCAGCACCTGGCGCTCCGTCAGGTTCGTCCCTTTCAATAAGCCGAGATCGAAATTCTTCAGCCCCGGCCCCTCCAGAATATTGCGTCCCGCATTCCCGAACTGGTAAGGCCCGGGCTGCATGAAGGCTGAGGTATCGAACCAGTGCAGCCGTGTGCGTTGGTCGCTGGGAAGATTGCCGTTGCTGAGCCGGTCCGGACGCAGCGTGCCCGCTTCGGTCCCAGCCGTATTCCGGCTGGTAGTGGGGGAAAACCAAAAGCCGCTTTGCAACGTATAAATGCCCGTAACCGACCACCCTCCAATCAGGGCGCCGCCGAGCCCGCCCACGTTCGAAGCGAATCGTTTCCCCTTTCCGAACGGCAGGTCGTAGAGTCCGCTGGCTACAAACCGGTGGGGAACATGGAATCCGGCCAGTCCCTTGTTTGCCCGGATGTTGTTCGTGTCCTGAAGATCGGAGAGCTGGGATGATGCGTTGTCGATTGCCTTCGACTCCGTATAGTGCGCCAGCAGCGTCAGCCCTTTGGAAAACTCTTTTTTGATCTCGGCCGTAACCGCATGGTACGTGGCCGTCGCGCCGTTGTTGGCGGATACGACTACGCGCTCGTTGGGAAACGGGCGTCGGGCGGGGAACGCTCCCGGACCCGGGCGGGCCGCATTCAGCGAGGCATTATCATCCAGGTGAACCGCCAGGTTGCCGACGTAAGAAACATCTACCACCACCGACTTCACTACCTCTCGCTGCACGTTGATATTCCACTGCTGCACGGTGGCATCCAGGAAATTGAGATCGTGCGAAAAGCCGGAAAACGCGCTGGTCAGCGCGTTGGGCAGAAACGCATTCGCCAGATCGAAAGTGGGCGCCGGTACGGTATTTGTGATCGATTGACGGTCGATCTGGGGAGCATTGAATGCCAGCGTCTGTTTCGTGTTGTAGGGAACGTAGTCGTAGAAGATGCCGTATCCCGCGCGGATAACCGTTCGATCGCTGCCTCCGGGCCTGTAGGCAATCCCAAATCGGGGTCCGAAATCCTTCTTGGCCGGAATGCAGAGGCACCGGCCGTATTTCGGATCCGGCGCGTCGATGCGGACAATGCGTCCTACGCCGTCCACAATCTGTGGAATGAAATTGGCTTCCCGGTTCCGTACCTCCACCACCGGACTGTTGTACTCGTAGCGGAGTCCGAGATTGATGGTGAGATTTGGCGTGACCTTCCAATCGTCCTGGGCGAAGAAATAGTAGTGCGTGCCGCGATGCAGGCTCTCGAAGATATTGGACGTGGGCAGCAGCACTTCGCGTGAGGCGGACGAAGGCAGCCCCAGCAGGAAATCGGCGAAGGCATCTCCCGAGTACGTGCCGCCGAAGTTATAGATTCCGCGAATCTGTGGATTGAATCGCTGATCTTCGTGCTCCCGGATAATGTCGACGCCGAACTTCAGGCCGTGGGAGCCTTTGATCCAATTCAACGTGTTGCTGGCCTGGTAGTGCCGGGTCTTAAACAGTTGTGGTGCGCCGGAGGCGGCGCCCAGCGATCCATAGCCGCTGGGGCTGAATTGGGGAATCCCTGCGCTGATGCCGCGCGCTTGCGGCTGATTTTCGTTGTTCGGAAATCCCAGGTCGGCATTGGTGATATTCGCCGGCGACCGGTTCACAATATTCTGGCTGACAAAATTGAATCCGGCCTTGAAGTCGTTCACAACCGTCGGAGAGAAGATGTGAGTCTCGTTGACGGTATAGTTCTGCGTCGTCACGGATGCCAGGTTGTCGTTAATGTAGGTGAACCGCGGCGAGGACGTGGGCACCCGGGCCCAGAAAAAGCTTCCCCAGAGCTTGTCTTTGTCCGAGAGGCTATGGTCCAGGCGTGTGATCACCTGGTTCAGATCCGTGCTCGCGCTCGGTGAGATGGTGTAGTTGTTCGTAGACCCGCTAACGTTGGGGAGCGGATATAGTGCCGCCCGCATGACATTCAGAGCGATCGGGCTGATGCGCGTATCCGGTATGCGGTTGTTGGGAAACGGGTTGCCTGTCAGGGGATCTTTGATCATCAGTGCCGTCCCCGAGAAATCCCCTTGCCGCATCGCCGCGGTCGGCACGGTTGTCGTGGACGTGGTGCCGCTGCGAATGCGGGCGCCTTCATAATTCACAAAGAAAAATGTCCGGTTCTTGCCGGAGTAATAGTGCGGGAGCAGCACGGGGCCGCCCAGCGATGCGCCAAACTGGTTCTGTTTTAGCGGACGTTTATTGATACCGGCCAGATTGTTGAAAAAGTTGTTCGCATCCAGATGGTCGTTCCGAAAGAACTCGTAGGCCGAGCCATGAAATTCGTTGGTGCCGCCCTTGGAGGTGACAATCACCTGGCCGGTCCGGCCGCCGAACTCCGCGCCGTAGCTGTTCTGAACAATCTTGAACTCCTGGATGGAGTCG
>CAZMRK010000806.1:0-8640 GCA_964568355.1 uncultured Solibacteraceae bacterium | reverse complement strand
CCGAGGCGCTCCTTGGCCGCGAGCAGACGCGCCAGGCTGTCCTCGATGCGCTTCTGGGTGATACGGCCGGCCTGGATCGCCTTCAAGATGGCGTTGATGGCGCCTTCCGGATCAGGCGTCATCAGCAGGGCATCGGCGCCGGCCTGGATGGCCAGCACGGCGGCCTCGCCGGGATTGTAGCCTTTGGCGATGCCACC
Source organism: uncultured Solibacteraceae bacterium (assembly GCA_964568355.1). Lineage (GTDB taxonomy): Bacteria > Acidobacteriota > Terriglobia > Bryobacterales > Bryobacteraceae > JAJPJX01. The sequence goes on along the minus strand of CAZMRK010000806.1, from coordinate 8,443 downwards.
CATTTCAAGCGCGTCGGTGACGACGATGCCCTTGAAGCCCAGTTCCTGGCGCAGGAGGCTGGTGAGGATCCGGGCGGAGAGGGTGGCGGGAATATCCGCGGGGGCCAGGGAGGGCACGGCCAGGTGGGCGGTCATGATGGAATCGACGCCGGCCTCGATGGCGGCACGGAAGGGCACGAGTTCCACCTGGTCGAGATGCTCCCGTGTGGCATTGATGACGGCGAGATTCAGGTGCGTATCGACAGCGGTGTCGCCATGGCCGGGAAAGTGTTTGGCCGTGGTCAGAACGCGGACCTTGGGATCGGCGTGCGCGCCTTCGATGAAGGCCTGGACGTGAGAGGAAACCGCGGCCGGATTTTCACCGAACGAACGGATGTTGATGATGGGATTGTCGGGATTGTTGTTTACATCGGCGACGGGATAGTAGACCCACTGCACACCGAGCGCACGGGCCTCGCGCGCGGTGATTTCGCCCTCGGCACGGGTGAGAGCCGGATCTCCGGCGGCCCCGAAGGCCATAGCGTGCGGGAAGGGAGTGGTGCCATCGACGCGCATGGAGGCGCCGCGTTCGAAATCTCCCGAGACCAGCAGAGGCACTTTGGCCAGGCGCTGCATCCGGTTCAGAAACGCGGCCAGGGCATAGGGCTCGGCCTTTTGCACCACCCGGCCCTGGGTCCAGTTCACCAGGATCAGGCCGCCCACGCGCGTGTCGCGAATCAACTGCACAAAGCGGCGGTATTCGCGGGAGCGGGAACTGGCCGGCGCGCCGTGAAAGGGAATGAAGACGAGCTGCGCCACTTTTTCGCGGAGGGTGAGGCCTCTCATCCAGCGGCGAACGGCGGCGGATTGCCTGGAGGCAGCGGGCTGCCTGGACGAGGGTGAAGCCGCGGGGCTCTTGGCGGAAGGCCGCGCCGGTTTGCGCACGGCGGGCGCCAGCACCGGGGCGAAGACCACGCAAAACGCCAGGATCCAGAGTCCGGAAAGAACCACTCCGAGGATGGTGCGTGGAGCTCGCCCGCGGGCGCTGAGCGAACTCCGCATCAGACACCAGCGGAGCGGGAACGCCCCGGGCGCGATTGGGCAGCGGGCGGCTTGCGGCTGATCCTGCGGCTGAGCAGGCGCGTAACGGCGCGCAGCAGATTGCCGACCTCGCCGGCATTCTTGGCGATCACCACATCCGCACCGGTGGTGTCTTCGGTGAGACCGAGGGCATCCACGAAGCCCGACAGCATGATGATGCGGGTCGCCGGCTGTAGATCTCTGACTTTGACAATCAGATCCGATCCGCTCATCCGCGGCATCTTGTGATCGGTTATGACCAGATCGAACTTTCCGTTCCGGAAAAGCTCGAAGGCGGCTTCCCCCGTCGTGGCAGTGGTTACGCTGTAACCCAGCTCTTCGAGCAGTGTGCGCCGCGCTACCAGTCCATGTTGATTGTCATCCACGAGGAGGATTTCGCGGGTATCGTCGGAATGCAATGCTGACCGAGGTCTCATGCCAAAGGTCGGAGGGTAACAAACCCGTGACAGATTTTCAAGACCGACGCAAAAGCTTGGAAAACGGCGAGATCGAGCGCTTGACAACCGATCGCAATGCGCGATAGCAGACACGCGCAGCCCTTATTCGACTTCACGCGGAGCGGAATAACCCGCCTTGGCGATGATCTGGTATTTGATCGGCTTGCCCTTCTGATCGGTGACGCGCAGGGGCTGATTGGTAGCGGGATTGACCAACTCCACTTTGATCTTGCGAAACTTGCCGTCGCGCGCCTTGTTGGAAGGCTCGTAGCCGATCGTGTACTGATTGCGCAGCGACTGGGAGATAGCTCCGAAGATAGACGGGAATTCACCGTAGAAGCGCGGGAAAAATGCCTGACCGCCACTTTCGCGCGCGAAGGTGTTCAACTGATTGTCGGCCTGGAGAAAATCGAGCCGGGCGATCGAGCCCATGGCGCCCCGGGCGTCATACCATTCGCGCAGGGCCTGCATCAGGCCGATGGCGTAGACGGGAACTCCGGCGTCCTGGATGATCTTGCGCGTTTTATCGAAGGTCAGCTTACTGAACGTGTCGATGCCGGAGGCGATGAGCACGATCGCCTTGCGGCCTTCGATGGAGGACATGCGCTGGGCAGTATCGGTGAGGGCGTCGAACAGGTTGGACTCAGAGAAACCCGGGATCTGGAGGCGCCGCATGGCTTCATAGGCCTGGCGCTTGTCGCTGGAGAAATCCGAGAGGATTTCGGGGCGCATGTCGTAAGCCACCACGGCCACGTAGTCTTCCGGCTTGAGTGTCTGTAGGAAACCGTACGAAGCGGTAAGAGTCTGATACCAAGTTTCCCCCCAGTAATACTGGAACAGATTGCTGAACTCGATCACCATGCAAACGGTCATGGGAGCCTCGCCCATGGCAAAGCTTTTGATCTGCTGCGGCACCCCGTCTTCGAGGACGCGGAAGTTGCCTCTGGGAATCCCGGGGATGAAGTGACCTTTGTTATCCAGTACGGCCACATCGACCGCCACCACGTCCACGTCGCTTTTGAAGCTGGGCAGACCGGCGGGCACATCGGGCTTGTTTTTGGGGCTCAGCTTGGAAGGGATCTTGGGGAGGTCGCTATCGCTATCAGAGCTTCCGGAATCCTTTTTGCGGGGCTTGGCGACGGTTTCGCCCACATCCTTTTTAGGGCCTTCCTGAGCGATTGCAAGATAGGCTGGCGCCAGAAGCGCGGCCAAACAGAGCGACACGATTGTTAACTTGTCCCGGTGTTTCATAAGGCTTGCTCGACCTAGACTATACCAGGATAGACGATCCACCGGGGGGCGACGTTGCAGGGCGTCAATTTACCCAGGGATCGCGATCGGAGCCGTGTTTGCGCATATAGACCTGGAACTTGCGCTTGGCCCGCTGGAGCTTCCAGTTGTTGTACTGCCGGCGGACGCCATCCAGGTTCAGGGAAGGGAAGCGCAGCTTGAGGTAGGCGTAGCCGAACAGCATACCGCCCAGATGGGCGATATTGCTGACGCCGCTGGCATTCGCACTGAAGGCGCTCAGCAACTCAATGGCCCCATAAATCATGACGAAATATTTGGCTTTAATGGGGAAAAGGAAGCTGAAAAAGATGGTCTGATCGGGATACATTACCCCGAATGCCAACAGCAGTCCGTAGATGGCACCGGAGGCGCCCACCGTACTGGTGCCCCAATGTCCCAGCAGGGCGCTGACGACCACATCACAGATGCCGGCCCCGACACCGCAGAGAAAGTAATATTTCAGAAAACGCCGGGTTCCCCACTCCGATTCGAGGGACGCTCCGAACATCCACAACGTGAACATATTCACCAGCAGGTGCCAGATGCCGGCGTGGAGGAACAGGTACGTACCCAACTGCCAGATGGCGAAGTGATAGATGACCGCCACCGGCGCGAGAGCGAACAGCGAGAAGACGCTCCCGAAGACGGTGCCGCCTGTCAGATACATCAGCAGAAAAACCGCTACATTGCTGATGATCAACCACTTCACGCCCTGGGGAAGGCGTCCGGAAGGATAAAAATTGGAATACCGGATGCGGGTGGAGTAGGCCATGCCAATCCTTACCGCTAGGATAACAAAAGCCTGCCGGAAATCAGCCGGGGAAACTCAGGAAGGGGCCGGAGTGTCATCACCGTGGCCGTAGCGATTGAGCATCCGCGAGCAGAGCTGGAGCAGGACGGCGCCTACGATCCAGACCTGCCAGTGAGAAAACAACCCATTGCTGATGGCGAAGGTGTCGGTCCATTTCAGATCCGCGGCCAGGCGCCAGAATCCAAGAGCCATGGCCATGACCGCGGCGGGGGTCAGCAGGGAGCCAACGGCGAGGGCCACGCGGCGGTTTTTGCGGCGCTTGCGCTCGACTTTCGGGCCCTTCCCGAACCGGATTCTCACCACCATGGCGACTGTTTCAATTCATACCACGGTATCAGGATTTGCGCTACATTAGACGGTTCAGAGAAGAGGACCTTATGATCCACCGATTGAAAGCTGCCGTTTTCGGGACGGGCTTTGTGGGCCGGGTGCACCTGGAAGGTATTCGCCGCTTGGGTTTCGTCCAGGTATATGCCATTGGAGAAAGTCAGAAGGAAAAGGCGCGGAAATTAGGAGAAGAATTTCACGTCGATAAAACCGCCAGCGACTATCGGGCGCTCCTGGACGATCCCGAGGTGGACGTGGTGCATATTTGCACGCCCAACGCGCTGCATTTTCCCATGGCCAAAGAATCGCTCGAAGCGGGCAAGCACGTCATCTGCGAGAAGCCGCTGGCGACCTCGATTGAAGACGGCATGACGCTGGTGAATCTGGCCAAGGAGAAAAACCTGGCCAACGCCACCTCACACAATCTGCGGTACTACCCGCAGGTCCAGAACATGCGGCGGATGCGCGAGGCGGGGGAGTTGGGCGAGATTCTGGCGGTGCAGGGCACGTATTCCCAGGACTGGCTGCTGTACGACACGGATTGGAACTGGCGCATCGATTCGAAGGCCAACGGGCGCTCGCGCTGCATGGCGGATATCGGCTCGCACTGGTGCGACATGGCGGAACATGTCACCGGTATGCGCATTACCTCGCTGTGCGCCGATCTCCAGACGTTCCATAAGACCCGCAAGAAGCCGAAGAAGTCGCTGGAAACGTTCGCGGGGAAATTGCTGAAGCCGGAAGATTATGAAGAAGTACCGATCGATACAGAAGACTTCGGCGCGGTGATTTTCCGCATGGGCGAGCGGACACGGGGGGCGTTCACGGCCAGCCAGGTAGCGGCCGGGTGCAAGAATCGCCTTTCGATCGAGATCTACGGCAGCAAGGCTTCGGTGGCGTGGAACCAGGAACGGCCGGACGAGTTGTGGATCGGGCAGCGGAATACGCCCAACCAGATCATCATTAAAGACCCCTCGCTGCTCCAGGCTCAGGCCAAGCCGTTTGCGGACCTGCCGGGCGGCCATAGCGAAGGCTACGACGATACGTTCAAGCAACTGTTCCGCCGGTTTTATCACACCGTGGAAGACCGGGCGTCGGCGGTGGAGTATCCGCAGTTTATCGATGGCGTGCGCCAGTTGCAGATTTTGAATGGCGTGCTGGATAGTGCCGATCGGCGCGCTTGGGTAGATCTGCCTCAGGCTCACGTTTCGGCTTGGAAATAAGAAAAGGCAACCGCCGACGGACGCCGATTCACGCGGATCAAAGTCTTATGGCTTTGGGGTGAATTGGAGGCGGACGGTGGTATAGGCCCTCGGTTTGAGGGGGATTTCGACGGAGTTGGCTTGGATGGCCAGCGGCGATTGGTTTTGTTCGACCCCGTTGGCCAGCCAGGCGGCGGTTAGCGGAAAGACCGGGGAACTCAGGCGCGCGGTCCCGGTCTGGCCGGCGGTCTCCCTCAGCCGCAGGATGTAGCCGGATCCGTCCTCGGCTTCCTTGAAGGCGCTCCATTCGGCGTGGCCGGAATCGATCTGGAAGAATGATCCCGAAGCCGCGGGCATGCGCTTCGCGGCCGGCACGAGGCGCACGTTGCCGGTATCAAAGTACTCGTAGCCGATCAGCGGCGAGCGGGTCTCGGTGCTGAAGCGGGCCAGTTCGGCCTCGCCTAAGGCGCGCGCGCTGGTGATGGCATAGCGGAAGGTCAGCTCTCCTCCTTGCGCGGCCCGATAGTTGGTGAACCAATAATTGTTGAGCGCGTAGGAAAATACCCAGCCGTTGCGGACGGGCAGGTTTTTCTGCCATTCGCCGCGATTGATATCGGTGAGGGTGATCAGGGGAGCATCGGGCGTGGCCCAGGCGATGGCGGCGCCGGCGTCGCGAGCCACCACCAGGTTCTGGGTGGTGAACCAGTCGCGGCAGGCACCGGGAAGCTGGTCCACGTTAGGACGCACCCAGGCATTCTGGATCTGGTAGGCAAGCTGGGGCGGCGAGACTGCGAAGGGGAAAGCAAAATAGACGGCTTCCTTGGCGCGGATCTCCTCTTTGCGGACGCGGTTGATCAGGTCCACGCGCTTGAGGTGATCCGAGACGGATACCTCGGTCTCGATCCAGGGTACGTGGGGTGCCGATGCGCGGATGCGGATCCGCCGGCCGGTGTTCTCGACCACGCGCGGCGCCTCCGGCCCGCTCACCTCCAGGCGCGGCGGCCGCAGGGTTGCCAGATCCTGGAGAATGCGCGATTGCTCGCCGCCGCTGACATAGAGCAGTTCGTTGATCTTGTAAGGCGCCTTGGCGTCAGCCAGGTTGCGGCCGAGCTCTTTATCGTAAAGCTCGGAGATCCCACCGGTTCGTGGGTCGAAGACGACGCGGTAGTAGCGAGATTCGATGGTCCAGCCGCGACCGGCTGTTTCGTGGGCCGGGGCGGGAATATCGGAGCGGCGTACGCCGTAGGCCCGATAACCCAGGCCGGGCACGCGGGGAGCAAGCAGGCGCAGCACGCGGTAGCCATCTTTGCGGGTGATCTCCTCGACCGGGGCTTCGGCGCCGGTGGCCAGATCGACGAGGTGACGGCCGGGGTCGAGCTCCAGATCCACCGTTCCGCTGCGCTCCCAGAGATCCGGATTGAAGACAAAGAAGGTGGGACCGGTGAGGCTGATGTTCTGCACCAGGCGGTAGAAGGAGCGATACATCAAATCGCGGGTGGCCCAATGAGCGCGCATGGCGTAAGCGCGTTTGAACTCCCACTGATCGATGACGAAGCGGCGATCAGGCTGGCTGACGCTGTTGTGCGCGCCCCAGGTGTGCTCGTCATAGAACAGCAGATTCTTCCAGGCATCACGAAACTCCACCGCGGGATAGACTTCGGCGGGCTGAAACAGGGAGGCCACGGCGGAAGCGGTCTCCACGGCCGGCAGCAGGCGCTGGGTATCGCGATTGATGGCCGTTTCCGCGGCGCTCGAACCGGCGCCATCCTCCCAATACGATCCGGCATCTCCGCGGAAGGTGGGGAGCTTATCGGCGAAGTGCTCGGCGAGATAGGCGTAATAGTCCGCATCGGTCGCCGGGGTAATCGCGGGGAAGGCATAGGCGCGATTCCATTCTTCCAGGATGCGTGCATCTCCATCGCGGAGGTCGGCGTTGTCGGTGAAGAGTCCATAGAGCAGGACGGCATCGACGGGGTAGTCTCCGCGGCGATAGCGCGCCAGGAACTGGGGCACGGTGCGCTCCAGATGCTCGATGGAGGGCTGATCGCCGACCAGGCGATCGAGCTGGAGATAAGAGCGGGCGAACCAGGTCATGACGCGGCGACCGTCCGGGCCTTCCCAATAGAACGGCGAATCCTCGTTCAGGCGGCTGTTCTGCAACAGAGGCGCGCGGGTCTGGTTGCTGCCATTGGCAAAGCCCGGCACACCGGCATCGGCTAACAGCGTGGGTACGAACCAGGAGTGCGAGGGCGCATCGGTCAGGCAGGCGAACTTCAAGGGCACGCCATACTGCCGGCGCAGGCCTTCGGAGAAATACAGAGAGCGATACAACTCCTCGCCGGTGCAGAGGCCGGTCATCAGGTTGAGGTACATGGCATTGATGCCGACCCGGCCGGCGCGGGCCAGACGCATCAGTTCGCGCACGCGCGGCGCACGGCGGGCTTGCAGGTAATTGTCCATCAGCCAGCCGGTTTCGAAATTGAACTTATAGATGGGGCTGCGGGAGATGAGCTCGACTACGGCATCGGTGTTGCGGTCGTCGAGCTCCTGCACGTGGGGCTGCATGTCGGTATAGCCGATGTCGTTGTGGATTTTGAGGCCGGCGAAGATGCGCCAGCGCTTTTCCGGACGGAACTCGCCCTTCCAGTTGAGTGTTTTGGAAGAGGTGCGAAGCGCCAGAGTGTAAGCGGCGGGGGCGTTGAGAGCGGGCACTTCGAGCGAGAGGACGCGCTCGCCGAACGCGTTGCCATCGTCCGGAATCTCCTGCGTGGCGGAAAAATCTCCGATGCGTACGGAAAGGGAGGCGGCGCTCAAGGGCCGGCGATGACGCAGCACGATCTGGGTGACTTCCCGGAGCGATTCTCCCGCGCGGCGGTAAAAGATAGTGGGCTCCACGCCGGCATCCAGTTCGGGCGCGGCCGGGCTGGAACGAGCCAGAGAGACGGCATCATAGAAGACGCCGGCATTCGTTCCGGAGTAGGAGAGGGCAAGCTCATTGTCGCCGGCGCGCAGAAAGGAAGGATCGATCGGAATACGCAGCGACTGCCGCGAATGGGTGATGAGGTTGGCATGGCGCTCGTCGAGATCGGGGCCATAGGCCGGCTGGATGCGATAGCTGCCGCGGTGGCCGTTCATAGCCAGATTGACGGAGCGGGGGGCGGGACCGAGGAAGAACAGATCGAGGGCCAGTACGGAAACCGACGCGGGGGGCTGCTCCAGGCGGAAGCGGACCCGGTAGACCGGCGGATTTTCGAGCGCTGCTTCCTGCCGCTGACGCCAGGTTGATTCCGGCAAAT
>CAZMRK010000805.1:0-3025 GCA_964568355.1 uncultured Solibacteraceae bacterium | reverse complement strand
TCTGCCAGCCCGGAGAGCCGCACACGCCGACCCTCTGGAAGCCCTGCGCTATGAATAGGCCTGCGACTTTACTGCGTTGGCAGCCGGCGCGTCACTCGTACCGCAAGGCGACTACCGGATCAATCGTGCTCGCCCGCCGCGCTGGAACGAAGCCCGAAACCAGCGCGGCCAGCGCCAGGACGCCGATCGCGCCGGCGCCGGTCCATACATCGGTCGGCGTCACGCCGAATAATTGCGAAGAAACGTATTGGCACAGCAGGTAGGCGCTGGGTACACCCACGGCGAGCCCGCCTGCCAGCAGGATCAGCACTTCGCGGATCACCAGCCACAGCACTCGCCCCCTCGGCGCGCCCAGCGCCATGCGCAGCCCGATCTCTCTGGTCCGCCGTGCCACTACGAACGCCATCACCCCGTACAACCCCAGTGCCGCCAGCACCGTCGCCAGCGCGCCAAACACCGCGGATAAAGAAGCAATCAGCCGCTCCGTGCTCAGCGTCTCGTCGAGTTGGCTCTCCAGGGTCTTCCAGTCGTAGATTGGCATCGCCCCGTCCCGCTTCGCCACAATCGCCCGCAGCGTCGCAAAGATCGCCGCCGAGGGCTTCGCCGCGCGCACATAGAACGTCACAGCCGCGGGAGTCGCCGATTCCAGATACGGCAGAAACACCTGCCTCCCCACCCCGGAACGCGGCCCCCCGAACAACGAGTTTTCGACCACTCCGACAATTCGGATCTGCGGCTGCGAGCCGGGACCGTGACAACAGCCGATGCGCCTCCCGATCGGATCCTGCCCTGGAAAGAAGTGCTCCGCAAACTCCCGATTGACGATCGCCACCGTCCACGGCTGCGGATCGTCTCCGCCATCCACCCGATCCCGCTCGTCGAAATCCCGGCCCCGGAGCAGCGGTATGCCCATGGTCCGCCAATATCCCGGCGATACTAGGTTGTAGCGCGCCTGCATGTCGTCTCCCTGCCCCGTGGAATTGCCTTCCACTACAACCGTCAAGTCCCACTCCTGCCCGTTGAGCAGCGGCCACATCGCATAAGCCGCCGATTTCACACCGGGGACCGTGCCCATCTCGCGCAGAACATCGGCGTAGAAATTGCGGGTGCGCATCACCGTGTAGCCGTTCTTTGCCGGATCCACCTGAAAGGAGACCAGGTTCTGCGCGCTCTCGAATCCGGTGCGGGTATGTTTCAGATTGGCGAGCGTCCTGGCGAACAGCCCCGCTCCCACCAGCAGCAGGAATGAGAGCGCCACCTGCGCCGTGACCAGCGTTTTTCGGAATCTTGCCGCACCGCTGCCGCCGCTCACCACCCCCACTACATCCTTCAGGGCCGTCATCAGGTCGAGCCCCGTTGCCTGTCTCGCAGGGGCCACGCCGAACAGCAGCGCGGTGGCCAGCGCCATTCCCACACTGAATAGCAGGATTCGCGCATCGGGCTCGGCATGCAGCATCAGCGTCGCGCCGCCCGCCGGCAGCATATCGAGCAGTCCCCGCGTCGCTGCCACGGACAACAGCAAGCCCAGCGCCGCGCCGCCCAGCGAGAGCAGCAGGCTTTCCACCAGCAACTGCCGGATCAGTGTTCCCCGCCCGGCGCCGATCGCCAGGCGCACCGCCATTTCTTTTTGCCGGGCCGCCGCCCGCGCGGTCAGCAGATTCGCGATATTCGAGCACGCAATCACCAGAATCAGCCCTGCCATCGCCATCAGCACCACGAGCGCCGTCGAATACTGCCGCCGCAGGCCCGAGTAGCCGGTGGCCGCGGTCTCGACCAGCACAGCGCGTTTCAGAAATCGCTCGCGGTCCGCCTGCGAAAGTTTGCGTAGCGCGGCTTCTTCTACCTCCTGCTGCAGAATCTGATGAAACAGCGGTTCAAGCGAAGCGCGCGCCGAATCCGCCGTGTACCCCGGCTTCAGCCGCGCGAACATCTGGATCCATTGGCTGCGACGATTTCCCAAATCGTCCCGGCCCGGAGTCATCACCGGCGTCATCAGGATCGGTACCCGGATATCCGGTGAACGGGCTGGATCCAGCCCCGCAAAGCCCGCCGCGGACACGCCCACGATTTCCATGGGATAGTGGTTGACCAGAATCTTCTTGCCCACCACGTGTGGATCGCCCGCGAAACGGCGCAGCCAGTACGGGTAGCTCAGAACAACCGACGGATGCCCTTTGTAGATTCGGTCGTCCACTTCCGGCGAGAATACCCGTCCCACTGCCGGCCCAACGCGCAGCGCCTGGAAGAAATTGCCCGAAACCAACTCCGCGCTCACTCGTTCCGTGCCGCCGTCGAGGGTGATCGAAGCCGGAGTCTCGACCCGGCAGAATACAAAGTCGAAGGCCGCGGCCCCCCGCTCGAAATCCTGATACATCGGATAGGAGGCCGAGCGCGGACCGCTGTTGTTGCCAAAGTGCGGGAAGGTCGGCCAGATCATGACCAGGCGCTCGGGCTCGCCCACCGGCAGCAGACGTAGCATCAATTGATCCAGCAGCGTGAAGACCGCCGTATTGGCCCCAATGCCCAGCGCCAGCGATAGCACGGCCATGGTCGTGAACAGCAGATTTGAGCGAAGCTGGCGCGCGCCATAGCGTATATCGCGCCAAAGCGTTTCGATCGAACGGATCGTTTGCATCTCCCGCCGGCCCTCCTGCAACAAGGCGGTATTGCCGAACTGGCGCCGGGCCGCTTGTTCGGCTTCGCCGGGCGTCATGCCCTGGCGGGTATACCGCTCCGCCAGCAGACGCATATGCGCCCGCACCTCGTCCTCGAATTCCGCGTCCGGATCTCGCGTGCCGAACAGCCCGCCCAGCCTCGCTGCCCACATCCGCAGCCGGACGGCCGTCCTTCCTATGGACATTGCATAGAAGAATAGCACAGCTCCTTTGGATCGTCCATATGTGTGGGGAAAAGAACCTTACGGCTTCGCCAGCCGGCACAACGGATCGCCCACCACGATGTTCTGCCAGCTCAGCCCGGGAATTGCCAGGTAATAGCTCTCCGCCAGTGTGCGGCCTTGGTAATA
>CAZMRK010000804.1:0-6569 GCA_964568355.1 uncultured Solibacteraceae bacterium | reverse complement strand
CATCCAGCAGGGGTATCCCTTCGCTGCGGTCGTCCAGGACCACCGCCAGCGGAGCACGCGAACGCGCGCCGGTGTACAAGTCCTCGTGTTGCTCGAAAAAGCGGTTGTACTTGCCGACGGACTGCCAGGTATCGGTTCCGGACGGGTCGCCCGTGATCAGTTGATGAGCCGGCCGCGCCTCCACATACTGTTCCAGGGCGATGCCAAACATCATGTTCTCCGCCATGGCCAACTGTACCCGCAACGGCGACATGAAGCCGACCATCCGCTCGGCATATTCCCGCCGTCCATCCTCGACCATCACGGGTTTCCACCCTTCGGCAAGCACCTCCTGGACTCGCAGCAGGCCGATGTTGTTCACGAGATGTTTGCCGGCAACCGGGAGCAGGTTCGGATGATGGGGCTTGAGATCGGGGTAGCCGGGCGAGGAGTCCGCGTACAGGCCCGGCTCCACGCCATCTTCGGTGGTGATGCAATTGACCAGGCGATTGAGCACGTACGTATCCGCGTGGAAGTTGGCCATCAGGAGGAAATCTTTCTTCTTTGCGGTGGCGCGGCGGAAGAGTTGAGGGTACAGCTCAAAGAGGGTGTTCCCGAAGTTGTTATCGTAGATCAGGCCATCGGCTCCCGAGTCGACGGCCAAATCGATGCGTTTCATCAGAAATTCCCGCCAATTCGGATTGGAAAGGTCGGCCATGTAGCGGGTGATCCGGCCCATACGGCTATAGGTCCCGGCGCCATAGGGAACCGGCTTGCCGTCGGCACCCAATTGGATCCACTGCTTCGATTCCGGAACCACGGCGAACATGTCTTCCCAAAACATGTTGGCGATCGATTCATAGGCCATCACGTGAATTCCCTGGCGGTGGCACTCGCCAATGTAGCGGCGTACTTCTTCCCGGTGGCGAGCTTCGGTCTGGTTGGAGAACCCCACGCTTAAGGTGATCCAGATCAGATTGATGCCGCCTTCTTTCAGGAAGCGGATCGTTTCCGGGTTATACCAGTTGGTCATGGTGTAGAGCAAATCCGGGTCAGGCGGATTCATACCGGGCCAGCCGGAGAGAAAGGCCTTGGCGGTTTCGATGCGGCCGCCATCCCATCGAGCGAATCTGATTTTTCCTGGGGCGGCCCAGGCAGGTACGGAATCCCGTCCGGGTCCGGGAGGCCAGACGGACGGATAGCGGGACCGGAGCCGCGTAACCGACTCAACGGCGCCTTGACCGAAAGCGATCCCGAGGAACGGGATCAGCAAAACCGCAAGAGCCATGCGCTGGAATGATTTCGACAACAAGAATCTCCTCCGTCAGAAATGAGCGGCGAACCAGTCCGGCACGGACGGTTCTCCTCCGCCAGTTTGAAACTGCCCGGCGGCATGAAGCGAGCCATAAAAACGGCGGGTCCAGCCGTAGGATTCCGAAAGCTCCGCCTCCGCTGTGCGGGCGCTCCCGATCTGAAAGCGAGGCAGGGGCGCAAAGTATCGCGGCGCCTCCCGATTCAGCGATTCCGGCCGGCCGGCGGCGAAGACCAGCAGCGGACGTGGAGCCGCGAGCGCCGCGACCTGGGCCAGGTCGCCCCAGGCCAGGATGCGCGGTACGTCGGCATAGATATGGACCAGGCCGGAGGTTGCTTCCTGCCGATAGGAAGCGGAGTCGGTGGCAACTGCCGCGGCGGCGACGTGCGGATCGAGCGCCATGGTGTAAAGCGCCGCTTTGCCGAATATGCCGAAGGCGAGAACGCCTACCGAAAGCACGTCGGGCCGGGCGGACAGATAGGCGGCTACCTTGGAGATATCTTCGGACCACATGCCCACCGGCGGGCGGCCCATGAAGTTGGCCCAATTGGATGTGCGTCCCGCGCCCCATTCCATCTCGCCCGTGCCGCGGGGGTCCAGCAGGAGCAGGGCATAGCCGCGTTCCAGCAACTGGTGAGCGGTGCCGGAACGACCGCGGTTCTTTTCCACCAGGATTACGGTCTTGTACTTCGACTGGCCGCGTTTGCGAACGAGGATGCCCGGAATGAGCAGATCTTCCGCCACTTCGAATTGCAGGCGCTCCGCTTCATATCCGTTAGCTTCCAGTTGGTAGTCGTATCTGTAAATTACGCCCGGTATGGCGTTGGGATCCCGGCGTGCGACGAGTGCCTCCAGGCCGGGGCGCGCCGCTTGTTGCCACTCTTTCGGGCTTGCCGGCATGGGGGGCTCGTTGGCCGATTCGCGGACCCATCGCGCGGCCAGGGTGGCGATGCTGAGATTGCCGGCCGGCAATTCCACGCTCAGGCCTTCCCTGGGCTCCACCGTATACGGCAGTTCCGAGGTGCCGTGCGGCATTTTGCCGTTGAAGAACCAGCGCTCGACCCACTGGTAGAGCTGCGCCCGCTTGTCCGGTTGATAGCCGTGGCCGGTGGTCGATTCGCGGAATGCAATCGCATCCTGCTTGCCGTAGAGACGGTAGATCGCTTTGGCGTACTCCATGCTGCGCAGGGCGTCGGGCAGCGCGAATTCGGCCAGCTCGGGGTGTCCGTTGACGATGAGCAGCGGCCGCGGCGCGATCAGCGCGTAGAGGCTTCCGATATCGGCCACGGCACGCAACCCCGGCGGGCGCTGGTGCCAGTCATAGTTCAGGTCGGCCTTGATCCATTGCGAGAAGGCGCCGCCCGAGGAGACCGGCACCGAGAGGGTGACGCGTTCATCCAGGGCGGAAGCCCAGTAAGTGTTGTTGCCGCCGCCCGATTCGCCGGTGAAGAGAATCCGGGTGCGGTCCACATCGGGGCGGGAGTAGAGATAGTCGACGGCGCGAATTCCGTCGAGCGCCTCGATGCCGGTCGGGGTCCGCCTGGTATAGGAGAACAGCGAATTCAGATGGTCGAAGCCACCCCAGCCGCCCGGCTGGCAGGCCGCGGGGATGCCTCTATCGCCGCAGCCGAAGTAGTCGTAAGAGACGACGATGAAGCCCCGGCGCACCAGGTTGTAATTGCGCTGCTGGACATAGTCCGCGGCCTTGCTTTCACAATAGGTGTGGCCGCTGATGCTCACGGCGGCAGGAGCCTTGCCGGTGACGCGTTTGGGCGACCACACCAGGGCCGAAACCCACATGCCGGGATAGCTTTCGTAGCGGATCTTTTCGATGGTGTAGGTGTCCCGATCGATCCGGCCCTGGCGAACGACGCGCAACTGGTTCTGGGCGAGAATATCGTCAATCCCCAGGAGGCGAAGGAGGCGCGAGCGGAGCTTCGGCTTGTAGCTCTGCCACGCTTCCAAGGTTTGGAAACGAGGCAACGGCGGAATGTTCCGCGAAACATAGGCATACATGGCCGACTGCCGCTCCTGGGCCTGCAGGATTGGGTTCGTGAACCATTCCCCGGGCGGTACGGCCTGCTCTGCCCCTAACGCGGCTGCGCACCACAGGAGCCAGGCATACCGCATGTTCTAGAATCGTCCTACGATGCCGAACTGGATGGTTCGGGGCAGTTGTTTGGCCGCGGTAACGGTTCCGAAAGCCGTGCTGTAGGGGTTGGTATCCGGCGGCTCGAAGACGGGATGGTTCAGGGCGTTGATGAATTCAGCGCGAATGTCGCAGGAGATGGTCTCGGTGATGCGGACCTTCTTAATGGCGGAGAGATCCAGGTACGTAATCCGGTCGGCGCGCAGGCCGGAAAAGCGCGTCGGCTGATAGCGGATGTTGGAGGCCAGCGCCTTGCGGGTATCGCGCTCAAAACCTGCGGTATTGAACCACTGTTCGGGGCGGCGATCGCCGCTCGAAAGCGTGATCGCAGTGGGGTCGCCGGAGTAGATGAAGTCGCCGAGACCGAGCGGGTCGCCGCTCTGGATCTGCCAGATTCCATCGATCTGCCAGCCGCTGATCAACTGCCCGGTTGCGCCGCGACGGCTAGAGCCGAACCGGCGCCCTCTGCCGAAGGGCAGCTCATAGATGCCATTGATGACGATGCGATGGGTGCGGTCGTTGGCGGAGATGACGCGCTCGGGGCGAGTGTCCATCGGGTTGAGAAAACTGACGGCCTCCATATTCTTCGACCAGGTCCAGGCGCCCATCAGGGTGTAGCTGGCGGAAAAGCGCTTTTCCACCCGGGTCTGCATCGAGTGATACCACGAATACCCGTCGTTGGTGTTGATCGTGATGCCGGAGAACTGGGGGTAGGGAACCAGCAGTTGGGATCGCGATACGGTGGTGCCCGAACGATCGGTGCCGGGGAGCAGCGGATAGAAGGGGTTCGGAACGTTGGCGCTTAACCGGTCGATGGTAGCCTGATCTCTCACGCGCAGCGTACTCAGATACTGATTGGGCGTGCCATCGATCTGGCGCGGGATCTGGAGAGCCGTGCCCCGGCTGCCGACGTAATCCAACTGGAACACGAGGCTGGAGCTGAGCTGCCTCTGCACGCCGAAAGACCACCGCTGGTTGTAGGGCATGCGGGGATTCCCGACGAAGAAGTTGATGCTGCGTCCGAGAAATGTCGAGAGCCCGCCCGAGGCCCCGGAGGCGCGCAGGAGGCCATCCGGGAAAGGATTGTCCAGCGTGGCGCGGAACGTGACGCCATTGTCGAGCGTGGGTACCACGGCGGTGTTCTGATTGAAGCCGGTTTGGATGGGGCTGTTTGTGGCGATGCCGATCTGGTCGAAGAAGATGCCGTAGCCGCCGCGCAGCACGGTGAGGCTGCCGAGTTGATATGCGAAGCCGACGCGAGGCATGAAGCCGTGAGTGGGCGCGTTGTAGAGCGAGTTCGGCTGCCCGTTGACTCCGGCGTAGGTGAGGCCGCCCTTGACCCGGAACTGGCCGGCAGGGATCTCGGCGAGCGGATTGGCATTGTAGTTCGCCACGGCAGCCGGCTCGATGGGGCTCGCGGCGTTGTAGTCGAAGCCTCGCACGCTCCGGTTGTAGCGCTCGACAATCGGCCCCTCGTATTCATACCGCAGACCCAGGTTGACGGTCAGCTTGCGGGTAACCTTCCAGTCGTCCTGTACGAAGACGGATGTCGTGCTGGTGCGGGCCGCGTAGGAATCGTTGACGTCGACGCCGCCGCCGGTGGGCAGACCCAGCAGCAGGCCGGCGATCCCCGCGCCGCGGGGCGCGGCCGGGGAGTTGTCGAACGGTCCGTTCAGATAGGAGCCGAACGAATATTGTCCGGAACCGTAGCCGCGGCTGTAGTTGTTCACCAGATTGATCCGGAGATCGGAACCGACCCGCAGCATGTGTGAGCCGAGCGACTTGGAGACGGTCCCGTAGAACGAGTGGATGTCGGCGAAATTGCCGTCGAGAACTTCGGTCATCAGGCCGGAGTAGCCGCTGGGCGAGATCGTGGGGAAAACATATGCCTGCGGGCTGATCTGCGCTTTGAGCGAACTGGGAAGGCCCAGGCTGGTCATGTCAAAGCCGACGGTGCTGAGCTCGTGTATCGAGATGAAACGGGTATAGCCGTAACGGAGGTTGATGACGGTCTGCGGGGTGATGCTGTAGACGTAGTCGAGCGTGCCCCCACGGTTTTTATAGTAGAGGTTGTTGCCCGAGGCTTCCGGCGCCCAGTCACGATAGGGTCCATCGAAGCGCTTGCTGAGCACGAAGCGCCCGAACAGACGCTGCTTCTCGCTGATCGACTGGTCGATGCGGCTGCTGATGGTGTAGTAGTGGTCGGGCTCGATGCCGTTGCCGAAGTTGAAATTGTTCGCGCCGTCGGAGGAGCCGGGCTGGTTGGGCTTGGGATAGTAGTTGACGATGTTTTTCCCAATCTCGCTGATGCGGCTGGCGGGAATGATGTTGCCGGGAAATGGATCGCGCGTGTAGCGGCCGCCGGCGGCGGGTCTTGTGGTGGCCGGATCGTAGATCTGGTATTGCGCGCCGAGCGCCAGCAGGGCAGAGAAGTCGCCGGCCCGCTGCGCATCGGTCGGCACGGTATAGATCTGCGGGTAGGGCAGATTGTGCCGGATGCGTTCGTAGCCGAAGAACCAGAATGTCTTGTCTTTCCGCAGCGGACCTCCCACCGTGCCGCCGAAACGGTTGAAGGTATACTGCGGCTTCGGCTGCCCGGCCTTGTTGTTGAAAAAGAGATTGGCATTCAGCGCCGAGTTCTGGAGATAGTCGTAGATCGAGCCGTGCAGGGCATTGGTGCCGGACTTCAGCGCCACGTCCACCCAGGCGCCAGACGAGTGGCCCTGAGAGGCATCGTAAGCGGCGGTTTGCACTTTATACTCCTGGATGAACTCCACGGAAGGCGTGTAGGCGGGACTGCGGCGCCACATGTCGGCAACGCCATCCAACTGAAATTCGATCTTGTTGGTCTGGGAGCCGTTCACGGCTGCCACGGAGGCCGCTCCATCGAATGGCCTGGTGAAGGCCACGTTGCCATTGAAGGTGATGCCCGGGGCAAGGAATTCCAGCATGAACGGGTTGCCCTGGATCAAAGGCAGGTCTCGCAGTCGGCGGTTATCGATGACCGTGCCGAGGGAACTGCTGGCGGTTTCCAACAGCGGGGCTCCGCCTTCCACGAATACCTTTTCACTCACCGTGCCAAGCTCCAGGACGATGTTCAGCGTGATGCGGTCATCGGCGCGCACCGAG
>CAZMRK010000803.1:0-28870 GCA_964568355.1 uncultured Solibacteraceae bacterium | reverse complement strand
CTGATTGCCTTTTTCATCATCGTGGCATGCGCGGGCGCCATCTACAGCGTGGCCCCACGCGATATCAAGGATGCCGCCGAAGCAGCCCTGGGTCTGCGCCCGTTCGGCCAGTATGCATTCCTGCTGTTCAGCGCGGGTCTGTTCAATGCTTCGATCTTTGCCGCCTGCATTCTGCCGCTCTCCACGGCCTATTCGGTCTGCGAGGGCCTGGGCTTCGAGGCGGGAGTCAACAAGCGGTTCCGCGAAGCCCCCATTTTTTACTGGCTCTACACCCTTTTGATTGTGATCGGTGCGGGTGTGGTACTGATTCCGAACTTTCCCCTGGTGCAGATGATCCTGCTTTCGCAGATCATCAATGGTGTGCTGCTGCCGTTTGTCCTGATTTTTATGGTCCTGCTGATCAATAAACAGGATCTGATGCAGGAATGGACGAACTCCCGCGGCTATAACCTGGTTTCGTGGATCACCGTGGTCGTCATGATCGGGTTGACCCTGGCACTGGTCGGGATCAGCTTGCGTGGCGCGCACTAGTTCGGACATACTGGCGCTATTGCCGGAGGGGCAGGAGCGCATGTACGAGGGGCATCAGAACCGCGCCGACCAGGACCGGGTGGATCTCGGGAGATTCGGCTACGCCCAGGAACTGTTTCGCAATATGGGCGGATTTTCGAATTTCGCCGTCTCCTTTTCGATCATCTCCATCCTGACCGGCGCGGTGACGCTGTTCGGCTACGGCCTGGAAATGGGCGGTCCCCTGGAGATGACGCTGGGCTGGCCGCTGGCCACCGTATTCACTCTGGCGGTAGCAGCCAGTATGGCGGAACTGTGCTCCGCCTATCCCACCGCCGGAGCGATGTACCATTGGGCATCTGACCTGGGAAGTCCCGGCTGGGGATGGCTGGTCGCCTGGCTGAACATCCTCGGGTTGATTGCCGCCCAGGCGGGAATCAACTACAGTTGCGCGCAGTTTGTCCTGCCCTTTCTGGGCATCTCGTCGAGCAGCACCCACCTGCTGGC
The DNA here is from genome assembly GCA_964568355.1 of uncultured Solibacteraceae bacterium. Taxonomy (GTDB): domain Bacteria; phylum Acidobacteriota; class Terriglobia; order Bryobacterales; family Bryobacteraceae; genus JAJPJX01. Next base: position 27,853 of record CAZMRK010000803.1, on the reverse strand, counting down.
GATGTTCGGCTTCATCCTGCTAACCCAGGGGGTGATGAATCATTACGGCGTGCGGTTGGTCGCCATCCTGAACGATCTGAGCGTTACGGTGCATATCGCCGGAGTGTTGGTCGTGGTAGCGGCCCTCCTGTTTTTCGCCCCCAGGCAGCCGGTAGAATTCCTGCTGCACGCCACCAACAGCAACGGGCGATCACCCTATTGGTGGGCCTTTATTTTGGGACTTCTGCAAGCGCAATGGACCTACACGGGCTTTGACGCCTCGGCCCACATGGCGGAGGAAACTCGCGATCCCCGGCGCCACGCTCCGTGGGGAATTGTCCTGGCAGTAGCCGTTTCGGGCGTGGTAGGCTACTGCCTGATCCTGGCCGTAACCCTGGTCATCCAGAGCATCCCCGGAGCATTGAGCGCAAAAGACGCACACGGTGACGCCATCCCGGCCGTGATTGCGATTCTGCAGACGGCGCTGGGGGCCAAGATAGGCAATGCCATGGCAGCTCTTGCCTCGATGGCGATGTGGTTTTGCGGGCTCTCCTGCATCACCTCGGCCTCGCGCGCGCTCTATTCATTGGCGCGCGACAACGGTACTCCCCTGGCGCCGGTCGTGCGCGGGGTCAGCACACGGCACGGCACGCCCGCGCCCGCCATCTGGCTGAGTGTGGCAGCCTCTTTCGCCGCAATGGTGTGGAGCGGCGCCATCCCGATCGTGACCTCGCTGAGCACCGTGGCGCTCTACCTGGCATACACCATTCCTGTGGTACTGGGATGGCGGGCGCGGCGTGCCGGCTCCACCTGGCCCTACGAAGCGGTGTGGAGAATGGGACGCTACGGAGATGCCGTCAACCTGGTCGCGATTGGGTATTCCGCCTTCATTTGCTGCGTGCTGGTCCTGCCGCCCAACGAATTGGCGGGCAAGACTCTGGGCGGGCTCTTGGTGGGGCTGGGGGTGCTGTACTTTGCCGTGGTGCGGCGCAGGTTCCAAGGGCCTGAGTGGGCCAGGCGGCGGGATTACGCCGCTGGCCAATCGGCGAAATAGAGGCGGTGGAGCACCAATGGCGGTTTGGTTTGCTGGCTCGCTCCGCGCTGTTGTATCCTTCGAGAGCCACGCTGGGAGAATTTCCGGATGAGTGTGATCGAAGCGGTGAAGCAGCAGCTAAGGAGCGGCAAACTGTTCATCAACGGCCGCTGGGAAGAATCCGAAAGCGGCAATTCCATTGAAGTCCGCAATCCGGCCACAGGCGAACTGCTGGCCACCGTTCCCGATGCAGGCACTGCCGACGTCGATCGCGCGGTGGCCGCGGCGCGAGCCAGTTTCGAGCGCAAGACCTGGCGTTCCCTGGATCCCTCCAAGAAAGAGAAGATTCTGTGGGATCTGGCCGCCCTGCTGGAGCGCAACCGGGAGGAACTCGCGGTGCTCGAGTCGCTCGAAAACGGCAAAACCGTGCGCGAGGCCGCGGGAGCCGACGTGGCGCCCGCCATCGATTCCTTCCGCTACTATGCCGGCTGGGTCCGTAAGCTTTACGGCGAAACCATCCCGGTCGATGGACCGTTTCTGAACTATACGCTGCGAGAGCCGGTAGGCGTGGTGGGAGCCATCGTCCCGTGGAACTACCCGCTGCAAATTGCAGCCTGGAAAGTGGCCCCGGCCTTGGCTTGCGGTTGCTCGGTGGTGCTGAAGCCCTCGGAACTGACTCCGCTCACTGCCCTGAAGCTGGCGGAATACGCACTCGAAGCGGGAGTGCCGGAAGGCGTCCTCAACGTCGTGACCGGCTACGGTCACACCGCGGGCGAGGCGCTGGGGCGGCACATGGACGTCGACAAGATCAGCTTCACCGGCAGTATCCGCACCGCGCGCAGATTGCTGGCGGCAGCGGCCGAAACCAACCTGAAGCGGGTCAGCCTGGAACTGGGCGGGAAGTCGCCCAACATTATTTTCCCGGACTGCAATCTCGAAGCCGCCATCAAATCAGCCTTCTGGGGCATCTTTGCCAACAAGGGGGAGATTTGCAGCGCGGGCTCCCGCCTGTTGCTGCACCAGGACATTCACGACCGCGTTCTGGAGGAACTCGTGTCGCGAGCACAGCGGCTGAAGGTAGGCGACCCGCTGGATAAGAGCACGCAGATGGGCTCGCAGATCTCGGAAAAACAAATGAACCAGATCCTGGACTATATCCGCTCTGGAGTCGCCGAGGGAGCCAAACTGCTGTGTGGCGGCGAGCGGGACACGGCCGGCGGCAAGGAGAAAGGCTTCTTCGTCAAGCCCACGATCTTTTCCGAGGTCCGGCCGCCCATGAAGATCGCTCAGGAAGAGATCTTCGGCCCGGTCCTGTCCGCCATCCGTTTCGCCAATGCCGGCGAAGCTGTGGAGATCGCCAACGGCACCATCTACGGGCTGGTTTCGGCCGTCTGGACCAGCGACATCCAACTGGCGCATCGCATGGCCGGGGAGATCAAGGCCGGCTCGGTCTGGATCAACACCTACAACGGCTTCGACACAGCCTCGCCATTTGGCGGATACAAACAGAGCGGCTTTGGCCGGGACCTGGGCGCGCACGCGCTCGAACAATACACCAACGTGAAGTCCGTCTGGATCGCCTTGTGACCACCATCAGCGACGTTCGAGCGCAGTTCGAGAGGGCCGGCATCCACCGGGTGCGGCTGGGAGCCTTCGATATCGATACAACCCTGCGCGGCAAGTACATCAGCCTCGATAAATTCTGGGCAGCGGCGGAGTCTCAGCTCGGATTTTGCGATGTGATCTTCGGCTGGGACGTGAATGACCGCCTGTACGACAACGGGCAGTTCACCGGCTGGCACACCGGCTATCCGGACGCGCGCTGCCGCATCGACCTCGACACGCTGCGCCTCATTCCCTGGGAGCCGGGCACTGCGTTCTTCCTGATGGATTTCGTGACGACGGAAGGACGCCCTCTGCCCATCGCGCCGCGGCAAGTCTTCCAGAGTGTCCTGGACCGGGCGGCGGAAAGCGAATATAACGCCTGCTTCTCGGCCGAATACGAATTCTTCTTCTTTCGCGAGTCCTCCCAGAGCCTTCGGGAAAAAGGCTTCCGAAACCTGACGCCCCTGAGCCCCGGAATGTTTGGCTATAGCGTGCTGCGCGCCTCCGAACATTCGGCGCTTGTGCTGCAGATGCTGGATGACCTGACCGGCTTCCGCGTTCCGCTCGAAGGTCTGCACACCGAAACCGGCCCCGGAGTCTACGAAGCGGCCATTGAAGTGAAGTCCGGCATCGAGGCAGCCGATCGGGCATCCCTGTTCAAAACCGCTGTAAAAGAGATCGCCGCGCGCCACGGATTGAAACCCACTTTCATGGCCAAGTGGAACGCGGACCTGCCGGGATCCGGTGGACATTTGCACCAGAGTCTCTGGGACCGCAATGGCTACAACCTGTTCGCGGAAGATGGCGGAGGCATGTCCCCGCTCATGAGTCACTACATGGCCGGCCTGGTGACGCACCTGCCCGAGCTGATGGCGATCTTCTGTCCCACCATCAATTCTTATAAGCGGACGGTGCCGGGCGCCTGGGCGCCGGTAAATGCAACCTGGGGACTCGACAATCGCACCACCGCGGTACGCGCGATTCCAGGCGGCCGAAAATCGACGCGCATCGAACTGCGGCTGACCGGTGCGGATATCAATCCATATCTGGCCATGGCCGCCTCCCTGGCAGCAGGGCTCGAGGGCATTGAGCACCGCATCGAGCTTCCGGCGCCTAAGGTGAACGCCTACGCCGGCGATGCTCCGGTCCTTCCCCGCACCCTCGAAGAAGCCACGGCCCTGTTCCGCGAAAGCTCGCTGGCGCGGCGCTGGCTGGGCGCGGAGTTCGTGGAACATTACGCGCGCACGCGCGAATGGGAGATCCGCCAGTTTCAGAACGCGGTGACGGACTGGGAACTGGAACGCTATTTTGAAGCGATCTGAATATGACGAGCACAGCCACGTTTGCTTTCCCCACCACGATTTTGTTCGGGCCGGGAACCATCCAGCGCCTGCCCGAGATCCTGGAGCAGCGCAACCTCCGCAAACCTCTGTTGGTCACCGACGCCGGACTGGCGCGAACTCGCGTCTACGAGAAGGTTTCCGCGCTGCTGCCCCGCGCCGTGATCTTCTCCGGAGTTGAGCCGAATCCCACGGAGAAAAATGTGCTCGATGGCGTGGCCGCCTATCGCGCCAACGGCTGTGACTGCCTCGTAGCGCTGGGAGGCGGCTCGCCGCTCGATGCGGCCAAAGCCATCCGGCTCAAGGTAACCCATCAGTTGCCGCTCGCCGAATATGACGACCTGTTGGACGGCGCCCAATTCATTACGTCCAACCTGCCGCCCCATATCGCCATTGCCACCACCTCCGGTACCGGCAGCGAGGTTTCGCGTTCCACGGTGATTACTGTGGCCGCCACCAATCGCAAGACGGTCATCTTCAGCCCGTACCTGATCCCGAGCGTGGCCATCGCCGACCCCGAACTGACCCTCGCGTTGCCTCCCCACATCACTGCCGGCACCGGCATGGATGCCTTCACGCACAACGTCGAAGCTTATATCTCGGTGGGGTTCCACCCGATCTGCGACGCCGTAGCCTTGGAGGGTGCGCGTTTCGCTTGGGAAAATCTACCCAAAGTCATGGCCCAGCCGTCCGATCTGGAGGCGCGCTCGAACATGATGATGTCTTCCATCATGGGCGCCATCGCCTTCCAGAAAGGGCTTGGCGCCACGCACTCGCTGGCCCACCCGCTCTCATCGGATTGCGGGATGCACCATGGCACCGCCAATGCCGTGATGCTGCCGTTCGTCCTCGAGTTCAACAAGCCCGCCGTAGCCGGGCGCTTGAGCGAGTTGGTCGCGCGCTTCGGCGGCGGAGACATCGCGGAACGTGTCCGCGAACTGAACCGCGCCGTGGGAATCGCGCCGCGGCTCCGGGATTTCGCAGTGCGGCAGGAGCAGTTGCCCGCATTGGCCGATAAAGCTATCCAGGACGGCTGCCACCAGTTGAATCCGCGGCCCTGCTCTCGGGACGATTTATTGGAACTGTACCGCGCCGCCTTCTAGTGGTTACAATACGAATGTCAAATGCAGGTACTGCAAGCGGGACAACATAAGTTCATTTTCCTCGAACTGGAGCCGGAGCTGGTCTCGAATATCGTGAAGCAGGCGGGGTTCGAAGCCAAGCTGAAGGACTTACAGCGCAGCATGACGTTGGAGCTTAGCTCGCCCGGCCGCCAGTCTCCCCTGCTCCTGTTCGATGCTTCCGATCCCGCCAACCTGGGTTGGTTTTCCCGTTGCCAGTTCTATGTGGACGGCCGCACGGGAGCGGTCATGCAGACTCCCATCAGCATCGCCAACAAGCGCGACCGTGGAGGGCGCGTGCAGCCCACCACGATGCGCGTCAGCATCTCCAAAGAGCTGCCTGCAAGTTTCCGCCTGCCAGGCAGGCAGCCGCTGACCGAAGAAGTGCTCTATCATCTGCTGTTCAATTTCCTGACCGCCCTGGCCAAGACTGGCGTCGCCGTCTGCGGTGGCCCGGTGATACAGGCTCTCGCCGGACGTACCGAAAACATCGGCCCCCGGAACTAACCATCCGCTTTCGCAAGCCGTCGAATTTCCCGCCTCGTGGCTTATGCCGCCTCAGTGTGAGGCCGCGCCAGCGCTCTTTGAAATCTACGGGCCAACCGGACCGCCAGGCTATGAACCGGAGGGATCACGGCGCAACGGCGCCCCTCATAGGCCGCCGCCAAGAGAAGTACCCAGGCGGCCACAAAGCCCAGATTCATGGCGAATCGAAATTCTCGCGTCACCGTAGCCAGGAACCAGGGCGAGATTCCTTCGATCATCCGAAATGCGCTCCAAGCCATGGCCCAGACTCCAGTCATTAGCATCGAATGGAAAGCATGAAATCGAACGGACCAAATGTCGCCATAGTGGCGCGAGTGCAGCATAAACATACTCGAGATCGGTCCAAGCACGTAGCACAACATGCGCGCCTCCGCATCTGAAAACCTGCCTCTGAGTTGATTTCGAAGTGTCGCATTCATCTGAGCCTCCATACTTCATACATGTGAAAAGCAATCCGTGGGCCATATGTCACCTCTTCCCCACGCGCATGCTCATAAATGCCTGAAAATATGGAAACTTGGACCTTCGCGCCGTTCGTATCGAAACCGGACGCTTTTGCTCTTTGTGTGTAAGATATCCTAGCCCGGATACCGGAAAATGCCGCTACACTCCAACCGCCGAGAACCGCTCCACCACTTCCTCTACTTCTTTCCGGTATTGCTCGAGCAGCGCTGGCGTGGAAGCCTCGAAACGCAGCACCAGCACCGGCTGCGTATTGGAAGCTCGCACCAGGCCCCAGCCTTCAGGAAACAGAACCCGCACGCCATCGACGGTGACAGTCTCGTGAGTCTTGCGGAAATGCTCGCTGACGCGCTCGACGACTCTGAATTTCAGGCGATCGGGACAATCGAAACGCAGTTCCGGCGTGGTGACAGTGGACGGCAGACCGGCAAGCTGCGCCGAGAGCGGCCGGCCGGAGCGGGAAACAATCTCCATCAGGCGGCAGGCGGCGTAAAGCGCGTCGTCAAATCCGTAGTAGCGGTCGGCGAAGAACATGTGGCCGCTCATCTCGCCGGCCAGTTCCGCGTGCTCCTCCTTCATCTTGGCCTTGATGAGCGAATGACCGGTGCGCCACATGATGGGGTTACCGCCGCGGCGGCGGATCTCGTCGTACATCACTTGCGAGCATTTCACCTCGCCGATAAAAGTCGCACCCGGCTTCCGGGTGAGGATCTCGCTCGCGTAGATGATCATCAACTGGTCGCCATAGATCACGGCGCCGTGTTCGTCGACCGCGCCGATCCGGTCGCTGTCGCCGTCGAAAGCCAGCCCCAGATCGGCTCCCGTTTCTTTCACTGCACGGATCAGGCTCTCCAGATTCTGAGGGAGCGTGGGATCGGGATGGTGATTCGGAAAATGGCCATCCATCTCGAAAAACAGTTCCGTAGCATCGCAGTTCAGCTTTTCGAGAATACGGTGCATCACTGGCCCCGCCGTTCCGTTGCCCGCATCGGCCACCACCCGGATCCGCCGCGGCAGCACGAACTGCGCGGCGATCTCCTCTACATAGGGGGTCACAATGTCGTGGGACGACTCGCTGCCGCTCCCCTGCGCGAACGCCTGGCTCTCGATGATCCGGCGCACCGCCTGAATGTCCTCGCCGTGAATGGTGGACGCCCCGGAAACCACCTTGAAGCCGTTATACTCCGGAGGGTTGTGGCTGCCTGTGATCATCACCGCGGCATCCGCTCGCAGGTGAAACACCGAATAGTACAGCAGCGGGGTGGGGACCACGCCCAGGTCAGTCACGTCGCAGCCGGTCGCGCGAAGCCCCCGCATCAAGGCGTTACGCAGCCGTTCGGAGCTGAGCCGGCAGTCGCGGCCCAGGTTGATCTTGCGCTGCTGACGCCCCAGGAAAAAAGTCCCGATCCCCCTGCCCAATTCCTCCACATCGGCATCCAGAAGCTCTTGATCGGCGATCCCGCGGATATCGTACTCGCGGAAAATAAGGGGATTGAGCATAAAAACGAGTATATCGCGCTAAAATGACAGGCAGCAGGTTGTGGCACTCTGAGCCTCGTATGAAAGCGGTCGATCGCCGGTTCACCACCATGAGCGGGATTCCTGTGCAGGCAGGATATACCCCGGAGGACCTGGCGGGCTTCGACCCCAAGCGAGATCTCGGCGCGCCCGGGGAATACCCCTACACGCGCGGCATCCACTCCGACATGTACAGGGGCAAGCTCTGGACCATGCGCCAGTTTTCCGGCTATGCCACGCCGGAAGAGACGAATCGCCGCTACCACTACCTGTTGGAACAGGGACAGACCGGCCTCTCGGTAGCCTTCGATCTCCCAACCCTGATGGGCTACGATGCCGACCACCCCCTGTCGATCGGCGAAGTGGGCAAATGCGGCGCGTCCATCTGCTCGCTCGAAGACATGGAGATTCTCTTCGCGGGCATCCCGCTCGGCGAAGTCAGCGTCTCCATGACCATCAACTCACCGGCGGCGGTGCTCTGGGCGATGTACCTGGCCGTGGCGGAGAAGCAGGGCGTGCCGTGGAACCGCGTCTCCGGCACTCTGCAAAACGACATCCTGAAAGAGTACATCGCGCAGAAGGAATACATCTTCCCGCCGCGCCCGTCCATGCGGCTGGTCACCGATACCATCGAGTTCGGCGCGCGCCACACACCCCGATTCAATCCAATTTCGATCAGCGGCTATCATATCCGCGAAGCAGGGTCGACCGCCGCCCAGGAGCTCGCCTTCACCCTCCGGGACGGTGTCGAATACGTCGAGTGGGCGCTCGCCCGCGGGCTCTCGATCGACGACTTCGCCCCCCGTCTGAGCTTCTTCTTCAATGCCCACAACCATTTCTTCGAAGAGATCGCCAAGTACCGCGCGGCCCGCAAAATCTGGGCCCACCTGATGCGCGATCGCTTCGGCGCGCGCCTGGAGCGCAGTTGGAAATTGCGTTTCCACGCGCAGACCGCCGGCTGTTCCCTCACCTGGCAGCAGCCCTACAACAATGTCGTCCGGACCGCCGTGCAGGCCCTGGCGGCTGTTCTTGGCGGTACGCAGTCGTTGCATACCAATTCGCTCGACGAAGCCTACGCGCTGCCAAGCGAGCAGGCCGTGACCATCGCGCTGCGTACGCAGCAAGTCCTGGCCCACGAGAGCAACGTGGCGGCAGTGGCCGACCCTTTGGGCGGCAGCTACTTCGTCGAACGGCTCACGCTCGAAATGGAGCGGGAGGCGCTCGATTACATCCGGCATATCGATGCAATGGGCGGAATGATCGCAGCCATCGAGCAGGGATTCCCGCAGAGTGAGATTGCCGACGCCAGCTATCGCTACCAGCGCGCCATCGAGACCGGAGAACAGATCATCGTCGGCGTGAACGCGTTCACCTCCGGCGATGCCCCCATCGGGCTCTTGCAGGTCGATCAGAAGGCGCAGTCGCACCAGCAGAACAAGCTGGCTGCGCTCCGGCAGCGAAGGGACAATGGGCAGGTGCGCCGGACCCTGGACGGACTGCGCCATGCGGCGGAAGGCGCCGAAAATACCATGCCGCACATTTTGGACGCGGTGCGGGCTTATGCCACGCTGGGCGAGATCTGCGATACGTTGCGCGGCGTCTTCGGTTCTTATCAGGAGACCAGCCATATCTAGACCATGAATCACCCTATCCGAGTGCTGGTAGCCAAGCCGGGGCTGGACGGCCACGATCGCGGCGTCAAGGTCATCGCGCGGGCGCTGCGCGACGCCGGCATGGAAGTGATCTACACGGGCCTCCGGCAAACCCCGGAAATGATCGTCAGCGCTGCGCTCCAGGAGGACGTGCAGGTCATCGGTCTCTCCATCCTCTCCGGGGCGCACAACGCCATCGTACCGAGGGTGCTCGAACTGCTGCACCAGAATGAGATGGATGACGTGAAGCTCGTGCTGGGCGGAACCATTCCCGATCAGGATGCCGATGCCCTCAAAAGCCAGGGCGTGGCCGCGGTCTTTCAGCCCGGCGCATCCCTCGATGCGATCGTTGAGTTCATCCGCTCCGCGGCCACTCCAAACCGGGGACTGGCATGAATTTCGTCGCATTTGCGAAATTCGTTGCCTGTGCCCGATTCGCCCTGAACGCAGGGATACTGCGTGGAACCGGCGGTGCACTGCACTAGCGACAATGACCACAGTGGCGACAGCATCGCCGGCCGGGACCAAAAGACTCGCCTCCGCGGCGGTGGTCGGGGTAGCCTGCTTTGTCGCCGCTGCAGCCTTCCTGCACGCGATTCAGCCGGACCTGAGCCCGGTCGATGACGCCGTCAGCTACTACATGAATGGAAGGTTGGGGTGGGTCCTCGGCGCGGGTCTGGTCCTGATGGGCTTCGGTTCCCTCGCCCTGCTCTTCGCCCTGCGCCGATTCCTTGGTGCCGCAAACGCCAGGTGGGGACTGCGGTGGCTGGCAGTCTGGGCGGCGGGTGCAATTGTTGGCGGTATCTTCCCCCCGGACCCACGCGGTCATTGGGGCAATCCGCCATCCGTTTCCGGCCTGATTCACGCCAATGTGGCCATGATCGCCTTTCTGGCCTTCCCAATCGCCGCGCTTCTGCTTTCCGGGCCGATCGGGCAGTTTGTCCAGGCGCGAAGGAAAACACGCCTCCGCCTCCTGGCATATGCCAGCGTGTTGTCGCTGCTGATCTTTTTTATCTGCCTCGCGCCGGTCTTCTCACACCATGCGCCGCGTTACCTCGGACTCGTGGAACGCATCGTCCTGGCGGCATATGTGGCTTGGCTCGCAGCAGCCGCCTTTGCCGTGATCGGAACGGTCAGGACGGTGCCATAGCCAGCACTCATCCCTCCGCCGAACTACTCAGCGCAAAACGTCGCTCACAAGCTGCACCACGTCCAAAATGACCGCGGTCTTCTTGTCGTAGATCACGCCGTACCCGTCGATCACGCCTCGCCCGCAGTAACCACAAGCCGGGCTCAACCGCACATTGATGTCGGAAGGAAAGGGCTGCAGTTTCTTCTGCCATCCAGGTGGCAACGGCTTCCCCCTGGCCAATTTCTTCTGAAGCCCCGGCGGAAGGTTCGTCCGATGCGCCCCGTAATACTGCTGGATCACGTGTACGTCGTTAGTCCCGAAGCGAACATTCACTACCGCCGCGCTCGATTCGCCTGGTTTTCCCTGGTGGCCCTTGCCTTTTCCCTTGCCCTTCCCACTGTCCGCGCTCATCGTGGCGAGGCAGATGCAGAAGAACGCTGTGACAATTTGCCGCATACTCCAAGTCTATCCCCCAATAACCCGCGCGGCCACCATGTTCGAGGAGCCGGTTGCGGAAGCGCCCCCTGCCAGACCCGTCTGCGACAAAGGTGCCGTAACCAAGGCGACACGATGCGTTCACGAGTAATTCATGTTGGAAAGCTAGACTGCTCGCAATGAAGCCAATGCTGGTCTTTCTGACGTTGTGCGCCGCTACGGCACATGCTCAGTCCAATGCCTCCGATGCCGCCCTGGAAGGATACGTGCACGATCCTTCGGGAGCCGTAATTGCAGCGGCAAAGTTGAGCGTGCGGAACGTGGAGACTAACATCGTTCACGCCGTCCTCAGCGGGCAGGATGGATACTACCGCTTTCCCCTCCTGCGTGTGGGGACCTACCAGGTTACGGCGGCGGCTTCCGGCTTCCGCCAGTTTGACCAGACCGGCGTAAGTCTGGCGGTGGGGCAGAAGGCGCGTATCGACATCACCATGCAGCTAGGCGCGGGTTCCGAGACCATCACGGTCGCCGCCGACGCTCCAATCGCCGAAACCGGACAGGCCACCATCGGTGCGGTGCTGAGCCAAAAGGAAGTGGAAAACCTGCCCATCGCTTCTCGCAACGTGTACAACTATTTCCTGCTGGCGCCGGGCGTTCAAGGACTCTCCAGTAGTACGTTCGGCACCACACAGTTTACCTTCGGCGGCACCGAACGCAGTTCCTGGAACCTGGACGGGCTCGACAACACACAACGCGCCGGCAGCCGCCAGATCCGAATGGTGATCACCACGCCGGAAGCGGTGCAGCAAGTGCAAGTGCTCTCCAACGGATATTCGGCGGAGTTTGGGCGTGCCGGTGGCGGGCAGGTCAATCTGTTGTTGAAATCCGGCACCAATCAACTGCACGGCTCCGGCCTTTTCTTGTATCGCTTCGCGGATCTTCAGGCGCGGCCTTCTCTGGCAGCGATCGACCCCAGCCGCACCTGGCACGACGAAGCTTTTACACTGGGCGGCCCCATCCGAAAGGACCGGCTTTTCTTCTTCGGCCAGTTCGAAAATAATCCCTACACCCTGCCAAACCCGATCACGATCACGCCCGCCAACGCCTCCGCTCTTAATCTGCCGGCGAACCAGGTCGGCAATGCCCCGTTCGGCGAGACCTATCGCACCGGCGTCGCCAAAGCCGACTACAAGATCAATGACCGCAATACAGGCTACCTGCGCTACAGCCGCTTCACCAACCATCAGCCCGGCAACGCTTCGGGACTGACCATCACCGATCGCGGCAACGACTTCGACGACCACATGAACGGCGGCGGCGCCCAACTTGCCACCGTCCTGCGTCCCAACCTGTTGAACGAACTGCGAGCAGGAGGAATCGCGCGCACGCAGCAGAACGCTCCGATCGGCCCGCCCGATCCCAACGGTGCCTATATCAACATCACCGGCGTCGCCAACATCGGATACAATCCCCTGGCCAAGACTTACACCACGGAAACCAGCTACCAGGTAGTCGACAATCTGACCTGGATTAACGGACGCAGCACCTGGAAGGCCGGCGTGGATTACCAGCGCACGCAATTCCAGATTCTGAGGGCTCAAAACCGGAGCTTCACCTTCGGCGGACTGACTGCGGCCAACGGACGTCCGGCCGTGAGCCCGCTCCAGCAATATTTAAATACCGTCGCCGGGCTGATCGATCCGGCCACGAGCAGGCCCTTTACTTATACACAGTTTCAGCAAGACGGAGGCGACCCGCACCTGACCACGGCATTCCAGTTCGTGAACTTCTTCCTGCAGGATGAATTCCGCGTCACGCCGAATTTCACCCTGAATCTCGGTGTCCGGTACGAGGCCACGCTGTTCCCCGAACTGGATTCGCAAGCTCCCTTTCCGCTCTCTCGGAAGATCGATGGCGACTACAAGGACTGGGCACCGCGGTTCGGCTTTACCTGGTCGCCCTTCGCCGATTCGAAAACCGTCCTCCGCGGCGCCTATGGCATCTATTACGACGTGCCAGGCCTCTCAATCTTCTACACCGCCGCCCAGGTCAACGGGCGCCGCTTTCTCAGCTACCAGATCCCTGGAACCGATCCCCAGGCTCCGGTCTTCCCCAATGTGCCGCAGCTCACCGGATCGAGTTTCATCGTCCCGCCGAATATCAACGCGTTCAGCCCGGGGTACCACACTCCCTACCAACACCAGGCCAATTTTCAGATTCAGCGCGAGCTCGCGCCGGATCTTTCGATGACCGTGGGTTACAACTTTGCCGCCATGCGCCACGGCCTCTATTCCGACAACATCAACCTGGGCGTACCCGTGTCCTATTTGGCGGACGGGCGTCCGGTCTATGGCGGCGCGGCTGCCCGCATCAACCCCAGCTTCAACCAGGTCAACCTGATCGTTTCCGGAGCCAACACGAACTACAACGCACTGATCGTCAACTTTGCCAAACGATTCAGCAAGGGGCTGGAATTTACGGTGAACTACACCTGGTCTCACGCGCTCGGCAATAACCTGGGAGAGGGCGGAGCGCCGGAGGATCCCAGCAATTTGCAGCGCGACTATGGCCCTCTCGGTAACGATGCCAGGCATACCCTGGTGTTTCAGGAACTCTACGCCCCTCGTACCAAACTGGCCGCGTTGCGGTGGATCAACGGATTCGAGTTTTCCACCGTTTTCTTCTATAACAGCGGCTTCCCGATCAATGTCACCTCCGGCGTCGACCTCAACAATGACGGTACCCTGAACGATCGCCCCTTGTTTCGCGGACTGGGCGATGTACCCGGGCCTTCCATGCGTCAGTTGGATGCCCGCCTGGCTCGCGTGTTCTCTTTCGGAGATCAGTATCGCGTCACTGCCATCCTGGAGACCGAAAACCTGCTGAACTCCACAAACGCCTCATGCAGTACCGCCGGCGGCTGCACTGGCGCGGTGATCAGCACGGCGGGCGCAGCCGACTTCGGGCGCATTACCGGCGCGCGCACGGCCAGAAATGTGCAATTAGGGCTGAAATTCAATTTTTGACCCCCATGCGATACAAATTCCTGTCGATTCTCCTGATCCCGGTGGCCTGCGGAGCTTGGGGGCCGCGCGGTCACCAGGCGGCAAACCGCGCCGCAATTCGGTCCATCCCCGAGGACGGTCCGGTCTTTCTCAAAAATTACGAAGATTGGATCGCCAAAACCGGGCCGCTGCCCGATTCCTGGCGCGGCGTCTCGGAGCCGTACTCGAAGATCTTCGAAGATCCGAATCACGGCTGGTTCAAGGAGCAGTTTTCCTTCCTGACTGAAATTCCACGCTCCCGGTATGAGTTCGTACTCCGGCTTTACGACGAGTATCTCCGCATCAAGGACAAAGACCCTGGCCGCGCGGCCCTTACCAACGTTCGCTGGACCGGCACACTGCCCTATGCGGCGATGGAAAATTACGACCGCATCAAGGCTGCCATGCGCCAGTATCGTGCCGTTCCCCCGCAGAGCGCGGATGCCCGGTTCCTGGCGCAGGACATCGCGTTCTATGTGGGCTGGCTCGGCCACTACACCGCCGATGGTGCGCAGCCGCTCCACGACTCCATCCACCATGACGGCTGGCTTGGCGACAACCCGCGCGACTACACACGCGATCCGCGCATTCACGGCCGTTTCGAATCTCAATTCGTCGACCTGATCGGACTCCGTGACGCCGACCTTCTGCCGAAGATTTCGAAGCCCCGCCTACTAGACGATCCCTTCTCCGCCATCCTGCACCACCTCGATGACGCAGCCACCCATGTAGAGGAGGTTTACATTTTGGATAAGCGCGGTGCCTTCTCGAACCCGAAGGATACCGAGGCTGCGAATCTGGCGGTGACGCAGTTGGCAAGAGCCGCGGCTCTGTTGCGGGACTTGGTTTACACAGCATGGCAGAAGAGTGCCGAACCCGTGCCCCGGAGGGGTGCCGACGACCGGAACCCCGTGAGTAGAACCAATCCTCGCTACAACCGGCGACTGGCTCGGCCCCACCGCCCACCGGATCGAGATACCAAGCGTTGTGCGGCCCCGCCCTATCCCACGGCTACTGCGATTTCCTTCAGCACCCGACCAGCCTCGGCTGCCGGATCAGCGGCGCGCGTGATCTGCCGCCCGATGACCAGATAATTCGCGCCGTCGCGTATGGCCTCCGCCGGGGTCGCCACCCGCTTCTGATCGCCCTTGGCAGCTCCTGCGGACCGCACCCCTGGGGTCACCAGCACCGCCTGTGGCCCGGCCAACCGCCGGATAGCGGCTGCTTCGAGCGGCGACGCGACAATGCCGTCAATCCCCGCCTCCATGGCCTTCCGCACGCGCAGACTCACCAGATCGGAGACCTCGCAGGGATAGCCCAGGTCGGCAAGGTCCTGCCGGTCGAAACTGGTCAGAACGGTCACCGCCAGCAGCTTCAAATCCGAGCTTCCCTTCCCTTCCACCGCCGCGCGCATCACCGTGCCGCTTCCATGCACCGTCAGAAACTTCACTCCTGTCCCTGCCACTCGGGCGACCGCGCGCTTAACCGTCTCCCCGATATCGTAGAACTTCATATCCAGGAAAACGTCCTTCCCCTGCCC
Source organism: uncultured Solibacteraceae bacterium (assembly GCA_964568355.1). Lineage (GTDB taxonomy): Bacteria > Acidobacteriota > Terriglobia > Bryobacterales > Bryobacteraceae > JAJPJX01. Next base: position 12,446 of record CAZMRK010000803.1, on the reverse strand, counting down.
CAGGAGTTCGCGCACGAACTCCATGCCGGCTGCGGCATACAGCTCCATGCCGACCTTGTAGAAATTGACTTGTGAGCCGAGCCGGGCCACGATCTGGCGGGCCTCCCCGGCGGATTCGACATCCAGCGCAACGATGATCGGATTGTAGTGGAGATTCGGCATAGCAGCGGCGTCTTCTACGCGGTTGCGAAATGCTGTTTTTCAGCATCCTGCTAGAGACCAGTTACTATAATAGCGGGATGCAGCGCTCCACCTTGCTCGCCCCCCTCATTTTGCTGGCGGTGGCGTTCGCCCTGGTTTCCCGCGAGCCGCAGACAGATCCGCGCCTGAAGCATGCAGTCCGCTACCCAGCCAACAACGGCTGGATTTTTGTGCGCCTGGAAGGCACACCCGCCGAAGTAGGCTATCAGCACGGCTACCTCCTGGCGCCGGAAATCCAGGACAACCTCAAGGAAATCTCGCTCGAATTGACGCATGACGAGCACAAGCCCTGGCAATTTTTCCGCGACGCCGCGCAAAACATGCTCTGGCCGCGCATCGAGCGGGAATACCGCGAGGAACTGCAGGCGATCGCCGCAGGAGCAAACGCGCACGGCGCAAAGCTGGACCTGTGGGACGTGGTCGCCCTCAATGCCTGGCTGGAGCTGCCAGGTTACGTGAAGTGGCAGGATCAGCGCCGCGGCGCGCCCACTCCCGAGCACTGCAGCGCCTTCGTCGCAACCGGCAGCTACACCAAAGACGGGCACGTGGTGATCGCCCACAATACCTGGACCAGCTACGCTTCCGGAGAGCGCTGGAACATCATCTTCGATATTCGCCCCGCGGGCGGGCACCGCATTCTCATGGATGGGATGCCCGGCCTCATCCATAGCGGCGACGACTTCGGTCTGAACGATGCCGGCATCCTCATCACCGAAACCACCATCAGCCGCTTCAACGGCTGGGATTCGAATGGGATCCCGGAGTTTGTACGTGCCCGCAAAGCCATGCAATATGCCGCCTCCATCGATGACTTTGCCCGCATCATGCGGGAAGGCAACAACGGCGGCTATGCCAATGATTGGCTCGTAGCCGACCGCAAGACCAATGAGGTGGCCAGCCTGGAGCTGGGGCTGAAAAACATCAACCTGCAACGAACCCGGGACGGCTATTTCGTCGGATCTAATTTCCCCATCGACCCCAAACTGGCGCGCGAGGAGACGGATTTCGACGTCCATGACATGAGTCAGAGTCCCAACGCCCGCCATCTGCGCTGGGATGCCTTGATGGCCGAGTACAAAGGTCGGATCGACGTGGAAGCGGCCCAGCGTTTCCTGGCCGATCACTATGATACTTACGACAAAAAGGTTCAGCCTGGAGAGCGCTCCCTGTGCGGGCACATCGATCTGTCGCCGCGAGGCTCGCAGCCCTGGCAGCCGCCTTATGGCGTTGCAGGGGCGGTGCAGTCGAAAGTCGCAGACGCCGCTATGGCCGGACAAATGACCATGCGGGCGGCTTTAGGGCATGCCTGCGGCATCTCCTTCCATGCCTCGGAACACCTGCGGCAGCACCCGGAGTTCGCCTGGCAAAAGGACGTTCTGCGGGACATGCCCGCTCGCCCCTGGACCACATTTCACGCCCGCTAACCAGGAGCAAGGGTACCGGTTTTCCCAGAACCACCGAATCCGGGCTGGTGCGCACTATTACGTCCCAGGCGTCCCGGAATGGGGGGGCCGGCACAATGGGAGTGATATCATGGGGGTGAGATGAGTTTGCTCTCGCCAAGGCTACAGTTACGGGTCGCGCAGAAGCAGATCCTCACTCCGGGACTGGTACAGATGGTCACCGTCCTCCAGCTCAACCGGCTGGAGTTGAAGGAGATGATCAACCAGGAAATCGTCAAGAATCCGGTGTTGGAGGAAGCTACTGACGAAGCCGGCGACGAGATCAGCCCCGAAGAATTGCGCCCCATCCTGGAGGCAGAGCGGGAGCCGGAGCCGGCCGACCGTCAGATCCTGGAAGCCGGCCTTGGGGATACCAATCTCAATGGATCCGCGGAAGCCAGCCTGAACCCCACATTGTTCCCGGATGCAGCCGAAGTTGCGGCGGGCACAGATGGGGCAAGCGATAGCGTCGTCGAAACGGTCGAACCCGTGGAGCCCCCGGCCGCCACCGACCCTTTCGAAGAGATCGATTTCGGATCGTTCTTCGACGATTACCTGGACCCCGGCTATAAGAGTCCGGCCTCGGAATCGGTCGAAAAGCCTTCTTTCGAAACGTTCCTCTCCGCCCCGGTAACCCTTGCAGACCATCTGCGGTCGCAGTTGAGCGTCAGTCTGCTCTCTGACGATCTGCGAGACGCGGCCGAATGCATCATCGGAAACCTGGACGAAGACGGGTATCTTTCGGCCTCTCTGGAAGAGATCGCCACGGCGGGAGAACTGCCGGTTGAGAAGATCGAAGCCGCGCTCAAAGCCGTGCAATCACTCGACCCGGCCGGCATAGGCGCGCGTGATCTGCGCGAGTGCCTCCTGCTGCAACTGGAAAGCAGGAACGCTCGCGGCGGGGTGGCGTGGCAGATTGTCTCCAACCATCTGCGGCTGATCGAAACCCGGCAGTATCGAGAGTTGGCCAAGGTGCTCGGTCGGCCCATCGAGCACATCGATATCGCCGTACAGGTGATCCAACACCTCAATCCGCGCCCGGGTCTGCGCTATTCCGGAGCGGGCGCCCGCGTGGTGGAGCCGGACGTCTATTTCATCAAAGACGGCGACGACTATATCATCCAGACTAACGACGAAGACATTCCTCAGCTCCGCTTGAACGCGCAGTATCGGAAGATGCTGGACCGCGATCAGGGCGCCACCAAAGAGGTTCGCGATTATGTCCGGGAGCGCTACACCTCGGCGATCCAGTTGATGAAGAACATCGAGCAGCGCAAGCAGACCATCCTCAAGGTCTGCCAGACGATTGTTCGCAGGCAGTCCGACTTTCTAACCGACGGCATTGATAACTTGAAGCCCATGATGATCAAGGAAGTGGCGGAGGAGATCGGTGTGCACCCCTCCACCGTCAGTCGCGCCGTCGCTAATAAGTACGTCCACACGCCGCAAGGCGTCTTTGAGCTCCGTTTTTTCTTTTCTGAAGCGGTACAAGGTCCATCCGGCAGCGGAACGCCGCTGCTGCTGCTGAAACGCAGGGTGAAAAAGATGATCGAGGAGGAGGATAGTGCCCACCCCCTGACCGATGAGCAAATCACGCAGCGATTGCAGACGGAGGGTATCAATGTCACCCGCCGCACCGTAGCAAAGTACCGGGAAGATATGAAAATTCCATCCACGCACCAGCGGCGCGTGCGCAACTGACGCGTCCGTTTGCACCTGGTAAGTCTTGAGAAAGACGGGAGGGACGGATGAAACTGAGCTACACAGGCAGGCAAGTGGGTCTGGCGCCGGCCCAATTGAAGAAAATTGAGGCGCAGGTAGCGAAAGTCGGGAAGTTGCTCGACGGAAAGGAAGAGCGGGAAGCTCGCGTGATCCTGTCGCAGGAACGGCACCTGCAATATGCCGAGATCACGGTGAATTACCACAATCACCCTCTGGTGGGTATCGGATCCAGTCCGGATCTGGAAACAGCGATTCACGCCGCCATCGAAAAGCTGGAAAAGCAGGCCCTCAAGGTGCGCACCAAATGGCGCGACACCAAGCGCGCGCCCAAAGATGCGGAAACCCCGGCCGCGGTAGTGGCAGCCGAGCCCGAGGTGGAGCCTGAGGACGAGAAGAAAATCTTTCGGATCAACCATCATCACAAGCGCAAACCCATGACCCTCGATGAAGCGTTGATCGAAATGGAGAAAGACCGGGATTATCTCGTCTATCGCGATGCCGAGACCGACCGCATCTCCATGCTGGTGCGGCGGCGCGATGGACACTTCGACCTGGTCGAAGCCTGATCTCCGACGGGCATGGCCAAAAAAACTGCGTCGGTCCACACTGCACGCCACGGTGTGGACCGGCCCGCCGAACTGGTGATCATCACCGGATTGAGCGGGTCCGGTAAAGGCTCCGTCCTCAAAGTACTGGAGGACCTGGGTTATTATTCTGTCGATAACCTTCCGGTCGATCTGATCCCCAAGTTCGCCGAACTGACCCGCGACTCCGCCTCGATTCGTCATGCCGCCCTGGTTGTGGACGTACGCGAAGGCGAGAGCCTGCGGCGGCTCCCCGAAGTCTACGCACATATTCGCCATGAACTGCGCACGCGCCTGGTCTTTCTCGAAGCCGATGACGACACCATCGTGCGGCGCTTCAGCGAAACCCGCCGTCCTCACCCGCTCGGCAACGATAAATCCATCGCCCGAAGCATCGTGCAGGAGCGCCGGGAACTCGCGCCGATTCGCGCCATGGCGGACCTGATCATCAACACATCCAAGTTCACCGTCCATGAATTGCGCGATCATATTCGCGCGCAGTTCCGCGAGGAGCGTGAGGAATCCAGAATTCTGGTCTACGTAACCAGCTTCGGCTACCGCCACGGCGTGCCTGCCGACAGCGACCTCGTCTTCGATGTCCGCTTCCTCCCCAACCCCAACTACATTCCGCGTTTCAGGAAGCTCACCGGCCGGCATCCATCGGTGGCCAAGTACATCCGTTCGTTTCCCCAGACCGTGGAGTTCGTCGAACGCATCTCGGACCTGCTGGTTTATCTGCTGCCGCACTATATCCGGGAAGGCAAGAGCTATCTCACCATCGGCTTCGGCTGTACGGGAGGCCATCACCGCTCCGTAATGATTGCCGACCAGATCCGCAAGCACCTCGTCCAGGCAGGCTTCAAAGCCAAGGTAAACCACCGCGACATCGCCAAGCCGGTCTAACATAGTTGTAGCGTGCGCTTTTAGCGTGCAGCGTCGACTTCAGTCGACGTCTCGCTCAGGATGGTACCGTGATTCCAATCGTTCAGGTCGACGCCTTCACCAATCATCCCTTCAGCGGTAACCCCGCGGCGGTGTGCGTGCTGCGCGAGCCCCGCGACGAACAGTGGATGCAGAACGTAGCCCGGGAGATGAACCTCTCGGAAACTGCCTTTGTCGTGCCCCACGAAGACGCCTTCCACCTGCGCTGGTTCACTCCCGCCGTCGAAGTGGCCCTGTGCGGCCACGCCACGCTTGCCAGCGCACACGTGTTGTGGCAGGAAGGCTATCTGAAACCGGGCACGCAAGCCCGTTTCGATAGCCTGAGCGGCCGCCTGCTGGCCGATCAGCGCGGAGAATGGATCGAACTGGATTTTCCCGCCAAGCGCGAGACCGCCGCGCAACCGCCCTCGAATCTGGCGGACGCGCTCGGTGTGACACCGCGCTACGTAGGACGCAACGACTTCGACTACCTCGTGGAAATAGAGTCAGCCGCTCAGCTTCGCTCCCTCTCGCCCGACCATGCGCTGCTGCGCCGGCTGCCGGTACGCGGGGTCATCGTGACCAGCCGTTCGGATTCCCCCGAATATGATTTCCTCTCGCGTTTCTTCGCCCCCGGCTCCGGAATCGACGAAGACCCGGTCACCGGCTCGGCGCACTGCTGCCTAGCCCCTTACTGGAGCAGAATTCTGGAGAAGACCGAGATGACGGGCTACCAGGCCTCCCCCCGCGGCGGCGTAGTGCGAGTCCGCCTCTCCGGCGACCGAGTCCTCCTGGGCGGCCAGGCCGTCACCGTCCTGCGAGGCGAACTCCCCGTGTAGCGCGCGCTTTAGCGTGCTGCGTCGACGCTCTCGTCGACGCAAACGCATTTTTTTTACAGCCCCGTCAGCAAGCGGACCAGCCGCATCCGCGTGATACACTCCACGGTATGAGCGCAGATCGCCGTGAAGTCCCGGATGAACCACCGCCGTTTCTCGGCACGTGGCGACGGGTATATACCGCAGTGATCGTCTATCTGGTCTGTCTCATCAGCGCCTTCTACCTCTTCACCCGGGTCTTTGCATGAGACCGCTCGACTGGGTGGTTCTGGTAGGTTCGCTGGCCTCCATCATCCTGTACGGCCTCTATCGCAGCCGTGGCACCAACACGGTAAACCAGTATCTGCTGGCCGGGCGAAGTATGCCCTGGTACGCCATGGCCCTGTCCATCATGGCGACCCAGGCCAGCGCAGTGACCTTCATCTCCACCACCGGACAATCGTATGTCGACGGCATGCGGTTCGTGCAGTTCTACTTCGGCCTGCCCCTGGCCATGGTGGTACTATGCGCCACGGCCGTACCCATCTTTCATCGCGCCAGAGTCTACACGGCCTACGAATATCTCGAGAACCGGTTCGATGGCAAGACACGTGCGCTCGCCAGCGTCATCTTCCTGATCCAGCGGGGGCTTTCCGTCGGCATCACCCTATACGCGCCGGCCATCGTGCTCTCGGTGATTCTCGGCTGGCGGGACGAAGTGACGACGCTCCTGGTCGGTTGCACGGTCGTCATCTATACCGTGATGGGTGGCATCCGCGCGGTTACCTGGACCGACGTGCAGCAGATGATCATCATCTTCTTCGGGCTGCTCGTCGCGCTGTGCACCATATTTATCCTGTTGCCCGGCGGCGTCTCCATCCTCGATGCCATGCACCTGGCCGGCGTGGCCGGTCGCCTCAATGCCGTGGACCTGAACTTCGACTGGAATAACCGCTACAACCTGTGGAGTGGCCTGATCGGCGGCATGTTTTTGGCCCTTTCCTATTTCGGTTGCGACCAGTCCCAGGTGCAGCGCTACCTCACCGGCAAGTCCATCGCTCAGAGTAAGCTGAGCTTGCTGTTTACCGCCATGGCCAAGATTCCGATGCAGTTCTTCATCCTGTTCATCGGAGCCATGGTCTTCGTCTTCCATCTGTTCCAGATGCCTCCGCTCCTGTTCCAGCAGGCGGAGTTGGCGCGCTTGCAGCAGCCCGACGTCGCCCCGCGGTTCCAGCCGATCGAGGAACGCTACCGCGAAGCCTACCAGCAGCGGCGCCAGGCGGCCCTGGACCTGGTGGAAGCGCGGCATCGCGGCGATGACCGGCTGCGCGCTGCCAGCGTTGCGGCCTTCCGCCGGTCCCAGCAGGAACTGGATGTCGCCCGCCGGCAAGGCTCGGAGCTGGTCGACCGGACCACTGGCCAGAAAGGGTTTCAGGACACCAACTACATCTTCCTTTCGTTCGTCACGCACTATCTTCCGGCCGGCATCGTGGGGCTGGTGATTGCCGTAATCTTTGCCGCCGCCATGGCCTCCAGCTCCGGCGAGATCAACTCGCTGGCAACCGTGACCGTGGTGGATATCTACCGTCGCCACATCCGGCGATCCGGCAGCGACCGGCACTACCTTTGGGCCTCGCGTGTGGCGACCGCTTTTTGGGGCGCCTACGCGATCACCTTCGCGGGCTATGGAAAGAATCTGGGCTCGCTGATCGAAGCCGTCAACCTGTTGGGGTCGCTATTCTACGGATCGCTGCTGGGTGTCTTCGTGCTGGCCTTCTTTTTCCGCAGGGTGGATGGAAACGGCGCCTTCTGGGGCATGATCCTGGGAGAGGCTGCCATCTTCGCTGCCTATCGGTTTACCGGAATTTCGTATCTCTGGTATAACGTGATCGGCTGCGTGATCGTCGTGGCTGTCGGCCTGATCCTCAGCTACGTCGCGCCTTCCACCGCCGCCAGATCCAGTACGCCAGCATAAGCACGGCAGCGGCCACCGTTGCCTTGAGCACATGTTCGTGCAACTGCCGTACCACACGCTCCCAATGGTCGCCTAGAAAATACCCGAGGCTCAGAAACGTCGTCGTCCACAATAGACCGCCGCTATAAGCGAAAACAGCGAACCAGTGAGGCTCCAGGTCCGACATCCCCGCGGCATAGGCGGTGAAGTGGCGCACGCCTGGAATGAAATAGCCAAACGTCAGTGCCCAGCGGCCGATCCGCGCGAACCAGTCGTGCGCCTTTTCGATCCGCACTTCATCCAGATGCAGGTAGCGGCCGTATCGGTGAATCAATGCGAGACCGAATGTACGGCCGAGCGTATAACTGATCGTGATGCCGCACAGGCTGCCGCCCAACGCAGCCAGGAATGCCCACACCGGATGCAAATGGTTCTTGTAGATGAGATATCCCGTGAAGGTCAGCAGGGTTTCATCCGGCACGGGCAGCCCGACAATGCCCAGAACCAGCAGGGAGAAAATCGCAGGATAGCCGTTCTGCGAAATCCAATGAAGAAAGCGCTCTTCCATGAGGTCCTGACGGGAGCGAAGCGCTGCGTCAGACCACCAGGGTGGCGATCTCCACCACCGAACGGTCGCCTTCCACCACCACGATGCCGCTCTCTGTCAGGTGATAGAGTTGCCCGTCGCGCTCCAGATCGTAGCCGATCCTGCCGTCTTCCGGGACTCGCACATTCTTATCCAGAATGGCGCGGCGAATCTTGGCGCGGCGGCCGATATCGCAGTTGTCGAGAATGACGGAGTCTTCTACCAGGGCGCCGGCATGTACCCGCACGCCGCGTGAGAGCACGGAGTTCCGCACCACACCTCCGGAAAGGATGCAGCCCCCCGAGACAATCGTGTCGATCGCCTGTCCGCGGCGGTTTTCTTCATCGAACGTAAATTTTGCAGGAGGTTCTGGATAACTGGCTGTACGTAGCGGCCACTCCCTGTTATATAGATTCAAGGCCGGAGACACTGCGCGGAGATCCATGTTAGCCTCGTAATAGGCGTCAATCGTTCCGACGTCCCGCCAATAGACGGGATTGTCGGCAGGCTCGCCCGGGATGCGGTTGGTCTGAAAATCATAGGCCAGCATACGTGCCTTACCCACCATCTTGGGCAGAATATCGCGGCCGAAGTCGTGCGAGCTGTGCTCATCTGCGGCGTCGGCGCTCATCGCCCGGGTAAGTACTCGGGTGCTGAAAACATAATTCCCCATCGAAGCATAGACCCGGTCCGGATCGCCGGGGATGGTGGGCGCGTCGGCGCGCTTCTCGTGAAATGCCAGGATCTGCCCTTCGGCATCGGTCTCAATCACGCCGAACTCGGACGCGTATTTCCGTTCCACAGGAATCGCGGCGACGGTTACATCCGCGTTCTTATGTTCGTGATATTCCACCATACTGGTGATATTCATGCGATAGACATGATCTCCACCGAAGATAGCCACCAGATGCGGATCGGCCTGTTCCACCAGATTGATATTCTGGTAGATGGCATCCGCCGTGCCCTGATACCAGGTCTCCCCTGCCGACCGCATCTGTGCCGGCACCGGAATAATAAACTGGTTCTTGAGTAATGGTCCGAACTGCCAGCCTTCGCTGAGATGCTGCAGGAGAGACTGGCTCTTGAACTGCGTCAGGACATAAATAGAGTAAATTCCGGAGTTGATGAAGTTACTCAGAACGAAATCAATGATCCGATACTTGCCGCCGAACGGAACCGCCGGTTTGGCCCGTTCTTTGGTCAATGGATAGAGGCGGGTTCCTTTCCCCCCGGCCAGCACGATTCCGAGCACCCGTAGTCTCATAAGAGCGTTCAAAACCTTATTGTTCCAGCACGCCGAAGCGGAAGCAAGGGAAGACTTTGACTGTGGCCTTGTCGCGGGCGCTTCGGCATACGCTCGCGGGCCTTCTTCGCCGATCTGTGATATGTTGAGGGACCGATGTCGAGCATATCCCAAGTTTCCAGTACCACGCAGGGCAAGGCCGGAGTCCGTTCTTGGCTCATCATCGGATTGCTCAACCTGGGCGCCATCATTGCATATGTATACCGCTCCAATCTGGCCGTTGCTCTGACGGACGTACATTTTAAAACCTTCTTTCATATCACGGACCAGGGCGCCGGAGCGCTGAACTCTGCATTTTTTTGGTCCTATGCCTTCCTTCAAATCCCGGCCGGCTGGCTGGTGGACCGCTGGGGCGTGAAGTATCCCTTTGCCATCGGATTTCTGTTCTGGAGCGTCATATCAGCCTCCATCGCACTGGCCGTTTCGTTCTGGCAGGTCTTCAGTCTGTTGTTCCTTCTGGGAGTGGCGGAGTCGGTACTGACTCCGGCGGCCATGCGCTGGATCCGTTTCCATTTCGCGGAAAAACAGCGCGGCTTGGCCGTGGGAGTCTATATGACCGGTACCAAGCTCGGCCCTGCGATCGGAACCTTGCTGGCCGCCTGGCTCATCAGCGCCTACGACTGGCGCACCATGTTCGTCGCCATGGGAGTGGGCAGCCTCTTGTGGCTGGTTCCCTGGATGGGCATGATTCGCAATGACGACCGGGCCCGTGAGCAGGAATCCAGGAAAAAGGCGGCCGCCACGACCGTCTCCTTTGGTCACATCATGGCCAGTCCTGTAATTTGGGGGACAATCGTCGGCACCTTTTGTTACATGTATTTCGTCTATTTCTGTATGCAGTGGATGCCCAAGTACTTTGTGGAACAGCACCACCTGGACCTCAAATCGATGGGCCTCTACACCTTCTTTAGCTTCGCCGGTATGGCCGCCATGGCCGCCTTCGCGGGATGGGCGGCTGACTGGATGATCGCCCGCGGAGGCAATCCGGTGAATGTCCGCAAGGGCTTCACCATTGCGGGCTTTGTCATGGCCTCCACCGAAGTGTTTGGTGCGCTCTCGCACTCGGTGCCGGTAGCGCTCTTCTTCGCGGTCTTCTCGCTGACTGGCCTGGGCTTGGCTACGGCCAACTATTGGGCCTTGACCCAAACCCTGATTCCCGGCGGAGCCATCGGACGTATCGTGGGAATTCAGAATTGTGCCGCGAATTTGCCGGGAATCGTCGCCCCGATTCTGACTGGATGGCTGAAGCAGCGTACCGGCAGCTATGCCGCGCCCATGCAGGCAATCTGGATCTTTCTCATCCTGGGGATCGCCGCGTACGTGTTCCTGGTGCGGGAGAAGTACGCCCCCAAGGCATCTTGAGCGCGGAAGGAGAAACCATCATGAAATGGGCCATCGCGGCGACCGCATTGGGATCGTCGCTCGTCACACTCCTGGGAGTATGGACTCTGGGTGGCGCCTCGCTGCCCACCACGGTCAAACTGGAAAATGCCAAAGTGCGGGTCACCGAAGTGACCTCCGCGCCCGGAGCGGCACGCGAGCGCGGGGTGCGTCCCCATGACCAGGTGATCGTGTTCTTGGATGATTGCCGCTACGAGCGCACCGACCCACAGACCGGCGCCAAGACCGTCCGCACCCGCAAGTCCGGCGATGTGATCTGGCACGACAAAGGAGAAGCCGCGCCCTTGCTCGTCAATGCCGGCGCCAAACCCTACCGGACGCTCGTCATCGAGCTAAAAGACAGCGCCGCAAAATAAAACGAACCACCGTCACCGAACCGCGACCGTAAGGGAGCGGTCCCTAGGTCGCCCTTACTCCCCCCAGCTCATCGCCAGATCGACCAGCGTCCGCAGCGTCACACCCGAAGGGCCCTTCGCCAGGTAAGGCTTGCCGTCATCCAGCCACGCCGTCCCGGCGATGTCCAGATGGACCCAGGGAGCGGGATCGGCGAACTCTTTCAGAAAATAAGCCGCGGTCACGGCCCCGCCCCAGCGGCCGCCGACATTCGCCAGGTCCGCAAAAGCGCTCTTCAGATAGTCCTGGTAGTCGTCTTCCAGCGGCATGTGCCAGATCTTCTCGCCTTCCTTCTTGGCCGAAGCCAGCAGGCGTCCCAGCAGTCCTTCGTCATTCGTGAAAGCGCCCACATAGATGTGGCCCAGCGCGACCACGATCGCGCCGGTCAGCGTCGCGGCATCCACCAGGTGCGTACAGCCCAGGCTGCGGGCATAGCATAGGGCATCGGCCAGAATCAGGCGGCCTTCGGCATCGGTATTGATCACCTCGATGCTTTTGCCGTTCATGGCCGTTACGATATCGCCGGGGCGTTGTGCCCGATCGCCGGGCATATTCTCCACCGCCGGAATCAGAGCCGTCACCGGAATGGATGGCTTGAGCTGGGCGATCGCCCGCATGGCGCCGATCATCGTCGCTCCGCCCGCCATGTCGTACTTCATCTTTTCCATGCCGTCGGCCGGCTTGATGGAGATGCCGCCGGTGTCGAACGTAACGCCCTTCCCCACCAGCCCCAGATGAGCGGAACCGGACACCTTCGCCGGCCGGTACCGCAATACGATCAGCGCTGGCGGCTCCGCGCTCCCCATTGCGACGCCCAGCAGGCTTCCCATGCCCAACTGCCGCATACGGTCCTGATCCAGAACCTCGCATTCCAGCCCTTGCTCGCTAGCCATGCTCCGGGCGCTCTCTGCCAGTCCCGTGGGAGTGAGCTTATTGGCCGGTTCATTGACCAGCGCGCGGGTGAAGTTCTGAGCTTCGGCGACGATCCGCCCACGCGCCACCGCCTCCTCCAGCGCGGCTCCCCCCGGTGCCGCCACCAGGGTAAAACTCTCAACCGATTTTCCGTTTTTCTTTTCGCTCTTGTACCGGTCCGGTTCGTAGTCGCCCAGGATGGCGCCCTCTAC
>CAZMRK010000802.1:0-5965 GCA_964568355.1 uncultured Solibacteraceae bacterium | reverse complement strand
TTGAAGCGCATGCCCGTCGCCAAGGTAGAACAGGCCGCCAGGCTGATAAACGGGCAGCAATACCGTAGCGCCTTCGACAATCTCGTTGAAGTCCATGTTGCCGCCCCAGGGCCCAGCGGGGCCGGAAGTCGGCGTGAAATCCCCGGCCGGGGCCACTCCGATGCAGCCCAACATAGGCCGGGCCGGAAATTCGAGCCGCGTGCTCCGGCTGATGGCCTCGCGCGGCCGGACCGTCTGGCGATTCAGATCGATCTCCCAGGGCACCAGATCCGAGCGGCCCTTGAGAAAGACATCGGGCTTATAACTGGCCGGATAGATATGCTCCATATACTCCGGCAGCACCGCTGCGCCCCCCAGGCGATAACCGGTGTATCCGGAATTGCGGTTCAGGCGAACACGCTCCAGATGCACCACCAGCGCATCACCCGGCTCGGCGCCTTCGATATAGAAAGGGCCGGTCAGCGGATTGCCGTGGGTCTTGGTGCGACGGATACCCTGGTAATCGAATCCGGCGGAATCCACCGTTTTGGTGACGACGCGATCTCCGGAGGCGATGCGCGCGAGCACGGGATTACTCCGCGAGAAGGTGTGGTAGTAGTGCTCGGCGATGATCTGGTGCTCCGCTGCGAACACCAGCGGCGCGGCAAAGAGAGTGCAACAGGCAAGTAAGCGCATGACAGACGAAAGTGGCTTTCCAGTGTACCGCGCAGTAGAATAGGGGGCCAAATTGATTTTTTCTATGACTCCGCTCTTTCTCGTTTTTCTATGCGCCGCAGCCGCCCTGGCGCAAACAAGCCGGCCGCGCATTGCCGTAGCGGGCATCAAGCATGAATCCGACTCCTTCAATCCCATCAAGACCGAGCGCAAGGACTTCCCGATCCGGCCGGTGACCACGCCCGAGGCCACCCTTGCCGAGTGGGCTAAAGCCAAGGACGAGGTCAGCGGATATGTTCTCGGCGCGCGGCAATACGGACTGGACCTGGTTCCCACACTGGTGGCGCAGGCAACTCCGCGCGGCCCGGTCAGCAACGACGCGTTCGAATACCTGGTGGGAGAAATGATCCGGCGCATCCAGGCGGCCGGCCACCTGGATGGCCTGCTGCTGGCCCTGCACGGCGCCATGGTGCAGGAGACATATCCGCACGGAGACGCCGAAATCGTGCGGCGCGTGCGGGCTGCCCTGGGCCCGAAGTTCCCGATCGTGGTGACACATGATTTCCACGCCAACGTGAACGAGCAGATCGTCCGGGAGAGCACTGTCCTGATCACCTACAAGGAAAATCCGCACCTGGATACCCAGGAGCGTGGCATCCAGGCAGCACGAATCATGGCAGGCATCGTCAGCGGCAAGCTGAAGCCTGTGCAGGCTCTTGCCAAACCGCCCATGATCTATAACATCGTGTATCAGCAGACCAGCCGGCCGCCTCTGAAGCCGATCACCGATGAGAGCCGGCGCCTGGAGGAGAATCCGAAGATCCTGGCCGTTAGCGTCTCCGGCGGCTATCAGTATGCCGATGTGCCGGCCATGGGACCGAGCGTAATCGTGGTGACCGACAATGACCCGGATCTCGCCAAACGCGAAGCGAAGCGGCTCTCCGATATGCTGTGGGCCACCCGTGACCAGTTACGGCTACACCTGCCGGAAGCGGCCGAGGCCGTCACGCGGGCGATGGCATTCAACAAATCGCCGGTTGTCCTGATGGACATGGGTGACAATATCGGCGGCGGCTCAGCAGGAGACAGCACCTTTCTGCTGGGTGAACTGGTCCGGCAGAAGGCCTCCGGCTGGGTGATGACGATCTATGACCCGGCAGCCGTGCAGACGGCTCTGCGCGCCGGCATCGGCGGCAGTTTCGACCTGGCCGTGGGCGGCAAAACCGATGAGTTCCATGGAAAACCCGTGCCCATCCGGGGACGCGTCAAGTCATTGCACGACGGCAGCTATGTCGAGACAGAGGTGCGCCACGGAGGCGGCCGGTATTTCAACCAGGGCACCACGGCGGTCATCGAAGTGGAAGGCTCCACGCCGGACCACCTCAATTTGCTGGTTCTGAACAGCCGCCGCGTGACGCCCGACAGCTTGCAGCAGATCATCAGCCTGGGCATTTACCCCTCGCGGCAGCATATCCTGGTAGCAAAGGGTACAATTGCGCCGCGCGCGGCATATGAGCCGATCGCGGCGAAGATCATTCCGGTGGACACCCCCGGCTTGACGGCGGTGAACCCGGCGCGCTATACGTTCAAGCGGGTCAGGCGGCCCCTGTTCGGACTGGATCCGGAAAAACAATAGGAACGGGTAGGGAGGATACGATGGCAAATCATGCAACACGCAGAGGATTCTTAAAGGCGACGGCAGCGCTTCCGGCAGCCGGAACGGCACTGGGCGCGGCGCGTTCGAATTCGTTCGCCGATGCGAACGTCTACACCCGTCTGGGCATCCGGCCCGTCATCAACGGTATCGGCACTGTCACCATCCTGGGCGGTTCGCTAATGCCGCCGGAAGTAGTCCGTGCCATGGACGAAGCAGCCCGGTACTTTGTGCCGATCATCGAATTGCAGCGCAAGGTCGGCGCCCGCATCGCCGAACTGCTGGATATTCCCGCGGCAATGGTGACCGCCGGTGCGGCTTCGGCCATCACGGTAGCCACGGCGGCCTGCATTTCCCGCGGCAATTCCGCCGATTTTCACCGCTTGCCGGACGTGACCGGCCTCAAGCACGAGGTAATCCAGCAGAAAAGCCACGCTGTGGGCTACGAAGCCCAGATTCGCGTGACCGGCGCGAAGATCATCCCGGTCGAGACACGCGAAGAACTGCTGGCGGCCATCAACGAGCGCACCGCCATGCTCTACTTCACCAACCTCTGCGACTCCAAGGGGCAGGTCAAGCGCGACGAATTCGTGAAGATCGGCAAGGAAAAGAATATCCCGACCTTCAACGACGCCGCCGCCGATGTGCCGCCGCGCGAGCACCTCTCGCAGTACGTGAAGGATGGCTTCGATCTGGTTACGTTCTCCGGCGGTAAAGGCTTAATGGGGCCGCAGTGCTCCGGCCTGCTGCTGGGACGCAAAGACCTGATCGAAGCCGGTATTCCGACCATCAGCCCGCACGATGGGATCGGGCGCGGCATGAAGGTCGGCAAAGAAGAGATGATCGGCTTGCTGGCCGCCGTGGAGCGCTACCTGAAGGTGGACCTGGAAGCCGAGCTACGCGTGCTCGATAACCGCGTAAACCACGTGATCCAGACGCTCTCCAAGGTCTCCGGCGTCAAGGCGGCCCGCTTCGTGCCGGAAATCGCCAACCACGTGCCGCACGTGCAGATCGAGTGGCAAGGCAAAATGACGGCGCAGGAGGTCTCCAAGCAACTGGCTGCGGGCGACCCCGCCATCGCCGTCTCCGGAGGCTCCTCCCAGAGCCTGACGCTCTCCGTCTGGATGATGCAGGGCGACGAGCACAAGATCGTCGCCAAGCGCCTGGCTGAGGTCCTCGGCTAGCAGCGTCCAGGGACGGAGCGCGGTCACCGTTCCTGCATGCGTTTTTTCATCTCGTCGCGGCGCTCTTCGCGATAGCGCCGCAACTCCTGCATCTGGGCCGGGGTCAGGATCGCTTTCAACTGCTTGTCGGCGGATTCCCGCACGCCTTTCAGTTCACGCCCCAGGCGCATCTTGTCCCGCGGCCGCAGATTGCTCAGATCGTACTTCGCCATCACGGCTTTGGCCTGCTGCACTTCTTCGGTGATCACCGGCCGCACGCGCTCTTCCTGATCCGGTGTCAGGTTCAGGCGCTGCTTGAGCTCCGCCAGCCTCTGTTTGGCATCGGCGGCGCGGTCCGAAGGATTTCCGTCGCCTTGTGCAAAAGCCACCGCCAGCGCCGGAACAAACAATAACAAGCACCATCTTCTCGTCATTTTGGAAAGCCCTCTGATTCCTTTCTCCTTCATTCTGCGCCGGAATACCGGGCAGATTTGTCGAGATTTGTCAGAGCCGACAATTCCTTGCAAAACTCCGGCTCGTCCGCAAAATTCCAATGCCAGAATGAGAGCAGGTTTCGTATGTTTCTTCTATTTCTTATCTTTTTTGCGGGCAATTTCCTTGCCGCGGCACAGTCTTCGGACGCGTGCCCCTCTCCCCTGAATGTGGGCTTTCGCACTGTGACCTTCGGCTCGCTCAAGACCGGGGTCTGGTATCCGACCACCGGCGCGGAAGCACCTTATGCATACGGCAGCTCGATCAGCGGATCGGTGGCGCTCAATGCCGCGCCCGCCGCCTGCGGCCGGACCTTTCCCCTGGTGGTCTTCTCCCATGGCTATGGCGGTTGCGGCACGCAGTCCGTCTTCGTAACCGAGCAGCTTGCGCGAGCCGGATACCTGGTCGCCGCACCCGATCACGCCGATGCCCGCTGTAGCGTGGACGGCAGTGCCGGGACACCCGAGGATCTGTCGCAGGCGCCCTTCGGCGATCCCGCCAGTTGGACCGATCAGACTTACATCAATCGCAAAAATGATATCGCCGCGGTCATTACCAACATGCTCGCCAGCGCGGAGTTCGGACCGATCATCGACTCGGCGCGCATCGCGGGCATGGGACACTCGCTCGGCGGCTACACGATTCTCGGAATGGTGGGAGGGTGGTCCTCCTGGGTCGATCCGCGGATTCGCGCCGCCCTGCTGCTCTCGCCCTATTGCGAGCCATACCTGCTGCAGAAGTCGGTCGGAAACATTACGGTGCCGGTGATGTATCAGGGAGGAACGCTGGATATCGCCGTGACTCCGTTTGTGGCGCAAAACGGCGGCGCCTACGACAGTTCGCCAGTTCCCAAGTTCTTCGCGGAGCTTGCCGCGGCGGGACACTTCGCCTGGACGAACTTCGCCTGCTCGCAGGCCGGGACCGTAGCCGCCTGTCTGAACACGATGCCCAACGCCAGGCTCATCAACGATTACGGATTCGCGTTTTTGGGCAACTACGTGAATCAGCAGCCCTCTTCCCTGCTATGGGGTTCCGGCTCCGGACTGGCCGACTACCGCCACGCATCCACGCTCGCGGCAGTTTCGGCGGCGAGTTTTCAGGCCGGCGCTCCCCTCGCCCCCGCCAGCATCTTTTCCCTGTTCGGAGAGGGCCTCTCGGTGGGAACAGCCGCGGCTCAGGATCCTACGCAGTTGCCCACAATGCTCGCCGGCCGCAGCGTTCAGGTGACAGACAGCGGCGGGACGTTGCATCCGGTGCAGCTTTACTTTGTCTCGCCTTCGCAGATCAACGGAGTGCTGCCGGCCGGCTTACCCACAGGGAGGACTTCGTTCGCCGTCATCTCCGGACAAAGCGCCGTGGGCCTGGGAACCGCTACCGTGGCCGCCACCGCGCCGAGCCTGTTTCAGGCTTCGACCGCGGGCGCCGCCGCGGGACAGGCCGTCTATGTGAATGGCGGAGCGCAATCGTTCGCATCTCTTGCCGAGGCCTCCGGCGCGCCGGCTCCCATCGATCTGAGCGCGGGCGAAGCCTACCTGGTGCTCTATGGAACAGGCCTGCGCGCAGGCGCCGGGGCGGTGGCGGCCCAGGTGGCATCGCTGAGCGTGCCGGTGTATTACGCCGGTCCGCAGAATCAATATCCGGGCATGGACCAGGTGACGCTCGGCCCGCTTCCGCCAACCTTGGCCGGCAATTCGGCGGCTCCCGTGGTCCTCACCGTTGCAGAAGGCCGTGCCAATACGGTGACCATCAGTTTTCGCTGACCGGCGCGCCAATGCCCCTTTGAGATCCCCTTATCCGCTCTTCTCTTATATACTGGCGGAGTGCAGCCGCTCGTTCGCTTTACCTTGGTTTTCACCGGCGGGGCGATGCTGTTTGGCGGCCTCGCCGCCCGCCTCCAGGCGGACGAACCTGGAGAAGCAGCGCGCCGCTGGGTGAATGCCAAATTCCTCGCCCAACCGGATACCCGCCCCGCGCGCGGCCACCTGATGCTCTATACGCGCAC
>CAZMRK010000801.1:0-3479 GCA_964568355.1 uncultured Solibacteraceae bacterium | reverse complement strand
GCAACCGCGGTGGCGGAGGCGGCGGTCACCGGCGCTAAACGGATTTTTCGATTTCTTCCCTTGGGCCCGTTTTCCAACCGGGGAGACGGGCCCTCCTTTTTTGCGCAATCATAATTTTACATAATATCTGTTATCGGAAGTTACGGGAAAGTCCGTCCCTTACGCGGCATAGGCCCACTCACGCTATTATGGCCGTAGAGCTACCATAACACCGGAACAGCAGCCCGCCACCAAAGCCGATCTGGCCGAACTGGAGCAGTGCCTCCTGGAAGGCATGCGCGGCATGCAAACGGAAATCCTCCGCGGCTTCGAACGCTTCGCCCGCGGCAATTTCGCCCGTGTCCACCGCCTAGAGACGTCCGACACCGCCACCAATGAACGCCTGGCCGCCCTCGAGGAACGCGTGCTCGCCTTAGAAACCCACCCGCCTCGGCAAAAGGGGTAGCCCCGCAATTTCTAGCACTGTGACCGTAAAGTCTGGTCCGTTACAGGTCGACAAGTCTAAATTTCTCTTGTGTCATGACAAGTATTTATGGTATTTCTAGGTTCGCCCATGACGACGACCCGCTTTGTTCCGCTCCTTTTGCTCTGTGCCGGATCGCTCGCGGCCCAGCCTGCCTCCTCCAGGGGATGGTTCGAATCCGGCGTAGTGATGAAGCCGTCAGCCGGCCGTCCGATCTCCTATTCCATTCCCTGTGTCACGGTGACGCCGGCCGGCAATCTGATCGCGGTCTGGACGGCGGCGCTGGGCACGGATAAATACAAGCTCAGTATCTCCGGCGCGTTGTCCTCCGACGGCGGGCGTAGCTGGTCTCGGCCATTTCTGCTGATCGACAACCCCGGTAAGGAAGATGCCGATCCGAGCCTCATCCTTGATGGCAAGCGCATCATCGTGCTCTCCACGACGCTCCCGGTGCCCGGCAAGATTTTCAGCACCGAACTGTGGATGACCGCCAGCGAAGACGAAGGCAAGACCTGGAGCAAGCCCGTACTGGCCGAACATCCCCACCGCTATGCAGAGGGCAAGGTCCACGTTGGGCACAAGCTACACGATGGGCGGCTGGCGGTGGGCTATGCCTGGGAGATTTTCTGCGAAAAGGGCCTGAGTCCGGCCACCGAAGGCGAGATGGACAACCGCTCCGGGCTCATGTATTCGACCGACGGCGGCTATCACTGGACGGCCGGAGGAGACATCTACGCACGGCCCGAAAAGTTGACTCCCGGCTCCGTGAACGGTTTGGATGAACCCGCCACGGTGGTTCTGCAGAACGGTGACATCTTCGCCTTGCTGCGCAACGGCAGCGACCATCTCTGGCAGAGCCGCAGCCAGGATAGCGGCAAAACCTGGTCCACTCCCGTGCCCAGCCCCTTGGCGGGCCATAACGCACCAGCCGCGCTGTGGCGGCTGCGCGGCACCAACGAAGTAGTCGTGGTGTGGGATAACTCGCCGCGCTATCGGCGTCCGCTGACCGCGGCGCTCTCGCGCGACGGCTGCCGCACCTGGTCGGCTCCCCGCGTGATCGCGGCAAGCGATGGGCCGCAGGTCTCCTATCCTTCCGTGACGCAGGCGCCGGATGGAACGATCGTGGCTGTCTGGCAGCAGGATCTGCCGGACCGGAAGGGACGCGAGATTTGCTGCGCACGATTCAATCGCGCCTGGCTGCTGGAGCCCTGAAGAATCATGTCTAGAATGGTGACATGACTGTCATAACGCAAGGCAGCTCCTCGGGTAAGTTCCCGCCGCCGACCGGTTCGGCGAGGACCACCATGAGCGAGCAGGCCTACTACCGCATCAAGCGGATGATTGCCACCGGCGAGCTGTTGCCCGGCACCCAGTTGGTGCTGCGGTCGCTGGCGGCCACGTTGGGATACAGCCGGACGCCGATCATCGAAGCGATTCGCCGCCTGGAGCGCGACGGCCTGGTGACGGTGCAGGCGAAATGGGGCGCGGCCGTTCGGCAGTGGTCGCGGGAAGAGATTCTGGAGGCCTATGCCATTCGCAGGGGCCTGGAGGGAGAAGCGGCCCGGCAATTTGTCATGCACGCTTCCCCGCAGGACAAACAGAGGCTGATCGAACTGGGCGCGCAATTCGACGAACTGGCGTCCAGCGATCCGGTCCGCTGCGAAGAAGTCGATATGGAGCTGCACCTCCATATCGCGCGCGCCACCGGCTTTCGCCGTCTGTTTGAGCTGATCGAGAACTCCAAGATCGAGACGGCGACGCTGTTCGGCCTGGCTACCAGGCTGCCGGCAAACGATGCGCGCTACTCCCAGTCGATCGGCAGCCATGATGCTGTAGTGCAGGCCCTGGTGGGTGAGGATCCGGAAGCCGCCACCCGGGCGATGTGGGCCCACATCGACACGGTCTTATCGAAGATTCTGTCACTGGAGGAATAAGGCCTCCGCTCGATGACCATCGTGATCGTCGTGGCCCCAGGAAAGCTCCGGTTCACTTTTGCGGGAGGGGTAACGATGAAAACATGGAACGAGCGGTTTGGTTTCCTGATCTGCGCGGGTCTGGCTTTGCTGGTCACGCCCGCGGCTGCGCAGAATCCGACCGGAACGATTTTTGGCATTGTCTCGGATACAAGCGGCGGCGCACTCGCCGGTGTCGAGATCACGATTCACAATGTGGATACGGGGCTGGAGCGGCGCAGCATGACGAATGAGATGGGCGAGTATCGCGTGCCTCTGCTTCCCGCCGGAACCTACGAAGCCACGGCGGTGTTCCCCGGATTCAAGACAGCCGTACGCTCGGACTTACACCTGAACATCCAGGCTACGCTGCGCACGGACCTGGTGCTGCAACTCGGCGAGGTAAAGGAGACGGTGAAAGTTACCGGCCAGGCTCCGCTGCTCGAGACCGAGACCAGCGCCAGCGGCCACGTCATCGATAACAAGCAGATTGAAAATCTGCCATTGAACGTCCGGCAGTTCATGCAGCTTGCCTACCTGGTTCCCTTCTCGACTCCCGCCAGCCGCGACTACCGCTCCACCGAGACGCCTCGCGGTACGCCCGTGCCGGCAGGCGCCGGCGCACGCCCGGAGGAGAACAATTATCAGATCGACGGTATCGATAACAAAGAGTCCGGCCGCAACAATTTCTCGGTGACGCCTCCCATGGATTCCATCGGCGAGTTTCGTGTGCAGACGGGCATGGCTCCCGCCGAATTTGGCCGCGGCGGAGGCACGGTCATCAACCTGGTCACGCGCAGCGGCTCCAACGATCTGCACGGCTCCGCCTACGAGTATTTGCGAAACAACGACCTGGACTCGCGGCCGTATTTTGCCAGCGGCGTCAGCCCGCTCAAGCGCAACCAGTTCGGCGCCTCGCTGGGCGGGCCGATCGCGCGCAACAAGCTCCTATTCTTCGGCAACTACGAAGGCTACCGGCAGTCGGCAACCGGGAACCCTCCCGTGGGACAGGTGCCAGACGCCAATCTGCGGGCAGGGGTCTTCCCTTCCCCCATCGTCGATCC
>CAZMRK010000800.1:0-11754 GCA_964568355.1 uncultured Solibacteraceae bacterium | reverse complement strand
AAATAAGATCGGCAGGGATCGCCGAATCATTAGGCCTAGAAGCGCCGGTAGACGATCGTATGCTGCGACCGCGCCACTTCCCGGTAAGGACCGAGCCAGGGCTGCAAATCCGGGAAGGCGGTAAGGGCCAGCCTGGGGTTGTAAAGCCCCAGGCCGTCCAGGATCAGGGTAGGGCTGCTGCGGATCAATTCCTCGCGGTTGGACCGGGTCCGCTCCGGATCGGGAACTTGGGACCAGGTCAGGTGGCGATCCGCCGGAATGCCCGTAAGTGGCTGAGAATCCAGGAAGCGGTTTGCCGCGGGGAGCCTGGTATAGGAGTACAGCTCGGGACGGAAGCCCCAGACGAACAACGTATCGCCGGGCCGGCTCCAGGCCCGTGCGATCGCCGCCGCCTGGCGGCTGTCCTGGTCCATGGCCACGTCCGCCCAGGCGATTGGCCCTCCCCGCAACTGGTGCGCCGCCAATAGGACGTAGCGCGGGCCGAAGCGGAAAAACGGGATTAGCAGGAAGGTCGTCAGCACCAGCACGTACCGCCGCGGAAGCAGTGCCAACCCGCGGGCGCCCGCCAGCACCACGATGGGAAGGAGCTGAAAATAATAGCGTGGAAAAAAGCGCCACCCCATCACGACCGCCGCCAGCGACAGCGCCGCCCAAACAGCCCAGCGCCAACGATCCGTCCCCGCCTTCTTCCACCAGTACCAGCACGCCGCCGCCACCGCCGCCACATGAAATCCGCACCAGTTGATGGTGCGGAGGATGCCTTCGCGCACCGGATCCGCCAGGAAGGTCCCGCCGGCGTAGAGCCTGCCGGCCACCCAAACCTGTTCATAATAAGGCACGAGAGCGCCGTGAGCCCAAAGCCAGCCGAGCGCGGCCAGATTGGGCAGCAAAAAGCCGAGGCCAAAGAACAGTACTCCTGGAAAAAGCCACACGGCACACGTGGCCGCAACAAAAACTCCCTTGGCGTTGAACAAAAAAGCAACGCCGGCGCAGACCCCGCTCCAAAATCCGCGGCCCTGGGAGGCGAAATACACTGCTGCCACGTGTGGAAGTACCATGAGGAGATCGGCAGCCAGTGGCAGGGCTGCGGAAGGAATCTCAAAGGTCAGAAAGAACGCCAGCAGGCCGGCGGCCCAGAAGGCTTCCCGGCGGCCCCAAAGGTCGCGGGCGAAGCGCCAGACCATGGCCGCCGACGCCAGCACGTAGACGGCACCGGCCAGGCGCAGGATCCAGCCGATGTGAGATCCCCAAAGCAGATAGACATAGGCTAGAAAGGGGGGTTTATCAAACCAGATATCGCGATAAAGCACTTTACCGCGAAGCATTTCCGCTGCGGCGGCCAGCGGCAGCCCCTCTTCGGCCCAGAGGATGCCCGAATGGCACAGCCGCGCCGCTAGCACGATCAGGAACAGAGCAGCGAAAAAGAGACCGGTCCTCTTCATGATGCCGCGGCGGCTCGCGACAGCAGACGTTCCAGCACCTTGCGGAACTCCGGACCGTAGATCGGGTCGGCCAGCGCGAACTCGACAAAGCTCTCGAAGTAGCTGGGAAAATTGCCGATGTCGTAGCGCCGCTCCTCCGCCGTCAGGCGGACCGCCATCACTCGCCGGCCTTCGTCGCAGAGCATCTGGATGGCGTCAGTGAGTTGGATTTCCCCGCGTTTATCCGGCTGGACCCGCCGGATCATGTCGAAGATTAAAGGCGAAAAAACATACCGGCCGGCGATCGCCAGGTTGCTGGGCGCGTGTCCGGCCTCGGGCTTCTCCACCAGGTTGACCACGCGGAAGCAATCGTCCGGACCGTTCTCCGGCTGCACAACTCCATAGTGGTGGGTCTCTTCGAGTGGTACCTCCTCCACCGCAATCACGCAGCTTGCGCGCCGCTCTTCGAAGACCTCGCACATGCGGTTCACCGCCCGCGAGCGGGCGTTCAATCCCAGGATGGAATCGCCGAGCGCCACCACGAAAGGCTGCTCCCCGGCGAAATTCTCCGCGCAGAGGATCGCATCCCCCAGGCCCTTCTGAAACCGCTGGCGCGTATAGAAGAAATTGGCCTGAAGGCTGCGGAAATCCAGTTCCTGCGCCAGATCGTGCTTGTTGGCCTCGGTGAGCGTCCGGAATAGCTCCGGATCGTGATCGAAATGATTTTCAATCGAGCTTTTATTCCGGCCGGTGACAAACAGCACCTGTTCAATGCCGTTGGCCACCAGTTCCTCCACCACATATTGCACAATCGGCTTGCGTGCCACCGGCAACATTTCCTTCGGCTGCGATTTAGTTGCCGGAAGCAGGCGGGTTCCGTGCCCGGCGACGGGGACAATTGCGCTCTGAATCACTCCTTGAATATAGACGATTGTATTGAATTCAGGCCCACAGGCGTTCTATAGTGGGCAAAGAAAAAGCGAAGCAATGGAGGATATCCAGGAACAGCTCGCCCTGCTTCGCAGGCGCATCGCCCGAATCGACCGAAAGTACAGCCATGCCCGGGAGCCGCGCGAAGTGCGCCCCGAGCCGCTCGCTGAAGCCTCCCACGACGCCTGGGATGGAGATTTTCACTCGCTGCGCTCCCTGCGGCCCGCGCGCTACTTCATCGAAGATCTGATGAGCGGCGAAGTGGTGCATACCTCCCTGGGCGAACATTTCGAAACGGAGAAGGTCTGGGAACGCCACCGGCGCCACGGAAGTGTGGATATCTCCGATCTGAACGCGCTGCCGCTGGATCTGCTGGACTCGCTCTCCGAGGGATCGATTCCGTCGAGCCCGCCGGCCAAATGGGCTTTCCTGGACACCGAGACGACCGGGCTGGCCGGCGGCACCGGCACCTACGCCTTTCTGGTCGGGGTGGGCAGCATCGGGCCCGAGGGATTCCGCGTACGCCAGTTTTTCATGCGCGACTACGGCGAAGAGCCCTCGCTGCTGGCTCGCCTGACGGAATACCTGGCCCAGTTCGATGTGCTGATTACCTATAACGGCAAAACCTACGATCAGCCCCTGCTGGAGACGCGCTTCCGGATGGCGCGCTCGCGCCCGCCGTTCAGCCGCCTGGGACATCTGGACCTGCTATTCGGGGCGCGCCGCCTGTGGAAGCTGCGCCTGGAAAGCTGCCGCCTGGTGGAACTGGAAAATCAGATCCTGGGCGTAGAGCGGCACGGCGACCTGCCTGGGGAGATGATCCCCTATTACTACTTCGAATATCTCCGCACCCGGCAGGCTTTCCGGCTGGTGCCGATTTTCCACCACAACGCCATCGATATCCTGTCGCTGGCGTGCCTGACAGCCGTAGTCCCTTTCGCCTTCCGCTCGCCCGAGCAGGCCCAGTTTCGCCATGGGGCCGACCTGATCGGCCTGGGCCGCTGGCTGCTGGCCTCGGCTCGCCAGGAAGAAGCGCTGCGGCTGTTCCGGCGCGCGGTGGATCTCGGACTGCCGGACGATCTGCTGTTCCGTACCTTGTGGGACATCGGGACGCTCGAGAAGCGCCTGGGGCGGCAGGATGCCTCCCTGGCGATATTTTCCGACCTGGCGGGGTCTCGCAACGCCTATCGCATTCGGGCCCTCGACGAACTGGCCAAGTATTACGAACATCGCGAGCGCAATTACGCCATGGCGCTGGAGTTGACACGTAGCGCAATCGAACTGGAAGATACAGCGGCGCGGCAGCGCCGCGCGGATCGGTTAAAAGCCCGATTGGCGGTCCGGGGGAACCGGCGGCTAAACTTGAAGTAATACGAGATGCATTCGGCCGCTGAGATTTCCCTTTCCATGCTCGTAGTGTTCGCCTCGGCCAAGCTTCTGGCGGAGGTGATGGAACGTCTGGGCCAGCCCGGCATCGCTGGCGAAATCGTCGCGGGCATCCTGATCGGCCCGCACGTGCTGGGCTGGATGCAGCCCAATGAAGTCCTCGGCATCCTTTCCGAGCTGGGCGTGATGTTCCTGCTGTTCCGCGTGGGACTGGAAGTGAAAGCGTCGGACCTGCTGCGGGTAGGAGGCACCGCCCTGGTGGTGGCCACTCTGGGCGTAGTGGCGCCTTTCTTCCTGGGATGGGGTATCTCGCTGTATTGGGGCGAGCCCCAACTGGAGGCCATCTTCACCGGCGCGGCCATGGTGGCCACCAGTGTCGGCATTACCGCCAAAGTGCTGGCCGACAAAGGACTGCTGGCGACGCGCGCGGCCCGCATCATTCTGGCGGCGGCGGTGATCGACGATGTGCTGGGATTGATCGTGCTGGCCGTGGTGAGCAGCATGGCCAAAGGCTCGGTGAACTATCTGGAACTGGGCCTCACCGCCGGTCTGGCTATCGGCTTTACCGTCCTGGTGGCCAAGTGGGGTACGCGCACGGTTCACCGGGTGATGCCGCGCATGACGGCCCGCATGAATCCTTCTAACGGCCAATTTGTACTGGCCATGCTGCTGCTGTTTTCCCTTTCGCTGCTGGCGGTCTATGCGGGAGTCGCGGCTATCGTCGGCGCCTTCCTGGCCGGAATGGCGCTTTCCGAGACGGTGGAGCACCGTGTGCATGACCTCACCGACGGTGTAAGCGAACTGCTGACTCCCTTTTTTCTGGTCGGCATCGGTCTGCATTTCGATGTCACGCCGTTTGCTCAGTCCTCCACATTGCTGCTGGCGCTGGCGATCTTCGTGGCGGCCGTATTTTCGAAGCTGGTGGCTTGCGCCTTGGGCGCCGTTCGCCTGGGCCGCAAGGATGCGCTGCGCGTCGGCGCTGGAATGGTACCGCGCGGAGAGGTGGGCATGGTGGTGGCGCAGATCGGAATGGGCTTCGGCGTAATGGCTCCTTCGGTCTATGGAATTATCGTGGTGATGTCGGTATTGACCACGGTGATTGCACCTCCGCTGCTGCAATGGACCTTCCGCCAGGAGGTGGCGCCGGCGGTCCGTCCAACAGAGCCCCTGGTACAATAACGGGACTGTGGACATCACACGTTATGTACGTTTCCAGGACGGTTCCGGCTCGGCTTACGGCATTCTGGACGGCACCACCATCCACGAGTTTGCAGGCGACCTGTTCGGCCATCACAAAGAGACGGGACGCAAGTTCCACATAGAGGAAGTGAAGCTGCGGTGCCCCTGCGAGCCTCCCAAGATTCTGGCGGTGGGCAGAAACTACAAAAGCCATCTGGGTACGCGGCCGCAGCCGGCCAATCCGGAAATGTTCTATAAGCCGACCAGTTCGCTGCTGCCGGCCGAAGGCACCATCGTCATTCCGCCCGACGCGCAGAACGTGCATTACGAGGGCGAACTGGTGCTGGTGATCGGCAAGCGAGCCAAGAACGTTCCCGTCGACGAGGCCCACGAGTACGTCTTCGGCGTCACCTGCGGCAACGACGTAAGCGAGCGGGATTGGCAGAACGGCGCGCAGAAGGACCTGCAATGGTGGAGGGCCAAGGGCTCGGATACCTTCTCGCCGCTCGGCCCGGCGATCGTGCAGGGTCTGGACTATAGCAAGCTGCTGCTGCGCACGCGCCTTAATGGGGAAGTGGTACAGGAGCAGTACACTTCCGATTTGATTTTCGATTGTTCCACGGTGGTGAGCTGGGTCAGCCGCTGGGTGACGCTCTTTCCCGGAGATGTGATCTACACCGGTACGCCCCAAACCACGCGCAAGATGAATCCGGGGGATGTCGTGGAAGTGGACATCGAAGGCATCGGAGTTCTGCGGAATCGAGTGGCGTGAAGCGCGGTCTCTTTCTCACATTTGAGGGGATGGATGGGTGCGGCAAGAGCACCCAGATCCGGCGTCTGGTCGACCGGCTGCGGGCGATGGGGCGGTCGGTACTCGAAACAGCCGAGCCGGGCGGCACCCCCATCGGCCTCCAGATCCGCCATATCCTGTTGGACTCGGCCAACCAGGAGCTGTTCCCGACGGCCGAGCTGCTGCTCTATTTCGCTGCCCGGGCGCAGAACGTGGACGAGTGGATCCGGCCGGCGCTCGAGCGCGGCGAAATCGTGGTCTCGGACCGCTTCACCGATTCCACGCTGGTCTACCAGGGATGCGCGCGCGGCCTGGGCCGGGAAACCGTGATGACGCTCGACCGGATCGCCTGCCGCGGGCTGGCGCCCGATCTCACCGTGCTGCTCGATATCGACCTGGAGACCAGCCTGGCGCGCGCCTATGCGCGAAACGCGGCCGCCCGGCATTCCGAAACGCGCATGGACGAGCAATCGGTGGAATTTCATCGCCAGGTGCGCGATGCTTATCTGGCCTTGGCCGAACGCGAGAAACAGCGCTTTCGCGTGATCGACGGGCGGGCCGGCCGGGATGCGGTGGAAGCAGAGATCTGGCGCGTGGTGAGTCCCTATGTCCTTTGAGCACTATTGGGGCAATGCGCATGTGACGCGCGCCCTCCAGCAGATGGTGGAGAGCGGACGGCTGCCCCAGACGCTGCTCTTCTCCGGCCCGGAAGGGACTGGCAAAGCGACTCTGGCGCGGCGGCTGGCAGCCCTGCTCCTGGGCCATGCGGAGGCCATCGAGCAGGACGACCTCAGCCTGGAGCCCAATTTGGAGACGGTGGCCGTGCGCGAACGCTGGCCGGCCGACCGCCGGAATGAAGATCCGCTGCTGTTCGCCACCTATCCGGATTTCGTGACGTTCGCGCCGGATGGCCCTCTGCGCCAGATCTCGATCCAGCAGACCCGATTGTTGAAGGAGCGCGCCCAATATAAGCCGATGCGCGGGGAGCGGCGCGTCTTTCTGATCGATCATGTAGACCGGGCCAACGACCAGGCCGCCAACTCGCTGTTGAAAACGCTCGAAGAGCCGCCGGACCACCTGGTGCTGGTCATGACCGCCGAGAACGCTTACGATCTGCTGCCCACCATCCGCTCGCGCGCGGTGCCGTTTCACTTCACGCCGCTGGCCGAAGAAGAGATGCAGGCGTTTGCGCGCTTCAAGGGGTTGGCCGATCCGCAGCGGCGTATCGCGCTCTCGGGCGGCAGCCCCGGCATAGCGGTTTCGCTCGATCTGGAGTCCTACGATAAGCGGCGCGCCGCCATGCTCGCCCTGGTCAAGGCGGCGGCGAATCTGGCGCCGTTCAGTACCTGGGTGCCGTATTCGGAAACCATCGGAAGGAGCAAGAGCGAGAAACTGGAGCTCCACCTGAAAGTGCTCTACGACCTGCTGCGCGACCTGATGGTTTTGCGCGAGGCCGGCGGGGAGATCCGCAATCGCGACATCCGGCGGGAACTCGAAGCCGTTGCGGCAAAGCTCAGCTTCCGCTGGATGCGCGCCGCGGTCAAGCAGGTCGACGAACTGGCCATGCTGGTGCGGCGAAACATTCAAAAAAGCATCGCCCTGGATGCCCTGGTCGTAGAACTGCGCGGGACCTAACCAGGCCCCGCCGTGGCGCCCGCTTTCAGCGGGCCGCATCGATACTCTTGTCGATGCCCATTCCTCCGGCCTTCAAAAATGAAACTTCATCCCAAGCTGAATCACCCTTGGTGAATTCGCGCTCACAATCTGCCCGAAGCTCGGGCTGGAGATATTTCCATTGACCGCCGCGGCGCCGAAGAACTGGGCGTGATTGAACACATTAAACGCCTCGAACCGCAGATCGAGCGAATGCGTATCCGAGAATCGCACGTTCTTGAGCAAAGCCGCATCAAAATTGGCCATCCCCGGACCATAGATGAACCGCCGCGCGGCCGTGCCGAGCGTGCCCGCATCCGGAAGCTTGAACAGCGAGGTATTGAACGCCGGGCGGCCATTGCGCGGGTCCGTATTGACCGCCAGATTGCCGGGAGTGTAATCCGGAGTATCAAGCCCATCGCTGTTGATGCCATTGGGAATGGTGCCCAGCAGCGAGGTATCGGCGTTGTTGAACAACGTAACCGGAAGCCCGGTGCTGAAGCGGGTAATACCGGACAAAGACCATCCGTCGGTCCACGCATTGCGCTTCTTCAGCATCTTCGCGATGGGTAGATTCCAATGGTAGCTGGCCACGAAATTATGGCGCAGGTCGAAGGCCGAAGGAGCGCGGCTCAGCCGGCCGTTGACCGGATTGATGCCCTCCGAGAGGCTGGAGGATTGGTCCAGCGACTTGCCGTAAGTGTAGCCGACCAGAAACTCCAGCCGGTCGCTGCTGTGCCGCAGCGAAGCCTCGAACGCGTTGTAGTTGGAATTCCCGACGGTCTTCTGATAAGTGAAGCCGGCGAACTGGGAGCTGAACGGACCTCGCGTGCCCTGATAAACGCGGCCATCGCGCGCCGTGTACGTATTGTTCTCGCCGAACGGGCCGCAGGTGGCGGATCCGGGCATCACATTCTCCGGCCGGCTGAGGCTGAGACAAAGGGCGGCATTGCCTGGATTTGCGGCAACCAGCGCCAGCAGATGGTGTCCCTGGGAGCCGACATAGCCCAGGCTGAGCGTCGTATTGCGGCCCAATTCGCGCTGGATGGAGAACATGTAGCTTTCGGTGTAAGGCGTTACATTGTCATTCGCGTAACCGGGCATATGGCCGATGGGAAGATAGCGGGCCCAGTCGACCGAGTGATTCGGCGATTGTGCCGAGGCGCCCGGCGTGGCGATGTCCGAAGGGAACCGCTGGCCGATATTCTCGCCCGTGGCGGCGATGACGAAAGGATTCTCGAACAGCGGCGGTCCGAAGCTGTCGAAATCCATACCGTAGGGAGCATTCGCGCTCATGATGCCGGCCGACAGTCCTTCGATCGCGGTGTAGTACATCCCGAAGCCGGCGCGAATGCTGGTCTTTCTGCCGCTGCCGATCAGCTTGCCTAAAAGACCGCTATCAAAAGAAGGCGCCCAGGCCAGTCCGATACGCGGGGCGAAGTTCGTATACCGGGTAGGGGCGAGCGTGGAAGGGATGCCCGCGTCGCCGGGGAACACCAGCCCTTGCGGAGCGCCGGGATAAACCACCGACTGCTGGCCCAGCACGGCTGTCTGAATCTGGTTGAACTTCTCGCTCCAGGCCGGCAGCATGTCCCAGCGCAGCCCGTAATTGAGGGTCAGGTCCGGCCGCACCTGCCAGCGATCCTGCGCATACAGCCCGATGTACTTATTGCGCGGATAGAAATGTTTGGAATCGCCTTGGGCGTAGACGCTGGCGATGCCGAGCAGATAGTCGGCGAAATCCGAGCCGGTCTCGGTCCCCTGGAACATAAACGTTCCGTTGTAAGTAGCGTTGGGGGCAATGTTGATCTGGTCGAAGTGGGCGTCGGCGCCGAACTTCAGCATGTGCGTGCCGGTCACCTTCGAGAAGTTGTCCGAGATCTGATACGTATTGTTGGCCTGCACGACCCCCGTCACATTGACACCGATGGTGAAATCGCTGAAGGACACGTTCTCGATGCCTTCGATCTCGGGCGCGAGCGGGACGATCGTCGGATTGCCCGAAGCATCGACAAAGCCCTGCGATACCAGGCTGGGACCGACTCCGCCGATCGGCTGGCCGATATTGTTGGCCGTGCGCATATAGCTCAGGCGCAGCTCATTGATCGCGCTGGGACTGAAGGTGGTGCTCAATCCGACTGTGGCCAATTGCGCGCGGCCCAGAGTCAGCGCGTTGAAGCCGGGGACATTGGCTCCGCCCTGATTGGTCGGGTAGGGATTGTCGAACGTGTAATCGTCGGAAAAGTAGTAGGCGGAAAGAGCGCCCCAGCGCGTATTCAGATCGATGCGGACCGCGCCTTTATCGTCCCGCAAGGTCTGGTCATAGGCGGAGGTGGAAAAGATTCGCGAGCCTTGATTGGGCGTCGGAATGTAGGACAACAGGTTGGTGGCCGGCACAGCCCAGGCGCTGCGGGGAATCTGCGCGTTGGGCAGTACGCACTGTGCCGAAGTGACACAACCCGGCGTATAGTATGGCTCGCCGGGCACCACCGTATACCCCAGCTTGGAGGAGAGCCGGTCCGCCCACGCCTGGCCATTGACCGTCCCGGTGAGCGAACTGGCGATATCGGAGAAATCGCCGGCCCGGTTGGCCAGCGAAGGAACGGAGATGAGGCCCGTGTCGACGCCCCGGGTCATGCGCGTGCCTTGATAGTCCACGAAGAAGAAAGCGCGGTCTTTGCGAAGCGCGCCGCCGCCGGTGCCGCCGAATTGGTTGCGGTCGTAGTTGGCCCGTGCGGGCGCGAAAAAGTTGCGCCCCGAGAGATTGGTATTGCGCAGAAACTCGAAAGCGCTGCCGTGTAGCTGGTTGGCGCCCGATTTCGTCGTGACGACGATCTGGCCTCCGCTGAAGTTCCCATACTCCGCGTCGAAGTTGCTGGTGAGCACGCGGAACTCCTGGATGGAATCCAGGTTCGGGATCACCGCGGCGAACATGTTGAAATCCTCCTGCACGGAGCTGCCGTTTACCGAAAAGCCATTGGCGGTCTCACGCTGGCCGCTGACCGACATATCCCCCGGATTGAGGTCGCCTGAGGGCGGGGCGGCGGCGCAGCCGGACATCATCACCGCGTTGGGCTGTTTTGCGGAAACCGGGGTGACTCCGGGTTGGATCGCCAGCAGATCGGTATAGCTGCGGCCGTTCACCGGAATCGCCGTCATCTTCGCGCTTCCGATGAGATCGCCCATCTGGGTGTTGGCCGTTTCCACTTGCGCTACGCCTTCGGTCACCACCACCGTCTCGTTACGAGTGCCAAGCTCCAGCAGGATATCTGCCTTTATCGCGCCGTCGGAAATCACCGGAATTCCGGTTTGCAGATAAGGTTTGAAGCCGAACTGCTCCACTCGCAGTTCGTAGGTGCCGCTGGGCAGGGCGGGGAAGGCATAGAATCCCGCCCCATTGCTAATCGTGCGGCTGACGACGCCGGTGGCGCTGTTGGTGGCGGTGACCACGACATCCGGCAGAACAGCCGTGGTAGCGTCCTCCACATTGCCGGAGATACTCCCGCCGGTGGCACCGAACACCACCGGGCAGAGGAGTACAAAGAGAGCCAAGCCCTCCAAACCACCCGCCACCAATCTCCCCAACCGACCCGCGACCAATCGCCGAAACCAATCCGCGACCGTCCCACCCCCATACCGAGCCGCGACCGTAAGGGAGCGGTACACCCTCGCAAACACCACACCGCACCGCGCGGCAAAAACAGAATGCAATCCCGCATCCCGGAGGCTTCGCACGGACGCGCGATGTGTGGGGATTTTCAAGTCTTCAGACCTCATACTCTGTAATGTACAGGAATTGCAAATCAGTTGCAATAGTAAAATGAGGTCTGTTTTCGGCTCTTACTCGTGGCGCAGTGCGGCCAGCGGATCGGTCCGTGCGGCCCGCCATGCCGGTGCGTAGCCCGCTGCCGCCGCGGCAGCCAGCAGCACCAGCGCCGCGCAAGCCAGTACCCAGGGGTCGTGCTGCTTCAGTCCGAACAGATAGGACTCCACAAATCGCGTTACGGCCCACGCCCCAGCCAGGCCGGCGGCTACGCCAATCGCGGCCACTGCCAGCGCTTCCCGCAGCACCATCCACACGATCTGGCCTTGCATGGCCCCCAACGCCATCCGGATCCCGATCTCGCTGGTCCGCCGCACCACCCGGTAGGCCATGGTTCCATAGATCCCCACACAGGCGATGATCAGAGCCAGAGCGGCAAACGCGCTGCACAACTGCGCGAATGTCCGCTCGTTGCGAATCGTCTGGTCGATTTGTGCTTGCTGCGTCTTGACGTCGGTCACCGGAACGCTGGGGCTCGCCTTCCGAACGATCGTGCGCACTGCCGGCACCAGCGCCAGCGGATCTCCCGTCGTGCGCAGCTCAAAGAACACACCATGCAACCCATCGAGGTT
>CAZMRK010000799.1:0-9816 GCA_964568355.1 uncultured Solibacteraceae bacterium | reverse complement strand
GGCGTGGTCGAGATTCCGCGCCTGCAGGATCTGCTGCGATACATCTGCCGGAACGGGTTTGAGCACCACGTGGCCGCGAACCTTTCCAGTGTGGCCGCGATGGTCCATGAGGCGGGAATCCGCTACCTGGGCTGGGATGTATACTGGCACAACCAAAATTAGCAGCCGCGAAATGAGACTCCTATGAGCGGGAAACCGAGTGTGGTGGTGGCAGGTGTGGACTTCGGCACGCTGAGCGTGCGGGTCTCGATTTTCGACAGTGTGCGGGGGCGCCTGGGATCGGCGACCGCCGACTATCCCCTGTGCCGTAAGAAAGAGGATCCGGACCACGCGACCCAGCGCCATGCGGATCACATGAGCGCCCTGATTACGGCGACTCGCAAGGCCGTGGAAGCGGCGGGCATCGCGGGCGAGCGCGTGGCGGCGATTGCCCTGGATACCACCGGATCGAGCGTGATTCCAGTCGGCGAAAACCTGCAGCCGCTGGACGACTATTACCTCTGGTGCGACCACCGCGCCAGGAGCGAGGCGGCCGAAATTACCGAGACCGGCCGGCGAACGGGCCTGGAGGCGCTCGAATGGTGCGGCGGCGTGTACTCCTCCGAGTGGGGCTTTTCGAAGCTGTTGCACTGGCTGCGGCACAACCCCGCCAAGCGCTCGCAAATGGTGACCGCGCTGGAGCATTGCGACATGGTGGCGGCGGTGTTGTGCGGCATCCACGACGCGCGCCAGGCGCCGCGCAGCATTTGCGCCATGGGACACAAATGGATGTGGAACGAATCGCTCGGCGGATTGCTGCCGGAGCAGTTCCTGGTACAGGTGGACCCGCTGTTCGCCGGCGTGCGCGGCAAGCTGGAGGGCCGCTACGCCACCTCCGATCAGATCGCCGGGCACTTGACGGCGGAGTGGGCGGAGAAGCTGGGGCTGAAGGCCGGAATCCCGGTGCCGGTGGGCGCGTTCGATGCCCACTGGGACGCGATTGGCGCGGGCGTGCGGGAAGGCGATGTGGTGAACGTGGTGGGCACCTCCACCTGCATCATGGCGATCGCGAAACAGGTGGACCTCATTCCGGGCGTGTGCGGAGTGGTCAAGGGATCGATTCATCCGCAATATTTCGGGATCGAGGCCGGGCTTTCCGCGACGGGCGATATTTTCGACGCGGTGGCGCGGCGCGCCGGCACGACCGTGGCGGCGCTTTCGCAGGGGCTGGAGACATACTGCGCGGGCCAGACCGGGCTGCTGCGGTTGACCTGGGACAACGGCGACCGCACCGTCCTGGTGAATCCGGAGCTGGGCGGCGTAACGCTGGGATGGAATCTCGGCCACACGGCGCAGGATGAACTGTTCGCGGCCATCGAAGGCACGGCGTTCCATACGCGGGTGATCCTAGAGCGCATGGCGGAGCACGGCGTCCAGATCCGCCGGGTGATCAACGGAGGCGGCATCCCGCAGCGCAGCGCGACGCTCAACCGCGTCTATGCGAACGTGCTGAACAAGCCCGTGCTGGTGCCGCAGGACGATCCCACCAGCCTGGGCTCGGCGATCTTCGCTTTTCTGGCGGCGGGCGCATTCGCGAGCGTCGAGGAAGCGCAGGACGCGCTGTGCCCGCGGTATCGCACCGTAGAGCCGGACGCCGAGCAGAGCGCCGTGTCACAGCGTCTTTTCGGACTGTATCGCAAACTCTACTTCGCGCTCGGAAGGAAAGATGCGGAGCCGGCGCCGCTCGGCGACGTGCTGCCCACGCTCAGGAAGCTGGCCGCCGAAGTGCGGCAGCAGCACCGGTGATTCGGTTCGTCCGCTTGCCGCATGTGGGGCGGACTTCAGTCTGCCGCGGGGCTTCAGCCCCCGCGACTGTCCTTCCAACTCAAGACGCCAGCGGTTTCAGCGTAACGCCGGCGGCGCGCAGCCCGGCGGCCACGGCCGCCACAATGCGGACGGCGCCCGGCGTGTCGCTGTGGATACAGAGCGTCCGGGCGCGGGCGGCGAGGCGCAGCGCCTGGGCCGCGGCTTCGGCGGGATCGCCGATGAGCGCATCGGCGAACGCCCGCGAACGCAGGGAGCCGTCGGGCTCGTAGCGGCGGTCGGCGAAGGCTTCGGCGGCAGTGGAGAAGCCAAGCCCGCGCCAAACCTCGAGCATCGCCGAGCCGGCCAGGCCCACCAGGATCAGGTCGCGGCGATAGCGCTCCACGCCCCGCGCGATCGCCTCGGCCACGGCCGGGTTCTTCGCGGCCACGTTGTAGAGCGCGCCGTGCGGCTTGACGTAACCGAACTCGGGGGCGAAAGCGGCGAGGGCCAGAAGTTGTTCGTAGACCGTCCGGGCAATCTCTTCCGCGGAGAGCGGCAGTTCCCTGCGGCCGAAATTCGCGCGGTCGGGATAACCGGGGTGGGCGCCGATGGAGACCCCATGGCGGCGGGCCAGCCGGACGGTGCGCTCCATAATGGCGGCATCGCCGGCGTGAGCGCCGCAGGCGATATTGGCCGACGTGATGTGGGGCATGATCGCCTTCTCGATGGAAGCATCGGGAAGCTCGCCCATGTCGCAATTCAAATCGATGATCATGGGAGTTCGGTAGCGGAGTGGAGCCACTCCTCCTGCTCGCGAAGTAAGGCCAGGGCCTGATCCAGGGTGACCGGCTCAAAGCGGATCTCGTCGCGCGGCCGAAGCTGGCCGACGCGGTGCAGGTCGGCGGAGATCACGTTGGCGATCTTGGGATAGCCCCCGGTGGTCTGGTGCTCGACAAAGAGGATAATCGGGCGGCCGTCCGGCGAAATCTGTACGGCTCCCAGCGAAACGCCTTCGGTGAGCATGTGGCCGGCGTGGCGCGCGAGCGGCGGGCCGTCCAGGCGCAGGCCCATGCGGTTGGAGTCCTCGCTGACGCGGTAGGGCACGCCGTAGAGAGCGCCCGGATCGAACCAATCGGATTGCGGGCCGGGCGTCGCGCGGAGAATGTCGCGTGCTGGATCACGTGGGCGAGTGAGACGACGCGGCGGGGAACCGGTGCGCGTGCCGATCGGCAACACGTCCCCGGTGCGCAGAGCGCGGCCTCCCAGGCCGGTCATCAGGTGCGTGGAGGCGCTGCCGAGCACGGCCGGCGCGTCGATGCCGCCGCGTACGGCGAGATAGCAGCGCGCGCCCGCGCGGGTGGGGCCGCAGCGCAGAACGGTGCCGGCGGGCAGATCCACGGGCTCATCGAGTGGAATGCTCGCGCCGAAATCGGAGCCGGCCAGCGCGACCATCGCGCCGGAGGGGAACTCGAACACTCCGCCCCGCAGCGTCATTTCGAGCGCCGGCGCTCCTTCCTCGTTGCCGGCGAGCAGATTGGCCAGCCGCAGCGACAGCGCATCGGCGGCGCCGGATGCCGAGACGCCGAGGTGGGCATACCCATAGCGGCCCAGGTCCTGAATGGTGGTGAGCGCGCCGGGCTCGATCACACGGATGGAATGCGCGGCCATTTCGGAACAGGTGCGAACTTTACATGATCGCCCATGCGCAGCAGCGCGGGTGGCGTGCGATCGGGCCGGAACAGGCGCAGGGGTGTGCGGCCGATGATGCGCCAGCCTCCGGGCGAGGATACGGGATAGACGCCGGTCTGGCTGCCGCCGATGGCCACGCTGCCGGCCGGCACGTGGCGGCGCGGAGTCTCCAGGCGCGGCGTGGCGAGCGCCGGCGGCAGGCCACCCAGGTAGGGGAAGCCGGGCGAGAAGCCGAGGAAGTAGACCAGGTAGGCGGGGCCGGAGTGGAGCGCAATGACCTCGCGCGTGGTGATCTGGTGCAGGGCCGCCACGGCGTCCAGGTCGGGGCCGTACTCGCCTCCATAGACCACGGGGATCTCGATGGTGCGGGGCTCGGGCAGCGGCAGGGCTGCGGTTTGGGCGTAGCGCTCGCGAATCGCAGCGGCCAGAGACTGGGGCTCGCACTGCAGCGGATCGAACGTAACCAGGACCGTGGCATAGCCGGGGTGCAGGTTGCGGATCCCCGGCAGGCCATCGAGAGCCCGGCAGAGTCGCAGGACTTCGCGATGGATGGCGGGAGCGATCTCCGCTCCCAGGGTGACCAGCAGGGAGTGATCGCTGGCTGGAGAGATCCGCACGTGAGGTTACCTCGGCAGCAGCACGGCGCGCACCGGAGAGCCGTCGCCGGCGGCGATTTTGAGCGGCAGGGCGATCAACGTATAGCGGCCGGGCGGGGCGGAGCGGAGGTCGAGCCCTTCCAGGATGAGGACGCCATGGCCCAGCAGGATGCGGTGTACGGGATAGTCTTCATCGCCGAAGCGATCGACGCTGAGGTAATCGACTCCGGCCAGGCGCACCCCGCGCTCCACCATGCACTGCGCGGCCGCGGCGCTGATATAGACGTGATCGCGATCGTAGGCGCGCGGATCCCAGTCGGCGGAATGGCGCGTGCGGAACAACAGGGCCAGGCCGGCTGCGGCGGCGGGGATGTGTCCAGGCAGCACGGCGGGGCCGTCAACCCCGATGACCAGGGCTTCGCTGATCAGGCGTTCGGGCGGGATCTCGGCCACCGAGGGAGCGCCCTCGAAGAAGTGCAGGGGTGCATCCAGGTGGGTGAGAAAATGCGTGGTCCAGCGAAGCTCGAGCAGGTTGAAAGCCGAGTCCGGACCGATGCGGCAAAGCGGGCGGGCTTCAAGCGGCGGATCGCCGGGATACACCATCGCTCCCGGCTCGATGGTGCGTGAAATATCGATGGGTTTCCCTGTCAAGGCCGGACCGGTGCGGGAATTCCCAGAAGCTCGGCGATCTTGCTGCCCAGTTGATCGAGCGTGAAAGGCTTGGCGATGAGCGCATGGCCTTTCTCAACCACGTAACGCCGCACGACCTGCGTGCGGTCGTAGCCCGACATGTAGAGCACCTTCAGGCCAGGCTCCAATTCCAGGAGCTTATCGGCCAGCATGGGGCCGCTCATGCCCGGCGCGACGACGTCTGTGAGCAGCAGGCCGATCGAGTCCTGGTGTTTTTTGAAAAGGGCGAGCGCGTGCTCCCCGGAATCGGCGGTCAGCGCATCGTATCCGAAGCGATTGACGGTCGCGGCAACAAGTCTGCGGACATCGGGCTCGTCGTCGACAACCAGGATGGTCCTCTTGCGTTCGGCATCGGGCATGACTCTTGGATTCTAGTCCGTGGGCGCGGAAGGAGCAATGCCTTGGCTCGCGGGGGCAGGTTATTCTGGTGGTAGATTGTCCGAAACGATTCACATTGTCGGTGGAGGGCTGGCGGGAAGCGAGGCTGCGTGGCAGGCGGCGCGGATGGGGTGCCGGGTCGTGTTGTACGAAATGCGACCGTCGCGGGCTACTCCGGCGCACCAGACCGATCGCCTGGCGGAGCTGGTTTGCAGCAACTCGCTGAAATCCGAAGCGGAGTGGTCGGCGCCCTGGCTGCTGAAGGAAGAACTGCGGCGGCTGGACTGCCTGCTGCTGCGCGCTGCCGCGGAGGCGCGTGTGCCGGGCGGGCAGGCGCTGACGGTGGATCGCGAGAAGTTCTCGGCAGCGGTGACGCGGGCAATTGCGGGCGAGCCGCGAATCGAGCTGCGCCGCGAAGAGGTGCGTTCGATCCCAAACGGCGGCGTCACCGTCATTGCCAGCGGCCCGCTGACCAGCGAAGAGCTGGCGGGGGAGATCGGGCGGCTCACCGGCACGAGCCGTTTGTTTTTCTACGACAGCATCAGCCCCATCGTGGAGGCCGATTCGGTCAACCAGGAGATTGCGTTCTGGGCCTCGCGCTACGACAAGTCGCTCGATGGGACCGGGGATTATCTGAATTGCCCCTTCGACCGGGCGCAGTACGAAGCCTTCCTGGACGCGCTGCTGGCGGCCGAAAGCCACTCGGCGCACATCGCGGAAGACGACGCGCGCTATTTCGAGGCCTGCCTGCCGATCGAAGAGCTGGCCCGGCGGGGCCGCGATACGCTGCGCTTCGGGCCGATGAAGCCGATGGGACTCGTGGATCCGCGCACCGGGCGCCGCCCCTGGGCCGCGGTACAACTGCGCCAGGAAAACCTGCGCGCCGATAGCTTCAACCTGGTCGGTTTCCAGAACCACATGAAATATGGCGAGCAGGCGCGTGTATTGCGCATGATTCCGGGCCTGGAGCGGGCCGAGTTCGTGCGGTTCGGGCAGATCCATCGGAATACCTACATCAACGCGCCGGCTCTGCTGACGGACACGCTGCAACTGCGCGAGCAGCCGCGGATTCTCTTTGCCGGGCAGATTTCCGGCGTCGAGGGATACGTGGAGTCGATCGCTACCGGGTGGATGGCCGGAAGGCACGCCGCGGCGCTGGCGGCGGGCGAGCCGGTTCGGACACTGCCGCGCGAGACGGCGCTGGGGTCGCTCTGCCACTATATCTCCGGCGCGGATGCCCGCAACTACCAGCCGGCGAACATCACCTTCGATTTGCTGCCGCCGCTCGACGAAGCCGCGCGGCAGAAGCTGGCGCGCGATAAGAAAGCGCGCCATGCCGAGGTGTGCCGGCGGGCGCTCGAAAAGCTCGAAGAGTATCGCGGGGCGTATGTCTGACCTGGAAGAAGCGATCGAGCGGTTTCTGGAAGAGATCGGGCGGGAGAACGTCTCCCCGAACACAGTGAAATCCTACGGCAGCGACCTGCGGCAGTTCCTGGAATATTTCACCCCTCCCGGAGGCGAGCCCCCCGCGCTGGCTGAATTCGATGTGTTGAAGATCCGCGAGTGGCTGGGCGATTTGTATCAGAAGAACCTGGCCGCGGTCTCGCTGCGGCGCAAACTGGCGGCGGTGCGGATGCTGTTCCAGTTTCTGGTGCGGGAGGGCCGCGTCGCGGTGAATGCGGCGCGCCTGGTGCGCACACCGAAAGCGCCGCAGAAGCTGCCCGAGGTAGCCAGTGCCGAGCAGGTCAACGGGTTGATCGACGCGGTGGCCTCGCGCCAGGTGGAGCGGCCGCATCCGGCCCGGGATCGGGCGATCTTTGAATTTCTCTATGGTTGCGGGCTGCGGGTAAGCGAGCTGGTGGGGCTCAACCTGGAGGATATCGACCGGAGTGAACGGTGGCTGCGCGTGCGCGGCAAGGGCCGCAAAGAGCGGCAGGTGCCGTTTGGAGAGAAGGCGGCCCAGGCGCTGGAGCTGTATTGGAAAGAGCGGCCGGTTCGTCCGGATGAGACGGCGGTGTTTCTGAATCATCATGGCGGCCGCCTGACCGACCGCGGCGTGCGCGGAATCGTAAAACTCTATGCCGTAGCGCTGAGCGGGGATCCTTCGCTGCATCCGCACAGCCTGCGCCACGCCTACGCCACGCACCTGCTCAGCGACGGCGCGGACCTGCGCGCCATCCAGGAATTGCTCGGTCACGCGCGCCTTTCGAACACGCAGAAATATACAAAGGTTTCGCTGACCGACTTAGTGGCCGTCTACGACCGGGCGCACCCGAAGGCGTAAACTCTGGAAACCGACCTGCGAATCAGGGCTACCGAGCCGCGACCGTAAGGGAGCGGTGTTCGAAGTCAATCGCAGCGGAGCGTGACGATGGGATCTACGGCGATGGCTCGGCGGGCGGGGAGCGTGCAGCCGAGCAGGCCGGCCAGGAGCAGGACCAGGACTACCGTGGCGAACGTCAGCGGGTCTCCCGGTGAGACGCCGACCAGCGCCATTCGCAGGACGCGGGTGGCGGCGAAGGCCGTCGGAAGGCCAAGAGCCAGGCCGATCAGCATCGGGCGGATGCCTTGCACAAACACCAGGCGGACGATGTCGCGCGAGGTTCCGCCCACGGCCATGCGGATTCCGATTTCGCGTGTGCGCTGGCTGACGGCGTGTGCTGTCACCGCGTAGAGCCCGACCGAGGCCAGCACCAGCGCGATGGCGCCGAAAATCGTAAACAGGACGGCGAAGATTCCTGAGCCCAGACGGTTCTGGGCGATGCGGTCTTCGAGTGTACTCACGTCGTAGAGCGGCAGATTTTTGTCCAGCTTTTGCACCTCCGCCCGGAAGGCTTGGGTGAGAGCCGCCGGCGGAATCAGAGTGCGGGATACCACAAACATCAGCCGCTGCGGGTCGGCGGCATAGGAGAGGTAGACCAGCGGGTCGCCCTGCAGGGGGCCGCCGCGCATGTTCTGCTGGATATCCGGAACGACCCCGATCACGGTGAGCCAGGGCCGGGCAGCGTGGGCATCGACGATGCGAAGGCGCTTGCCGAGCGGGTCCAGACTGGGCCAGAAACGCCGGGCGAAGCTCTCGTTTACGATGACTTCGGATGCTCCGCGGCCGGCGGTGGAAGGCGAAAAGAGCCTTCCGCGGCGCGCTCCCACCTGCATCACGCGAAAGTAGCCGGCGGAGACCACGATCGCGCCGGCATGGGACAGGCGCTCGCCTTCGCCGGAAGGCGCGGGGTCGGCATCCCACGACAGGTTCATCCAACCGCGGCCGGGCAGATGGGACGCCAATGCCGCGGTTTCGACTCCGGGAAGGGCGCGCAGCGCGTCGGACAGGCGCTCGTGAAAAGCGATTTGTTCCTCCGACCCTTTGTATTTGGCGTCAGGCAGGTGGATCATCGCGGTCAGCACATTGGCGGTATTCACGCCGAGCGGAGTGCCGTATACCTTCACGGCGCTGCGGATCAGCAGGCCGGCTCCCGCCAGCAGCACCACGCAGAGGGCCATTTCGAAGACCACCAGTAGGTTGGCAAGACGCCGGCCGCGGGCTCCCGCGGTGGCGCCGTGGCCGCCATCCTTAACCGCGCTGTGCAGATCGATTTTGGACAGGCGCAGCGCCGGAGCCAGGCCGAACAGCAGCCCGGTGCCTAACGATAGAGCCGTGAGATACAGGAATACCTCGTGATCCATGGAAAAATCGAGCCAGGGTGGACGCGGGAAGCGGGCGGTAGAGGTGTCAAACCAGCGCAGGCCGGCGGCCGCGATCATCCATCCGAACAGGCCGCCGGTGGCGGCGAGCAGGACGCTTTCCACCAAAAGCTGGCGGATGATGCGCATGCGTCCGGCGCCGATCGCCATGCGTACGGAGATCTCGCGCGCGCGAGCCGCGGCGCGGGCCAGCAGCAGGTTGGCGACATTGGCGCAGGCGATCAGCACGACGAAGCCGACGGCGCACAGAACCGCCAGGAAGAGCGGGCGCAACTGATAAACACCGTAGATCTCCAGGATCGGCCGTACGTCGATGGCAAGACCCTTCAGGTGCGCGGGATTCTGGTTGGTCAGGCGGCGCGCGATGGCGTCCATCTCGCTTCTGGCTGCAGCCAGTTTCACGCCATCGGCCAGCCGGCCGAACAGCAGAGGCTCCGATCCGCGTGTGTGGGCGGGCGCAAGCGGGATCCACAGATCGGTATCTTCGGGAAAGCGCATGCCGGTGGGCATCACGCCGATGATGACCCGCGGCGTCTCCTCAACGCGCACCACGCGGCCGATGATGCCGGGATTCTTGCCGTAGCGGTTCTGCCAGACGCGATGGGTCAACATCAGGACGGGCGGAGCATCCGGGCGCTCGTCTTCCGGCTGGAAGCTGCGTCCCAGGACCGGCCGGCGCCCGGCGATGGTGAATCCGCTGGCCGACATTTGCGCGCAGACATAGCGCTCGGGAGGAGCATTCTGGTCGGTAAGGTTGACCGAAGTGAAACGATAGGCGGCGAGCTGGGATAGCGACTTCACCTGCGAACGAAAATTGCGCAGATCGGGATCGGGTTGTGGGAGATCGTCGCTGCGCAGGGGATTGGTGCCCGAAATCATGACCACCTGCTCGGCATGATCGATTCCCGGATCGAACGAAAGCGCCCCTTTGACGAAGGTGAAGACGGCGGTGTCCGCGCCGATCCCCAACGCCAGG
>CAZMRK010000798.1:0-4197 GCA_964568355.1 uncultured Solibacteraceae bacterium | reverse complement strand
TCTACTTTGCCCGCCTTGGGCCGGGTGAGGGGACTACTTTCGGCGGGCGCAGCCAGGCATCCAGCCGCGAGAAGCAGCAGAATCGCGGCGATTCGGTTGGTCATGGAAATCAACGGCTCCGTTGTCTCTTATTGTACTATGGCCTAAATTCGTGTTCCCCACCTTCCTCTCAGATTCGTGCCGGAGACGGGCTGCGCAGGAATTCCTTGTGCCTGCTTCACTATAATGGAGGGAGACATCCATGCATCAAAAACTGACTGAGAGGGTTGTAGACCTGGATCCCCAGGAGACGGCAGAGTGGGTTGAGGCGCTGGACCAGGTCTTGGATGAGGTCGGTCCGGACCGTGCTGTATACCTGCTGGAAAAATTGCACGAGCGGGCCCGCAATTCGGGCGTGGATCTACCGATCCAGCTCAATACCCCATATGTCAACACAATCCCCCCGGAGATCGAGCTCCCCTATCCAGGCGACCGCGCCATTGAGCGCCGCATCAAGAGCTTGACCCGCTGGAACGCCATGGCCATGGTGGTGCGCCAGAACAAGTACGATGCGGGAATCGGCGGCCACATCTCCACCTACGCCTCTCTGGCGACCCTGCTGGAGGTCGGCTTCAATCACTTCTTCCATGCCGAATACGACGGTCAGCCTGGCGACCTGCTCTACCTGCAGGGCCATGCTTCGCCGGGAATCTACGCGCGAGCGTTTCTGGAAGGCCGGCTCACCGAAGAACATCTGAAAAATTTCCGGCATGAGCTGCGGGAGCACCCGGGCCTCTCTTCCTACCCTCATCCCTGGCTGATGCCGGGTTTCTGGCGTTTCCCCACCGTTTCGATGGGCTTAGGGCCAATCAATGCGATCTACCAGG
Source organism: uncultured Solibacteraceae bacterium (assembly GCA_964568355.1). Classification (GTDB taxonomy): domain Bacteria; phylum Acidobacteriota; class Terriglobia; order Bryobacterales; family Bryobacteraceae; genus JAJPJX01. The sequence goes on along the minus strand of CAZMRK010000798.1, from coordinate 3,331 downwards.
CCCGCTTCATGCGCTACCTGGAGAATCGCGGATTGATTCCCGTAACCCCTCGAAAAATCTGGGCCTATCTCGGCGACGGGGAGATGGACGAGCCGGAATCGATGGGCTCGCTCACGCTGGCTTCCCGCGAGAAGCTAGACAACCTGATCTTCGTCATCAACTGCAATCTCCAGCGTCTGGATGGGCCGGTGCGCGGCAACGGCAAGGTGATCCAGGAGCTGGAAGCCGCTTTTCGCGGAGCCGGTTGGAACGTCGTCAAGGTGATTTGGGGCGCGGATTGGGACGATCTGCTGGCCCGCGATACCAGCGGCCTTCTGCAAAAGCGCATGGCCGAGGTGGTCGACGGCGAGTATCAGACCTACGTGACCAAGGACGGCTCCTATTTCCGCCAGCATTTCTTCGGCAAGTATCCGGAACTGCTGGACTTGGTCTCGCACTTGAGCGACGAGCAACTGCTCAAGCTGCGGCGTGGCGGCCACGATCCGCAGAAAGTCTATAACGCCTACAAAGCTGCTGTAGAAACTCAGGGTAAACCCACCCTGATTCTGGCCAAAACCATCAAGGGCTATGGCTTGGGCGAGGCTGGCGAAGGCCGAAACATTACCCATCAGCAGAAGAAGCTCAACGAGCAGGAGATTGCGCAGTTCCGGTCGCGATTCGAGATCCCCATCCCGGAAGAGGCGGCCGCCAACGCTACCTTTTACCGTCCGCCCTCCGACAGCCCGGAGATCGCTTACTTGCACGAGCGCCGCCGCCAGTTGGGTGGATATATGCCCAGCCGGACGGTACCGGCCACCAGCGTCCAGGCGCCGCCGCTGGAATATCTGAAGGAAGCCCTCGAAGGAACCAACGGCCGCGAAGTTTCCACTACCATGGCCTTCGTTCGCGTCCTGACGCTGCTGATGAAAGACCAGCAGATCGGCAAGCGCGTGGTTCCGATTATTCCGGACGAAGCGCGTACGTTCGGTATGGAGTCGCTGTTCCGGCAGTTCGGCATCTATGCCAGCCAGGGGCAGCTCTATAAACCGCACGATGCGGAGATGTTCCTGTACTACAAGGAATCCAAAGATGGCCAGATCCTGGAGGAGGGCATTACCGAAGCCGGTTCGATGGCTTCCTTCACCGCCGCCGGGACCGCCTACACCAACTACAACGTCGAGATGATTCCGTTCTTCGTGTACTACTCGATGTTCGGATTCCAGCGGGTCGGCGACCTCATCTGGGCATTTGCCGATGCCCGCGGCAAGGGCTTCCTGATGGGCGGGACTGCGGGACGCACTACGCTATCCGGCGAGGGCCTCCAGCATCAGGACGGCCATAGCATCGTCCTGGCCAGCACGGTGCCCACCTGCGCCACCTACGACCCGGCATATGCCTACGAGATTGCGGTCATCGTGCAGGATGGCATCCGGCGTATGTACCAGGAGCAGGAATCGCGCTTCTACTATCTCACGCTATATAACGAGAACTACCCCATGCCGCCCATGCCGGAAGGTGTTACCGAGGGCATTCTAAAGGGCATCTACCGTTACAAGACGGCGCCGGGCGGCAAGGCCAAAGTACAGTTGTTCGGCAGCGGTCCGATCCTGAACGAAGCCCTGCGGGCGCAGCAGATTCTGGCGGAAAAATACGACGTGGCCGGAGACGTCTGGAGCGTCACCAGCTACAACGAACTGCGGCGCGATGCTCTGCGGGTGGAGCGCTGGAATCGTCTACACCCGGACCAGCCGGCGCAGCAGCCGTTCATCCAGACCGCGCTGTCCGGAGCCGAAGGCCCCATCATTGCCGCCACCGACTACATGAAAGTGGTGGCCGATCAGATCGCCCCTTGGCTGGCAGGGCGGATGGAGAGCCTGGGCACCGATGGATTTGGCCGCAGCGACAATCGCGAATACCTGAGGCGGCACTTCGAGGTCAATGCCGAGTCGATTGCCGCGGCGGCGCTCTCACGCCTCGCACGGGAAGGCAAGTTCAGCACGAAGAAGATCAAGAAAGCCTTTGCCGACCTGGGGATAGACCCGGAGAAGATTGACGCGGCGATTGCCTAGAAGCAACGCTGAAAGCTTCCTGATATTTTCATGAGAATTCTTCCGCGTATCCCTCAGAGGAGGGATTCCCATGTCAGGCGAGGAAGAAGCGCTCATTGCGATCATCCTGGCGGAGGGCGGGAAGGATGGCGCGGGCAGTAGCTCTGAGACCACCAGCCCGCGCCAGGATCACATCAGTTCTGCAATGAATTCGCGGACCGTCTCGGCAGGGATGCGCAGGTCCCGGTGCGCCAGCGGACCGCCCTCGGTGAGGACCGGCTCGGCTTCGTTCAGAGCCATGAGATCGTTTCGCTGGTAGAACTTCCCGATCGGGATTTCTTCTCCCCAGATTTGCGATTTCTGTACGGCGGCCGCCCAGTCGGAGGGGTCGTAGCCCGGCTCCTCCTCCAATTTCTTCACCTTTTGCCGAAACCACTGATAAGTATTGTCTTTGTTGTAGGTTACGCAGGGGCTGAAGATGTCGATGAAGGCGAAGCCGCGATGGCGAATGCCCTCCTGGATCAGGCTGGTGAGGTGCTTCTGTTCGCCGCTGAAACCCCGCGCCACGAAGGTCGCTCCGGCGGCCAGCGATAAGGCGATCGGATTAATAGGCCCTTCAATGCTCCCGAAGGGGGTACTCTTGGTCTTCATGCCGATGCGGCTGGTGGGTGACACCTGGCCGGTCGTGAGGCCGTAGATCTGATTATCCATGGCCAGATAAAGCAGATCCACGTTGCGCCGGATGGTGTGGATAAAGTGATTTCCGCCGATCCCGAAGCCGTCTCCATCGCCGCCGGTTACCACCACTGTAAGGCGGTGGTTGGCCAGCTTGACGCCGGTCGCCACGGCCAAAGCGCGGCCGTGGAGGGTATGCATACCGTAGGTGTTGAGAAACCCCGGCAAGTTGGAGGAGCAGCCGATGCCGCTGATTGCAACCACCTCATGCGGCTGGATTTGCAACTCCACCAGGGCCTTTTGCAGGGCGGCCAGGACGCCGAAATCGCCGCATCCGGGACACCAGTCCGGGTCGACCTTTCCTTTTAGGTCGGGCAGGGTTACCGGACCGAACTCACGTACCGTTGTAGCCATCTGGTTCTCTCCCCTCTCAGACCATAATCTCGTGGCTGGGGACCGACAGGCTCACGCCGCCGGCCAGTTGTTCTTTGACCGCGTCCACGATGTGGTGCGGCAGGAACGGCTCGCCATCGTATTTGCGGATGTAGCCGTCGGGCACGAAGCTCGTCTCGCTGCGGAGGTAGCGGGCAAACTGGCCACTGTAGTTATTTTCAACAATGATGGTGTGC